>PASB01000044.1 GCA_002711735.1 Ilumatobacter sp.
TCATTCTTGCAGAATTCTGTGAGGGTTGCCATGAACATCTCCTGTGTTGATTTTGGGTTGAGATTTTTTGTGATTTGGGGGGGCACACGCGCGGCTACCAAACGGCGGACGTATCGAGCAGGATCACACGCTGCAGGTCTGCGTGAAATGCTCCAAATCCGTCACTCCGGATCGTTCGATGCGCCTGATCGGCTGCCACATTCCCATCAGGAAGAGTGATATCGACACCCCACTTTTTGAGGTCGTCAGCGATTAGCGCTTCCCACTCAACGGCCAACTCGCCCACGGACCGGGACGCGAAGTCCATCGCCACCGGATCGCCCGCAGCGAGTTCGTCCCAGAGTCCTCGGGCAATCGGGAACAGCCAGTTGATCGAGGTCGCGATTTTGCCAGTCACATCGACGCCCGCTACGCGGCTCATGAAGCGCTGCGCATGGTCGAGGTGAAAATTCTCCTCACGAAGCGCCCGGTTGGCTAGCGCAGCTACCCGCCCATCGGAGCAACCGGTCAACGCTTCCCACCGGAGAGACTCAGCTCGGTCGTACAGCCAGTGACGGACGAGCGAGTCATTCCATTCACTGCACTCGACTTCGGCGAGCCAACAGCTCCGGTAGTCAGCAGCGGCGCGCAGCATTGCGAATTCGTCCAGATCAGTAACGTTGCGGTCTGGATCATCGGCGAGAAGGATCTCATAGAGACCGATTGCGTGACCGAGCTCATCTTGGGCTATCGAGCAGAACGCAAGGTCTTCTTCCAGAAAAGGACCAAGGCCAATCCAATTGGTATGACGAGCGCCCACCATGTGTTCATCGTCAGCAAGCGCCAACAGGTGTGCACGCTCTGCAGCTTTGAGGCTCATGACTCGTCTCCTTCGCGTTGCTTCTTGCGACGCGCAGCAACTCGCCCTCCATCGTTGTGACGGTGCGGTTTGTCGTCGTTGACCGCAAGGATCGCAGCATCAGCAACGAGCACATTTTCACGTTCAACTAGCCACATTTCAGCACCTTCAGCCCGCCGAGCATGTGTTTCGCTGGCGTACATCACTGCCATCTCAGGGTCAGGAGCATTGAGCGACCCGGCATGGCGGAACTCATCGCGCCCTGCTTTTTTGAGGAAGACCTCGTACGTCTTCATCGCTGCACCCGTTGCGCTACCCAACCACTCATCGCATCACCTCAACCGGGTTCCGGCACGACGGACACCACGCCACGGAGCGGCATCGAGTCGGCCCCACCATCGCTTGATCCATGACCGCATCCGAACCGCAGACCGGGCACAGCAAGCTTCCGTCTTTGCGCCGAAGCACAACGGTGTATTCCTCAGCGAGTCGAGATTGCGCGTCAACGCTCAGCCGACTGCTGTCCCACACCGGACCGGCGAGCCATGAAACGACACAACGATCAATGGATCCGAGTGACTCAACCGATTGCTGAACGTCGTCCGCGATCATTTTCAATGCTGGGCAGCCGCTGAACGTTGGGATTAAGCCGACGTGCGCAATAACGCTTTCAGCGCCGTGCTCTGTCACAGATTCGACTTGAAGCGATTCGAGCAGCCCAAGGTCGAGAACCGACACGTCGGGGTACTCGGGGTCATTGACCGCTGCGACTGCAGCCCGCACGGCACTCTCAACACAGAGATCGCTCTCTGCAAAAGTGGCAGTCACTCTCTTACCTCCAGCGCATTGCGCACCCACGCCGTGTCCGCCCAGTTTGTAGCAGCCGTTGCGATGCGCCGCTTCGAATCCGGGCCGCCCTGGCGCATCGTGGCCTTCAATGGCTCCCAATCAATCGTCCCTGCCCGCCATACGCCTTCGACGTCCTGGTGTAGTTCGGAGTCAGGGATCTTGAACCCGTAACCGTGCAGCAGCGGCACGTATTTTTGAACGTACGCTCGACGGAGATCCTCGTTACGTTGCGACTTGATTTTCCAGCGGATCAGTGGGTCCGTGTCACCGGGGGGAGAATCTGGACCGAACAACTGCACGGCTGGCCACCACCAGCGATCGAGCGCGGCCTGGAACATTTCTCGTTGCGTCGTTGTCCCAGTAGCGAGACGCAACAACATCTCCTCACCGTGACGCATGTGGAAGCCCTCTTCGGCGACGATGCGTTTCAGTACCCGCTTGTACGGGCCGTACGTGCACTCAGCAAAGACCGCCCGCTGACTGGCGAATGCTGCAGCATCGACAAGGAAGGAAATCGCCACTTGATCTGCCCAGGTGACCGCTTGGTAATGAAACACATTGTGGAACCGCGACCGGCCATCGAAGAGCTGTTCGAGCATCTCAGTTCGTGTTTTGACGCCCATGTCAGCGGCCACCATGTAAAGAAGGTGCGCGTGTCCGATCTCGTCCTGAGTCTTGGCCAGGAAGACCTGCTTTAGGCGGAGTCCAGGTGCGTGCGGAATCCAATCTCGTTCGGTGAGCCCTCCCATTAACTCCGAGTTCGCATGGAACTCGATAAAGCGGAACACCTCATCGCGATATTCCAACGGCATGTCATCACCGGGTTCGACCATGCCGCCACTGTCGATAAACGCTTGGAATTGCTCAAGGTCTGACCACGAACGGCCCCGTCGAGTCGGCGGGTCAGCGAGTGTGTGCATGCAACAGTCCCCCTCGAGCTGGATTCGTGTGACGTAAGCGTAGCCGATTTTACAAGATCGTCAAGTCCTTAACGATCTTCTTAGTCGCGCTGCCCTCCGTCATTGTCAATACGCACTCGAAGGAGCTTGCGCAGCGTCTCGGTAAAAGCGTTCAGCTCCGCCTCGTCAAGCACGCTAAACAACCGCTGCTCGCGTCGATGCTGACCACCGTAGGCCTGGCGCAGCTTCTCAACGCCGGCATCGGTCACCGTCACACTTGCGAGGCGACCATCAGCCTGATCTCGCTGACGTAGAGCCAGCTGCTCACGCTCCAAGGTCGTCACGACTCCAGAAACTGCAGCACGCGACACACCGGAAAGTCGAGCGATCTCGCGCACCTCTAACGAACCAAAGACCCAAACCGTAAACAGCACTCGAAAACCCGCCATCGAAAGCCCGAGCGGTCGGTGCACTTCCGTGTCGAAGTCTCCAATCGTCCGCGTTGCCAACCGGAAGAGATCGAATGACGCAGCGAAGCTCTCGAGGTTGACCTCTCCATCCCCTCCGCCGCCGAGCTCAGCAACCCGCTCGGTTGCGCGTTGCTCAAATTCGTCAGACATCGAGCACCGGCCCGCCGAGCGTGAGCGTTTGCCCACGCACCAAAGCAACCGTGTCACCATCACCGTTATTGACAGCGATGTCGTGGACCGTGTTGCGGCCGCGCTGCGCAACAGCGCGTGACGTCGCAACCAAGTGATCGCCGATGCGGGCGACCGAGATCCACTCGATCGACGCTGTCGTCGACAGAGTGCGCTCGTTGCCTGCGTTTGAGGCATGAGCCATCGCCGTGTCGGCCAGCGTGAAGAGCACCCCACCGTGGCAGACACCCAGCCCGTTAGTCATCCGCTCTTCCACCTTCATCGACACCACCGCTAAACCGACTTCGGCGTGAATGATCTCAATGCCAAGCTCTTCGGCCACGTGGTCACGTTGATGCATCGCAGCAGAGGCGTCAGTCATGACCACCAACACTACTTTCGACATCGGTCGGAGGTACGAAGTGCGATGCGGCCGCCCGTCTGCCAGAACTGGCGAAGCCGCACAAGCCACGACGACTCCCACTTCGCTTTCCCCCATCGGCACACTCAGGCGCTCGCCGCATTCACGCCGGACTCCGCCGGTGACATCACATAGAAGTCCGACGCTGGTGCACCTGATCAGTTCGCCCCGCATAACGCGCCGAGGTAATCCACTCGCTGGCATCGGTCCAAAGTGGGCATCGCTCGACTGATCGACGCCACCTTCGACCCTCCTACGGTGATGCAATGAGCACTGACATCCGACCATTCACAATCGAGGTCAGCGACGAGATCCTTGATGACCTTCGAGCCCGGCTGCGCAACACGCGCTGGCCCGAACGCGAGTTGGTTGAGGATTGGTCCCAGGGCACACCGCTCGCCTACGTCCAAGAGGTCTGCGACTACTGGGCAGAGCAATACAACTGGCGAGAACGCGAGGCGAAGCTCAATCATTTTCATCAATTCGTCACCACAATTGACGAACTCGATATTCACTTCATTCACCAGCGGTCGCCTCACGCTGAAGCCACCCCCCTGCTACTCACTCACGGATGGCCGGGCTCCATCGTCGAATTCGTCAAGGTGGTCGATCCATTGACCAACCCAACGCAACACGGTGGAGATGCAGCCGACGCGTTCCACGTCATTGCCCCGTCGCTACCCGGGTACGGGTTCTCCGACAAGCCAACAGCCACGGGTTGGGGCGTTGAGAAAATCGCTGCCACCTTTGCCGAACTGATGCGGCGCCTCGGATACGGCCATTACGTTGCGCAAGGCGGCGATTGGGGATCCGGTGTGACGACGGCACTCGG
This sequence comes from Ilumatobacter sp., assembly GCA_002711735.1. GTDB lineage: Bacteria > Actinomycetota > Acidimicrobiia > Acidimicrobiales > Ilumatobacteraceae > Ilumatobacter_A. Next base: position 4,478 of record PASB01000044.1, read on the forward strand.
CGCGTGCGACCCCGAACACTGTGCCGCGATCCACATCACCCTTGCCATGGGAGCGCGCCCGAAACTTGACGGCGAAATCAGCGATGCGGCTGAGCGGACGCTCAAGCATTTGCGATACTACCGAGACTGGGACTCGGGCTACTCAAAGCAGCAGGCCACACGGCCCCAGACCGTCGGTTACGGCCTTGTCGACTCACCGGCCGGACAGGCTGCCTGGATCCTCGAGAAGTTCTGGTCGTGGACAGACACGCGCGACTCTGAACGCGGTGGGCACCCTGAAGATGTTCTGACACGCGATGAGCTACTCGACAACATCATGCTTTATTGGATCAACGGCAATGCAGCCTCCTCCGGCCGGTTGTACTGGGAGAGCTTCGGCAAAGGCCCCCGCCATACCGTGAATATCCCAACTGGGTTTGCAGTGTTCCCTGAGGAGATTGCTCCTCCCGTACGGGAGTGGGTGGAAGACAGCTACACCCACATCGTGCATTGGGCCGAGCATGCTCGAGGCGGTCATTTTGCCGCGTTCGAGGTTCCCGACACCTATGTCAAAGAGATCAGAACAATGTTCCGACCCTTTCACCAAGGCGCTCGCTAGCGTCAGGCTTTCTGACTGCGTTCGACTACACCAACCCGACCCCCCCTCAGCATGGCCGAGTGCCTGGAAGCGCAAAGGCGGCATGGTCGTACCGCTCATTTCGCATCATCTTTGTCGGTCTAGCGCTTTCGCAAATAGGGACCTGGATGCAGAACTTCACCCTGCCGGCCTATATCCAGGACCGCACCGACCGCCCCGCGTTCGTTGGCGTAGCAATCTTCATGCAACTAGGGCCGCTCCTCGTATTATCGATTCCCGCCGGGGTGCTCGCTGACAAGGTGTCGAAGCAGAAGCTTCAACTCGCGATGCAGTCGATTTCTGCTGCGCTCACGCTGTGCCTTGCTTTTTTGGTGGCACAAAACGCTGCGCTGGTCGCAATCTTTGGAATACAGCTCGCAATCGGCATCGCAAACGCGTTGAACGCACCGGCCTTCCAGGCAAGCATGCCCTTGCTCGTGCACCGTCAGGACCTGCCCGGAGCCATCAGCCTGAACTCTGCCATGATTAATGGCAGCCGGGTGATGGGGCCCGTGCTCGCTGCGGTACTTGCTGCGATCGGCATGAGCACTGCGCAAATTTTCACCGTAAACGCTGCGACTTACGTCTTTTTTATCATTGCGTTACTTATCGTGCGGATGCCCGACGTGCGAGGCACATTCAGTGAAGTCGGCTGGCGCCGTTTGCTGACCGGCTTTCACATCGTCCGCAAGCGGCAGGTGCTCTCGCGTCTTCTTCTCGGCATGTTCCTGTTCTCACTGTTCTGTTTGCCGTTCGTTGGGTTGTTCCCGTCGATCGCTGAGCTCAACTTTGGATTCGATCCGCTTGACAACCAATACCGGGCGCTATACGCAACGTGGGGGCTCGGCGCCTTCTCCGGTGCCATTTCGGTCGGCACCTGGCTGGCCGACGTGCACCGCCACACACTTATCGTCCGCGGGTTCACTGGCTTTGCTGTTGTTCTTGCAGTCTTCTCGCAGCTACGCGATTCGGTCCTTCCGTACCCCGTAGGTTTCCTGCTTGGCTTCGCATACTTCATGACCGCCACGGCAATCACCACTGAGCTGCAGCTCAATCTTAAGAACACTGAGCGGGCGGCCGTGATGCCGCTGTGGTTCATGGTCTTTGGCGGAACGGTGCCGATCGGCAACCTGGTCTTCGGCGTCGTCATCGAGTGGGTCGGCGCTCGAGCCGTGCTCGGTTTTGGTGCCGGGTTTGCGGTTTTCCTTGCGTACTGGGTCGATCTACGCCACCTACGGCGCAACGCATTTCTGCCGGAAAGCGAGGGAGGCGAGAAATACACGCCAGTCAACGCCAGCCGCCTTATCTAGCGAGTGTCGGCTGTCCAGTTCCCAGAGCAACTCGGAATGATTCAATTAAGTAGTTCGTTGACGACGCGTTCGAGGCCGGCGGATCGGCTGGCTTTAACCAGCACTACGTCACCCGCTTGGAAATTGCCAATAAATGCAACCGGGTCATCGGTCGGTCGGACACCGTAAAGATCCGTTCCGGTGGCGACAACTTGGACGCCAAGTGTCTCGGCAATGCGAGCAACCTCACGATGCCCCTCAACGTCATCGTCTAACTCGCCCATGAGGCCGAGGATGGCAATACGACGGTCAGCCTCCATCGCTGCCAACGCTTCGAGAGCCGCACCCATGGATGTCGGGTTGGCGTTGTAGGCGTCGTTGATGACTGTCGCTCCGGACGGCGCCGTTGACACTTCCATCCGCATACCAGAGATCGACGCTGTCGCTAATGCCTCAACCGCTGCGTTGAGCGACACGCCGACGGACCCGGCAACAGCGATCGCAGCTGCAGCATTTGATGCCATGTGCGCGCCGCTCGTTGCAAGTTCGACGTCGGCGTTTCCCCACGGGGTATCGACGCGGAATCGAGGGCGGGCCAGCGCATCAAGTTCGAGACCACTGAGCCGTACATCCGCCGACGTGCCATATGTAAGGACAGTTGCGTGTGCGTGCCGAGCCATCGCCAGCACGCGCTCATCATCAGCGTTGAGGATCGCTGTACCCGACGCATCGAGCGCCTCAACCAACTCTTTCTTCGCCTTTGCGACACCCTCAATGCCACCGACTCGTTCGGTGTGAGAGTGACCCACTGCGGTGACAACGCCGATGTCTGGTTGGGCAACGTCACAGAGTCTCGTGATCTCACCAAAACCGCGCATTCCCATCTCCAACACGAGGACCTCGGTGTCGTCTGGTGCATTCAGAACCGTAATTGGCAGGCCCTGCTCGTTGTTGAAGCTTCGTTCGTTAGCAGCTGTGCGGAGCCCTGATGCGCACGCGGCTGCAATCAGGTCCTTGGTCGATGTCTTGCCGACGCTGCCGGTAACACCGATGACCTTGCCGACTGATTGGCTGCGGGCCCAAGCAGCGAGCGCCATAAGCGCTGCTGCGGTATCAGCGACTTCGATGGAGGTGCCCGCTTCTGCGGCATGCTCCGGCTGGCTTGTGAGGTACGCGGCCGCTCCGGCCGATAGCGCTGTTTCGATGTACTCGTGACCATTGCGAACAGCCACAATCGGAATGAATAGCTGGCCTGGACGCACCAAGCGCGAGTCGAATGATGCACCGTCAAACTCAACATCGGGCCCGACCAGTTGTCCTCCGATGCCGGTCGCTGCTGCTGATGCCAGAATCCTCACGCGCGTCGACGGTACCGTTCGCACTATGACGATTGGTGGACGACGGTGAGTGGCAGCCCGATCGAGACAGACGAACGGATCCACCTGATCGTCATCTTCGGTGGCGAAAGCGCCGAACATGACGTCTCGTGCACCACCGCTGCCCATGTGTTGGCCGCAGCGGATCCTGCAAAGTACCGCATTACCCCGGTCGGAATTTCGACTGACGGGCGGTGGGCGATTGCGGACCACGCAGTTGCCGCGCTGGCTTCAGGCAGGGGTGAATTACCAGCGAAACTCGACCCGACCGGCTCTGAGGTATCAGCAACGCCAATTCTTTCCACTGCCTTCGCCGACCCCTCAACCACGGTCGTCTTGCCGCTCCTCCACGGCCCGATGGGTGAGGATGGAACGATCCAGGGACTCATCGAACTCGCCAACCTGCCGTACGTTGGCACCGGTGTCCTTGGGTCTGCGGTGGCAATGGACAAAGCGATGGCCAAGCAGGTCGTTGCTGCTGCTGGAATTCCCCAGGCCCGCTACCAGGCATTTGCCGAACATGAAATGACGCCGTCATTTGTGACTGCAATCGTCGATGACCTTGGGCTCCCAGTGTTCGTAAAACCAGCAAACATGGGTTCCTCGGTCGGCGTATCAAAAGCGTCGAGCATCGATGAGCTAAACGCTGCGATCGACGTCGCGCTCAGTTATGACGAAGTGGTTGTCGTCGAAGAGGCTGTGAGTGGTAAAGAAATCGAAGTCGCCGTTCTCGGCAATAACCAGCCCGTAGCAGCGACGCCGGGCGAGATTGTGCCGGGCGATAACTTTTACAGTTACGAAGACAAGTACCTAACCGACGGTTCTTATGCAGTCATTCCTGCCCCGATTGGAGACAGTGCTCTCAGCCAGGCAAAAGAGCTCGCAATCGAGGCGTACCGGGCTTTGCGATGCGAAGGTTTGTCGAGGGTTGACTTCTTCTGGGAAGACCCCGCTACCGATTTCAGCGGTAAACCCGGTCGTGGTTTTTTGCTGAACGAGGTCAACACAATGCCGGGTTTTACCCCCATCTCGATGTTCCCGAAAATGTGGATTTCCGACGGAGTGAGCTATCCCGAGATCATCGACCGACTCGTCGATCTCGCATTGGAGCGCCACTCCCGACGCCGACGCAATACCGTTCACTGAAACACCACGCACTACTGCGCCAAGATCTTCCCCAGTCCACCCAAGCCATGCGGGAAAATCGCTGCGCAGCAGCCCTCATTACGCACCTTTCAGACGGTTTTGGCTCAGAGTGGGGTGAGGGCTGAACGAAGAAAGGCACGCAGTTCATCGCGCAACGCCCGAAGGCCAGCCTGATCAGCGACCCACCCGACTGTGCGGAGTGCTTCAGGTTCTGTCGCAATGCCTGTGACGGTTGCGTAGCTCAGCGCCGCGATCAATCGGGGGTCTCCCGTGCGAAGACGGCCGGTCTCCATCTCTGCAGCCAAATAGTGGACAGCACGCTCTACAAGTGGTGAGATGTGCGCCGCGAGCCGATCAGCCTGCGATTGACTTAATCGGCTAACTTCTCGGACCAGGCCAAGGAGAGCCGGCCGCCGGACTGCCGGGCGGAAGACCGCACGCACGACGGCGTCCACGCGATCAAGCGGGTCATCAGGCGCAGCGCGGACTGCGGCGTCGATGACGACGACCAGTTCCGCAGCAACCTTCTCCAGCACTGCGTCTACAAGCACCTCCTTGGAGTCAAACCAGTAAAGGACGGTCTGCTTGCGGACACCTACATGACGGGCAATCTCATCAAGCGACACAGCATCGACACCGCGTGCGCCGAACAGGTCGAGCGCTGCGTCGAGAATACGTTCTCGCGTGGTCCGATTAGGCACCGGAGTCCCAGCCTGAATCACCTTTGCCACCCGTGCCACTATCACCCATACCGCTATCTTGGCAGCTCTCTCTACCAATTGGTAGAGAATCATGCTAGAACTGCACCCGTGATTGCGGAATCCCTTGCAGGCAAGCGAATTGCCATCACCGGGTCCACCGGCTTCGTCGGCACAGCACTCGTCGAGCGAATGCTTCGCTCGGTCCCGGACTGCGAACTGATCCTGCTCGTCCGCGACGGCAAGCGAACACCGGCANCGCAGCGAACGCAGAGAGAAATCCTAAAGAACAACGCCTTTGATCGGCTGCGCNAATCTCACGGCACTNCCGATGCAACTGAGACATTCACCGAGATGACCAATCGGCGAATCATCACCATCGCAGGCGACGTCAGCCGTGATGGCCTTGGCCTGAACGAAGCAGACCGGGCGATCTTTGCTAGCTGCNGCACCGTTATCCACTCAGCAGCAGCGGTGTCGTTCGACTCACCGCTCGACTCCGCTGTGGAAATTAACCTACTCGGCCCGGTCCGTATCGCAGAGCTGTGTAATCAACTGGAGGTCAAGCCCCACATCGTGGCTGTGTCGACGTGCTACGTCGCTGGGAACCGTCGCGGACGCGCTCCTGAAGAACTCGTCAGCGAGGGGCCATGGGACATCGGTCTCGACTGGCGTAACGAGGTGGCCTCCGCCCGCCGGCTCAAGGGCGACACCGAAGCGATCAGTCGCAGTCGCGACAATCTTGAACGCTTTCGCAAAGAGGCGCGCAGCGAACTCGGCGCCGCTGGCGCTCCAGCCCTTGCCGCAAAGACCGAACAGATTCGCGAACGCTGGGTGCGTGCCGAACTCGTCGATGCCGGCCGGTCACGCGCTGCGAGCCTGGGCTGGCCAGATGCGTACGCCTATACNAAAGCATTAGGCGAGCAGGCCTTAACTGAGGTGAAAGGCCCCGTGCCCGTCTCGATCGTGCGGCCGTCGATCATCGAGTCGGCTTGGGCAGAACCGAACCCAGGCTGGATCCGTGGGTTTCGCATGGCCGAACCGGTCATCATCTCTTTTGCCGGCGGACTACTCAAGGAGTTCCCAGGCGTACCCGAGGGTACCGTCGATGTCATTCCTGTCGACATTGTTGTTGCAGCGATCATCGCCGTTGCTGGCGCTGGCCCTGAGCGGGCACCGGCGATCAGTCAGGTGGCCTCCGGGGGCGTCAATCCGCTCCGGTATCGAGCAATGGTTGATTGGACCACGGCGTTCTTCACAGCAAATCCGCTGTACGACAAGGACGGCCAACCGATCATCGTGCCCGAGTGGCGGTTCCCTGGCCGCGGTCGAGTACAAAAGCAACTCACACGCGCCCAGAAGACGTTGACTACCGCAGAGAAGGCCTTGCAAGCCCTNCCCCTGCGAGGCAAACAGGCCAGCTTCGCNGCCGAGCTCGAGTCCAAGCGCCAAGACGTTGAACGAGCACTTGAGTACGTCGAGCTTTACGGCCTATACACCGAATGCGAAGCGATCTACCAAGTCGACAACCTGCTCGGTCTCTGGGANTCGCTCNACGCCGACGACCAACGCAGCTTCAATTTTGACCCACGGGTGGTTGACTGGGAGCACTACGTCAATCGCATCCATCTCCCNTCGATTGTCCAACACGCGCGCGTCAAGTCGACACCTGGCAAGTCGAAGAGCACCGATCGCATGGGACGCATGCGCCAGNAGGTCCTAGACCCCAAACGTCAAGTAGCGGCGTTTGATCTTGAGAACACATTGATTGCGTCAAACGTTGTCGAAAGTTATTCGTGGCTGGCCACACGCCGACTCGANACCCNGGAGCGGTTCCGTTATGTNNTACGCACACTGCTCGAAGCGCCAAGCCTGATCAAAATCGATCGGCAGGATCGCACCGACTTCCTCCGTCACTTTTATCGCCGCTACGAAAATGCTCCCNCTGCCCAAGTCGANGCAGACGCACGCGAGATGATGACCCAGTTGATCATGGCTAAGAGCTTCCCCGACGGNCTGCGGCGGGTACGCGAGCACCGCGCTGCTGGTCATCGGACAGTGCTGATCACCGGTGCGCTCAGTTTCAATGTAGAGGGTCTGCGGCCGTTGTTTGACGAGATCTTCGCAGCGGAAATGACCATCAAGCCCGACGGNACCTACACCGGCGAAATGCCAGTGGTGCCACCGACCGGAGAAGCTCGCGCACAGCTGCTTGCCGACTACTGCGATCAAGAGGGACTCGACCTCGATGAGTGCGTCGCNTACGCAGACTCATCATCAGACTTGCCGCTCTTCGAAGCTGTCGGTTTTCCAGTAGCGGTCAACCCCGAAACGCGGCTCGCTGCCATTGCTCGCAAACGGGGCTGGTTGGTCGAAAACTGGAGCAAAGCTTCCGGATCATCGCAACCAGTGCTCCCAATCGGCAAACTATTNAGCGAGCGTGAGCGGAAGGCTTTCGTCTCATGAGAGCGCTACAAGTCCGCCGCAACATCGCCATGCTGGGCATGGCCCGTATTGCTTCAGCTGTGTCACCTGTGATGGCTGCCAAAATGGGCCCACTCGAGATGCGGACCGTGGATGACCCTGAATGTCCAGGGGGCACTAACGCTGAGGGTTGGCATCGAGTTCACACCCGGCTCGCCGGCATCTGCGGATCCGATATTGCATTAGTTGAGGGCCATGCCTCGACGTACTTCGAAGACTGGGTCAGTTTTCCATTTATCCCGGGACACGAAGTGGTCGGCGAACTCGACTCGGGTAAGCGAGTCGTTCTTGAGCCGGTGCTCGGCCATGCTGCGCGCGGACTCCCGCTACCATTCGCAGGCGCATCGCCCGCAGATGGCGACGACTACGCCCATCTTGCGATGGACTCAAACGGCGGAGCGCTCGCAACAGGAATCCAGACCGGCTTCTGCTGTTCGACTGGCGGCGGATGGGCTCCTTGGCTCTGGGCGCATGAATCGCAACTGCATCGCATCGACGACGACATGCCCGACGAGCGGGCAGTGCTCGTCGAACCGCTCGCTGGAGGCATCCACGCTGCTCTTTTAGCCCAGCCGTCAACGATCGGAACCGAGAATCCGGTGGTTGCCGTGCTCGGCGCTGGCACCATGGGACTTGCAGCGGTCGCAGGCCTCAAGCGCTATGTGCCCGAGGCCCGCGTTGTTGTTGGGGCCCGCTACCCGCACCAGCAGGCATACGCCAAGGCGCTCGGCGCCGACGTAGTCGTTCCTAGCGGCGAACTTCAGCGGGCCGTCCGCCGCGAAGTGGGGGGCATGCTGGTGGGAGGCCAACTTACGTCGGGCGCACACGTCACCATTGACGCCGTCGGCTCCAACGCGTCAGTCAGCGATGCCCTCGGCATGACCAAACCTCGCGGCCGAGTCGTGCTTCTCGGAATGCCTGGTGAAATCACTCTCGACCTGACCGGGCTGTGGCATCGAGAAACCGAACTCAAGGGCGCCTACACATACGGCACCGAGACACTGGCCGACGGACGCACCAGGTCGACCTTCGACTTAGCGATTGAAGCTGCCAACCATTTCGAAGCCGAGCGCCTGCTCTCGGCTACATACCCGCTCGCCGATCACGTTGACGCCATCGCGCACGCCGCCTCAGCCGGGCGGCGCGGAGCTGTCAAGATCGCTTTCGATATGCGGGAGCGCTCATGACCCCACTAACCAGTCCTCAAGCGAATCAAGTCATTCACGCCTTCTCTTCCTTCCACGCCCACTCCCCCTCGCGAAAGGGTGTTCACTAATGCCTCGCCCCGGATTTGTTCTCGACGTCGACCGTTCGACGCCACCCATGCTCTTCTGGCGCGGCGAGAACTTCAGCCTCGAACGTCTCCCCGCCGACCGCAGCCGAGTCATTTATCCACCCGAGCCGCTGGCCGGCATAGAAGATGTCGATGGCGCTATTCGTAACGCGCTGCTCAATCCAATGGACGCTGAGCCGCTTCCGACACTGCTCAAGCCAGACATGAAGCTCACCATTTGTTTTGACGACGCATCGCTCTCATTGCCCAAAATGCGTCAGCCAGACACGCGTCAACGAATCATCGAGGCCGTGCTTGAGATGGCTGCAGCGGCTGGAGTTGACGACGTCCATCTCATAGCTGCACTAGGTCTGCATCGACGGATGCACGACTACGAACTCAAGCACGTACTCGGCGATCGCATCTTCGACGCCTTCCATCCCCGCGGCACCCTTTATCAGCACGACGCCGAGGACTACGACAATCTCGCCGTCATCGGCGAGACCGAGGAAGGCGAAATCCTTGAGATCAACAAGCGTGTCGCTGAATCCGACCTCGTCGTTTACGCCAACGTCAACCAAGTCGCCATGGATGGCGGCTGGAAGTCGATCACCACCGGCGTTGCTTCGTATCGGTGCCTGAGCTTTCACCACAACCCGAAAACCCTGCAAAACACCCGCAGCCTCATGGATCGCCATCACAGCGACCTCCACAAAAGCTTGTGGCGGATGGGCAAGGTACTCCGAGACAGCGGTCCGCAGGTGTTTACGGTCGAGACCACGCTGAACACGGACACGTTTCCGAAGCCCTTTGACTTCCTCGCAAAGCGCGAATGGGAGTGGAACGCCAAGGACCGGGCAACGTACCTCGCTACACAGAAATCGCTGAGTGCAATGCCAGTAAAGGCACGCCGTAAGGTCATGCACAACATCGAGTCGCCATACAAGATGACTAGCGTTCAGGCCGGATTCACGCCGACCGTGCACGAAGAGACACTGAAAAACGTCTACGCCCAGCACCTTGTTGACGTTGAAGGCCAAACCGACATCTTGACCATGGGCATTCCGTACATCTGCCCATACAACCCTGAGGGCATTATGAACCCGATCCTCGTTATGTGCATGGGTCTGGGATATCTGTTCAACATGTACCGCGGCAAACCGCTGGTACGCGAGGGCGGTGTCATCATCATGACGCACCCGACCTACCCTGACTTCAATCCCGTCCACCATCCGAGCTACATCGACTTCTTCGAAGAGGTGCTACCTGACTCAACCAACCCTGCGGTGATGAGCGAAAAATGGGAGAAGAAGTACGCCGAAGATGAGTGGTATCGACATCTTTATCGAACAGGTAACGCTTACCACGGCGTTCATCCGTTCTACGCTTGGTACTGGGGCGCACACGGCCAACAGCACGCCAGCAAGGTCATCATCGTCGGCGGTGACGCTGCCACAGTTCGACGCTTGGGCTTCACGCCTGCTTCCACAATGAACGACGCCTTCGAGATCGCCAGCGACGTCGTGGGCCGTTCGCCATCAATCACACATCTTCACGTGCCCTCGGTCCTAGTTGCCGACGTCAAGTAGGGCACTCCAGCAATGGCCTCTTCACACATCAAACGGGCACAGCGACTCGCTGGCACCGCCGAGCGCGCAGTGAGTCGAGTCACCACACCTCTGCGAAACTTCGGGTTCCCGTACCGCATCCCGACCGTACCGCGTGGCGTTGAAGTACCGCCCGAAATAACAGGACTTGGCGCGCATTACGACACCGAATGGGCACGCCGTCCACTTGCGTCCGGCGTGCGCGGAATCATCACCGAAGGCCCGATTCGCCTCGCAGCGCGTGTACTAGCCAATCCCGAAGTCGCCGGCTTAGATCGGTTGAGCGACCTCATGCGGATGGAAGATCCACCCCCAGTGATCTTCGCTCCAACACACCACAGTCACTTCGACACTGGCGTGATGATTCGGTCGATTCCGACCGTATGGAGACGTCAGCTAGTCATCGCCGCTGCTGCTGACTACTTCTTCGACAAGAAATGGAAGTCAGCAATTTCGGCGCTGTCACTCAATGCTGTACCGATCGATCGCGAATCGGCTGGGCGAACTTCAAGTGACCTGTTGTCGGGCCTCATNGCNGATGGCTNCAGCCTGGTGATCTACCCNGAGGGCGGTCGCTCCCCTGACGGGTGGGGCCAGAGTTTCAAAGGCGGTGCCGCGTTCCTTTCGTCGAAAACTCTTACACCAGTGGTGCCTGTGTTCATCGAAGGCACCGGCGCCATCTTCGGCAAAGGCATGAAACGACCCAAGCCCGGCAACACCAAGGTCGTGTTCGGGTCGGCACTCTCGCCCCTCGAAGGTGAATCGACCCGACGGTTTAACGCTCGTATCGAAGCTGCCGTCACCGTCCTCGGCGACGAGGCGATCACCGACTATTGGTCCGCCCGTCAACGAGCTGCCCGCGGCATGAGTCCCGTATTGACCGGCCCGGAGTACACCAGCTGGCGACGTGACTGGGACCTTGCGGATCGCCGCAAATTGGGGGCTGCTGGCAAGCGCCGCAGACAGAAGCGCACCTGGCCCGACCTCGGCTGAGCAACAAACCGAACAATCACCAGGTATCGATGTTGGGCCGCTCACCGCGCGCCGGTGGCGCCGCAGCAAGCAACGTGGTGATCCAGCGTCGCGTATCAGCCGGATCGATCACGTCGTCGATTTCAAAGTACGTAGCGACGCTGACCGCCTTGCCGTGTTCGTACATTCGATCAACCATCGTATTGAACAGCGCTTCACGCTCTTCATCGCTCGCTGCAGCTTCAAGCTCCTTGCGGTAACCAAGCCGCACGGCACCTTCAAGTCCCATTCCTCCGAACTCTCCCGTCGGCCACGATAGGCAAGCCAGTGGAGCCTTCGTGGAGCCGCCCATCATCGCCTGGGCGCCGAGGCCATAGGATTTTCGTGTCACGACAGTCACCATCGGGACCGAAAGGTTGGCTCCGGTCACAAAAAGGCGGCTGCAATGACGAACCAGTGCAGTCTCTTCGACGTCGGGGCCAACCATCATGCCAGGCGTGTCGCACAAGGTGATCACCGGAAGCCCGCGTGCATCACACATCTGCATAAATCGAGCAGCCTTGTCAGCGCCGTCAGAATCAATCGCTCCGGCCAAGTGGTGCGGATTGTTCGCAACGACACCCACGGGACGCCCCTCGACTCGCGCCAATGCCGTGACCATACCCAGACCAAAGTCCCGTCTCAGTTCGGTGACAGAGTCAATATCGAAGAGGCCATCAATAACACGCCTAATGTCGTAGGCCCGGAGTCGGTCAAGGGGAACGACGTCGCGTAGCGCGGTCTGATCCGGCGATTCCCACGATGCAACCGGGCCTTGGAAGTACCCGACCAAACGCTTTGCAATCTTCGTGGCTTCGCCTTCGTCGGCTGCAACGATGTCTACCACGCCATTGGCACGCTGCACCTCGATCGGACCGACCTCGAGGGGCTCGTACACACCCAATCCGCCGCCTTCGATCATCGCGGGGCCGCCCATGCCGATATTCGAATCCTTCGTGGCGATCACAATATCGCAACATCCCAACAGTGCGGCGTTGCCCGCAAAGCAGTACCCGGCGTTGACACCGATCAGCGGCACCGTTCCCGACAACTCGGCAAACCAGAGAAACGCTAAGCAGTCGAGGCCGGTCACCCCAAGTTGGTCGGTGTCACCGGGCCTACCGCCGCCACCTTCTGTAAAGAACACAACCGGCAAGCGGAGCTGCTCTGCCAGCTCGAAAAGGCGATCCTTCTTCCGATGGTTCTGCGTGCCCTGGGTCCCGGCGAGCACGGTGTAGTCGTACGACATCGCAATGCATTTGCGGGCTCGTTCTTCAGCAAACAAGTGTCCATTCACATCCCCGATGCCAGCAACGAGTCCGTCGCCGGGTGTGTTTTCGAACAGGTCAGCAAGGTCTCGTCTGCGACGCTGAGCAGCGATGACGAGCGGCCCGTACTCGATGAAACTCCCCTCATCGACGAGGTCAGCAACGTTTTCCCGCGCTGTTCGTCGCCCGCGGCGTCGGCGTTTTGCTACGGCGTCCGGTCGTGCTACGTCAAGCCCACCCTCGTGACGCGCAATAACTTCGGTCAGATCGGGCCGATCGAGTCCAGTTGGCAGCACCATCGCCGAGGAAACATCGGGAGGCGGCAGCATTTCGTCGTCATCAGAGTCCGTCGGTGCACTGAGCGACATCAAGACATCACCGACTGCGAGCGTTGCGCCTTCGACGACCGCAATCGATGCGACCACCCCATCAGCGGGAGCCACCACTTCGTGGTGCATCTTCATCGACTCAACCAACGCCAAGGCCCCTCCAAACCGCACTGCTTCACCCGGGCGCGCCAATAATGCCACCACGGTTCCCTGCAACTCCGACACCACGTCAATCGTCATCGCCAGTGTTTACTTCACCCACGCCTTCTCCCCCGAAGCGGTGGGTCCGCAGGTCGTCGACCCAAGTCGGTCCGCTACGAAGGCGACCGTTGGAATGTGGTGATTGACTGATCACCCATCACGAGTTCAGCGGCGACCGCAGCGAAGAGCGCCGGCACAATAAAGCCTGGTTGTCCCGTCGTTTCGGCAACAAACATGACAGCCGCAAGCGGCACGCGATATCCGGCCCCGAGGAATGCCGCCACACCGAGAATGACATACAGGGTGGGGTCAAGTGGGTTGATGATGTCGCCCACGCCGCGTCCAACGATGGCTCCACCGACCACGAGCGGAATGAACACACCACCGACGCCGCCCCCGGCGAGAGTCACAGCCGTTGATAGACATCGAATAAAGAAAATTGCGGCGAGCAGCCAAATGGCATGCTCCTCACCCAACCAAAGGAACACCTCATAACCAGATCCGAGCGAGAGGCTCTCACCGGTTAATGCCCGGGTAAGGATGAAGAGGCCGGTGAGTGACGCTCCGGTGATCATCAATCGGGCCGTGATCGGGCGAAGCGTGAAGGCCTTTGCCGTGCGGATCAGTCGCGAGAATGCACGTGCTCCGAGCGCACACCCGACACCGATGAGCACAGCGCCCGCCAGGTCCTTGTACTGGAATTCGACGGCGCGGTCAGCCTCAAAGGAGAAAATGGGCTTGGTGCTGCTGAAAGCAACGAAGACGAGATAACCAGATGCCGATGCAACCAGTGCCGGGAGCAGCATGCGTCGCGCCATTTGGTCGCGAAACGGGACTTCTAGAGCAAAGATTGCGCCGGTGGCCGGTGCTTTGAAGATCGCAGCAACACCAGCGGCGGCCCCTGCAACGAGCAGCGTTCTGTAGTCGGCACCTCGAAAGGCCGCAGGGAGCCGCCGTTGGATAAATGCGCCTATGGCCGACCCGCCGTACAGCGACGGACCTTCGAGGCCCATTGCCCCGCCCATTCCCAGTGTTGCGATTGCCGCCATGATGCGACCAATAAAGGCTCGAGGCCGGAGTGGATACTCCGAGTCGTGGAACGCACGCAGGTATTCATCCGAGGTAGCTGGTGATGCGCCGTTGCCAACAATTCGGAGGATGAGTGCAGCGGCGACCAGCCCGAGGCCCGGCGCTATGGCAGCGAACCAAAGCGGGCCGTGCAGAAGTCTGTCGAAAGCGACCTCGGCGACGACGTATTCGAAGAAACGGACGCCAAGTCCGGTGATTGCTCCGGTGACTGCTGCCAGCAACACCACCTCGCGCGATCGCCGAACAAGGTTGCGCAGTTCGCCGGTGCGGATATCGAAGGTGGCGGGCATCATCACCGTCATCGTCTTAGGCCGCCGCACGGACCCTCACTCTAGGCCCTCAACACGACATGTTTCGAAGACGGCTCTGGCTTCGTCGCAGTCTGTTCGAGTCTGTCGTTCAACTAGCAATTTCAAGGCGGTTGTCGTACCGCAGCGACTTAATTGGTTTGCGCTCCTGGCTCGGCATGTTGGCGCACTCAGGTTTGATGCTTGAGCTCATCGGCGAAGTACGGAATTGTCTTCTCAAGCCCTGCGCGAAGTGCGATTGTCGGTGCCCAGTCGAGGTGCCGGGTTGCGAGCGTTATGTCGGGCCGGCGTTGCTTCGGGTCGTCACTCGGCAGAGGTTCGTGGGCGAGGCCAGCGGTGGAGCCAGTCAGTTCGACCACAATTTCAGCGAGTTCAAGCATGGTGAACTCGGTGGGGTTGCCGATGTTAATCGGTCCGATCTGGTTGCTGTCAAGAAGGGCGATCAAGCCTCGCACTTCGTCAGCGACGTAGCAGAAGCTGCGTGTTTGTTGACCATCGCCGTAGATCGTGAGCGCCTCGCCACGCAGTGCCTGCACGATGAAGTTTGATACGACTCGACCATCGTCGGGTTGCATGCGCGGACCGTAGGTGTTGAAGATCCGAACGATCTTCACGTCAACGCCCTTGTTGCGGTGATAGGCCATTGTCAGCGCTTCAGAGAAACGCTTTGCCTCGTCATACATCGAACGGTTCCCAATCGAGTTGACGTGACCCCAGTACGTCTCAGGCTGAGGATGAACCAAAGGGTCTCCATAGACCTCACTAGTCGACGCCATGAAGAACGTCGCCGCTTTGCGATCGGCGAGTTCGAGAAGGTTGCGCGTACCGATGCTGCCGACATCAAGCGTTTCAATTGGGAAGGCACGATAGTCCGTCGGTGATGCCGGACTGGCCAAATTCATTACCGCATCGACGTCACTGTCGACGTCGCATCCTGAAACGATGTCCTGCTCGATCAACGTGAACGAGTCGTGGTCGATCAAATGTGCAATATTTTCGGCACGACCTGTGATGTAGTTGTCGATGCAGACGACCTCGTCGCCACGCTCGATCAATGCATCACACAAATGCGACCCGAGGAAGCCCGCACCGCCGGCAACGACGACATGCATTATCGGCGCCCAACGCCGTCGTAGCCGAGCCCGACTCGCTTGACGCTTTCCGGATCAAACATGTTTCGCGTGTCTACCAGCGTAACCCCCGCCCCTGCGCGGGCGACAACGTCTTGCAAGTCGATGTTTGCGAACTGCGGCCACTCAGTGAACACACACAGCACATCTGCGCTGTCAGCAACCTCAATCAAGGTCGAGCACAACTCGATGCCGTCCAACGCGATCGCCTGATGCGGGCTGAGCTCACCGCACGTTGTTGGGTCGAACGCACGAACACGAGCACCGGCATTGCGTAACTCGGCAATGATCGCCAGTGCTGGCGACTCGCGCAAGTCATCGGTACCAGCCTTGAACGTCAGACCCATCGCTCCAACAGTCACGCCCTTCAAATTCGAATGATGGCGGCCTACTGCCCTGGAGACTTTGTCGATCATGCGCGTACGTTGTTCGTCGTTGACCTCCACCACACCACGCATCATCGAAAAGTTGTAGCCGTAATCTTCCGCTATTTTGACTAAAGCCCGACTGTCTTTTGGGAAGCAACTCCCGCCCCAACCAGGACCTGGATTCAAAAACTGTCTCCCGATCCTGTCATCTAAACCGATTCCCTCGATCACCGCTGCAACATCGGCTCCTACTGCCTCACACATCGCAGCCACCGCATTCACAAACGAAATCTTCATCGCCAAGAAACCGTTCGCTGCGTATTTGATCGTCTCCGCCGACGATGGGTCGGTGATGATGATCGGTGTGTCGATGCCGTTATAGAGCGCAGCAACTTTCTCTGCTGCCCCACGGTCGCTGGAGCCAATCACGACACGGTCAGGCAATAGGAAATCGCTGACAGCGGTTCCCTCACGCAGAAACTCCGGGTTTGAGACCACGTAAACGTCAGTGCGCTGCAACACCTCTTCAACTGCAATCGTCGAACCCACCGGTACCGTCGATTTGTTCACTACCACTGCGTCACGCTTCAACAAAGGCGCAATCTGGGCGGCTGTGGTCTTGATGTAGGACAAATCCGCCGAGCCGTCCTCACCTTGCGGAGTCGGCACACACAAAAACACAATGTCGGCGTCGGCTACAGCAGCCTCGGCGCCTAACACAAACTCCAAACGCCCCGCATCACGGGCATCGGCCACAACCTGCTCCAAACCAGCTTCCACGATCGGAATATGGCCAGCGTTCAGCATGTCGACCTTGCGCTGATCGATATCACCGCACACGACGTGATGTCCTAAAGATGCAAAACACGCGCCAGTCGTCAAGCCGACGTAGCCAGTTCCTATTACGCCCAAGCGAGAGGTTGTACCTTGCATGTAAGTCAAGCCTAACGGCATCGTACGGATCCCGTTTCTTCGTGCCGAGGACACCATTTGTTGATGCCAGCAGCGCAAGGATCGACATCTCTTACGGTATCTGCTGATTGTCAACCACCGTGAGATGACTCATTGATAACAAAACGAGACAGCAATCTGCCTCCCTTGCCAGCGGTCAAAACGCTGAGGCTGTGAACCGCTAGTTCCAGTTGCCGATCAGTTGCGCGGCACTTCGTTCCACGGCACCGACTTGTCGACACGAGGCT
>PASB01000026.1 GCA_002711735.1 Ilumatobacter sp.
TGACTACGGTCGACGTCGTCGTTGGCGCAGACCAGATCGAGTACTACGCAGGCCTCATATCGATGTTGCACGGTCAACACTTCGATTTTCCTCCCAGCGGCTTCGCTTCGGTCAAGCGCGAACCGCTCGGCATCTGTGCCGGGATCGGCGCATGGAACTACCCCGTGCAAATTGCGATGTGGAAGTCGGCGCCTGCTCTTGCGTGTGGTAACTCCTTCATCTTTAAGCCCGCCGAGTTGACGCCGTTGACAGCGCTCAAGCTTGCCGAGATCTACACCGCAGCCGGGTTGCCCGACGGCGTGTTCAATGTGGTCCAAGGCGATTACCGCGTCGGTCAAATGCTGTCTCGCCATGAGTCCATTTCAAAAATTTCGTTGACTGGTGAGGTCGGCACCGGCAAGAAAGTGATGGCAGATGCCGCCACCACCTTGAAAGGCGTCACGCTGGAACTCGGCGGCAAAAGCCCGATCATCGTGTTCGACGACGCTGACATTGACAACGCTGTTAACGCAACGCTTGTGGCCAACTTTTACTCAGCTGGCGAGGTCTGCTCCAACGGCACACGGGTGTTTGTGCAGCGGGGCCTCTACGACGCCTTCGTGGCCAAGCTCGGTCCTCGCACCCGAGCGTTGAAGATCGGAGACCCATTCGATCCCGATGTGATGGTCGGTCCGCTAATCAGCCGCGAGCACCACAGCAAGGTGATGGGTTACATGGACGCTGCGTTGGCGAGCTCGGCGCGCCACATCTGCGGCGGTGCGGTACCCGACGATGCCGTGCTTGCTCAGGGCAATTATGTGACGCCAGCGATCTTTGCGGACTGCGACGATGACATGTCGTTCGTCAAAGAGGAGGTGTTCGGGCCCCTAATGTCGGTGCTCTCGTTCGATGACGAGGATGAAGTACTGCGTCGCGCGAACGACACCAACTACGGCCTGTCAGGGGCGGTGTTCACGCGCGACTTTGCTCGGGCTCATCGCGTCGCCAATGCCATTGAGGCAGGCAACGTCTGGATCAACAGCTATAACGACCTCCCGCCATCAATTCCTTTCGGCGGCTACAAGCAGTCTGGTTACGGTCGCGAGAATGGCCTCGTGACGCTAGACCACTTCACCCAGTGGAAGACGATCTATGCCAACCTCGGTGATTTCGAGGCCTACTACTGAAGTACAAGGCACGCCACAGTTGTTGAGCTGGTGTTTTGTGCGTTTGGCAACTCTGTGACAGTGCTCGTGCACAGTGGGTTGTATGAAGAACGTCCGCACGAACACCGACATCGCACACCAACTCACTTTGCTGCCCGATCTCACTCCAGCACCGAACGTAAGTGCCCGTTTCCTCTTGAGTCGCGACACTCGCGAGATCGGCATGCGTCATGTCGCGGAAATTCGCCACATGCTGGCCGAGCAAAAGGCTGCTCGCGAGTCCGCCAATGTCCTCACATTGCCCGCTCGCGCGGACCACGCCGCCTAAGCCACTTGAAACGGTGGCCAAGCGGGAACGAACTGCAAGCATGTCGGGTGTCTTGGTGTAAGACCTGCCGACCAGAACCCAGGCTGCGCTGAGTCACCGAGGTTCCTCAGCCAGCACTCGGTGCCAGATCCCGGACGGCCTGCCAGTGATCGAGATCCGGGTCAAGCGGAAGAATAGAGAGCGAACTTGTCGTCACACCGTTGCCGAAGTACGACTGAATCTGAGCGCGACATGCCTGAGGCGAACCGTGCACGATCAACTCATCTACCACTGAGTCCGGGATCTCAGCCAGGGCTGCTTTGCGATCTCCTGCCTTCCATGCGTCCCACATACCCTGCAACTCTTCGCCACGGCCAAGCCACTTATGGAACGCCGCATAGACCGGAACGTTCAGGTACGCAGCAATCGCAAACTTTGCCGCAGTTCGCACCACCTCGGTGTTCTCGCTTGGGCAGCAGAAGATGCGTGCCACAATCTCGCGATCATCTCCGCCCGCAGCATCGGTAACGATCGGTACGACCTTGGCGACATCGTCTGCAGATAGCCAGTTGATGATTGCCCCATCGCCCTCGCGACCGGCAAGCCGCAACATGCCTTCGCGCAGCGCGGCGACAAGCACGGGCGGCTTGTGCTCGGGTTGGATGGCCATCCGGAATCCGTTGATCTCGAACGTGTCGTAGCTCTTTTTGATCTTCTCGCCCTCGAGAGCATCTTTGATGAAGCGGACAACGTCGCGGACTTTCTTGTACGGCTCCTCGAAGGGAACACCGTTCCAGCGCTCGACGATCACATTGCTCGACGAACCGATCCCGATCGCAAATCGTCCCGGCGCGGCATCAGCCAGCGATGCAACGCTCTGCACGAAACATGCAGGTGAGCGGGTGTAGGCCGGAACGATTGCCGTACCGAGCCGCAACCGGGGCTCCCACGCTGCGGCGAGTGCCAGAGGCGTGAACGCGTCAGCCCCGTCTGCCTCAGCAGACCAAATGTCGGTATAGCCCAGGTCGGCAAGCTCATGGAGTTTCTCGGCGTGCGAATGCAGTGGGCCGGGAAGCGGAACGGACATGCCTGGTCGTTGTGGAAGCGCCATCGGGCGACCTTACGCAGCGCGCCTCGCTCAGAGCGAAGGCTCGACCATCATCGACTCGACAACTTCAGGCCTCTGCGGCGAACAATGACACTTTGACTGGCCGCGGCAAGCAACGTGCCGACTTCTGCGAACATGTGCACTAATCCGTAGCCAAAGCCACGTTCCGCTGCATGGACGTGAACGTCTTTCAGCACCAACACTGACGGCATCATCCGACAACTCGGAAGTTTTTTGTCTACTCCGTTTCCGTCGCCGCAGGTGTCTAGCAACTAGCCCGCGCTGCCCGAAACGAAGTCACCGTGCACAGCGATTCGCGCGGCATCCATGGCTGTGATGGCATCAGTTATTCGGGTTCACACAACAGAGACCGTCCGTAGCTCGGCTCCCTGAGTTCCTGCAAAGCGGGGTCGCCCACTATCCGGGGCATCCGATAGGTGGTGAGGCAGACAGAACGATGGGCACCGCTGACATGAGTTGCGAGTTCATCGGCGGGTCGCCAACGGCATACAGTCACCCCATGAAGGTTGCACTGACGGTCAATGATTTCTTGAGTCGCGCCGAACGGGTCTACCCAGATCGCCTTGCGGTGGTTGACGAGCCCGAACAACCCGCCGAGTCATGGGGTCCGATCAGTTATCGCGATATGGCCGAGCGAGCCCGTGCGATGGCTGCAGGTTTGGACGCCCTCGGCATTCAGCAGGGCGAGCGCATTGCGATGGTCAGCCACAACTCGGCGCGCCTTCTGACCGCGCTGTTCGGCGTCTCCGGTTCGGGCCGTGTGCTCGTTCCGGTCAACTTCCGCCTCGTTGCGGCAGAGATCAGTTACATCGTTGAGCACTCCGGTGCGCGTGTTCTTCTCATCGACCCTGAGCTCGAAGAGGCCTTGGCTGACGTTGAGTGCGAGCACAAAATGATCATTGGAGCCGAGAGCGACGCCATCTTGATGAAGTTCGGCGTTGAGCCCGAGCCGTGGGAACCCGACGAGGGCGCTACTGCGACCATCAACTACACCTCAGGTACCACCGCTCGACCGAAAGGCGTGCAGCTCACCCATCGCAACGTGTGGATCAACGCATCAACGTTTGGCTGGCACATGCAGGTCTCGGACCGTGACGTGTATCTCCACACGCTCCCCCAATTCCACTGCAACGGTTGGGGCATGCTGTACGCCGTGAGTGGGATGGGCGGCAAGCACGTCATCATCCGAAAAATTGATGGCCACGAGATCCTGCGCCGTATTGAAGAACATGGTGTCACTTTGATCTGTTGTGCACCGGCAGTCCTCAGTGCGATTATCGACGCAGCTGCCGAACTCGCAGCCGAGGGCAAGCCGATTCCCGGTCGAGACCAGGTCCGTATCGTCGTAGCCGGCGCTCCCCCGCCGACGACCACAATCGAGCGGACCGAGACGGACCTCGGCTGGGAGTTTGTTCAAATCTACGGCCTCACCGAGACCGCACCGTTGATCACGATCAACCGCAACCGCGCGGAGTTTGACAACCTGTCGCCAACCGAACGCGCCATCAAGCTCAGCCGGGCTGGTGCACCGTCGATCGGCACGACGATGGATGTCGACGAACACGGTGAAATCATGGCGCGCAGCAACACGATTATGGAGGGGTATTGGCAACAGCCGGATCAAACCGCGATGGCGATCCGCGATGGCTTTTTCCACACCGGTGACGGCGGCATCGTCGATGATGACAACTACATCGTCATCTCCGACCGCAAGAAGGACGTCATCATTTCGGGCGGAGAAAACGTTTCGTCGATTGAGGTCGAGGACACGCTGTTCCAGCATCCCGAGATCATCGAGGTTGCTGTTATCGGCATCCCGGATGAGAAGTGGGGTGAGCTCGTCACGGCTTTGGTTGTGACGACCCCGGAGAGCACCGTGACTGAAGCCGAAGTCATAGCGTTCTGCAAGGAGAGACTCGCTGGCTACAAGTGTCCGAAGAAGATCGAGTTCCGCGATGAACTAGCTCGCACGGCTACCGGCAAGCTCCAAAAATTTAAACTACGCGAACCCTTCTGGGAAGGCTCTACGAGACAGATCAACTGACGTATACGACTTGGTCGCCGACGCCAAGTCGTCTCACTCGAGGGTGGCGTAGGTGGTGCCACGGTCGTCGGTCGTGCCGACGGTGGCGACACACTCAGCCAGATCGGCCAGGTAGTGGTCGATTACGCCGGTGTTGGTGTTACTCACGGTTGAGTGAAGGTTGTCGGGCGGGGTCTGACGGTCGTGGTACCAACCACGCTCGAGTAGCGCATCGCCGAGTGCGAACATGTCGATGCCGCTGTCGGGTTCAGCAGCCATTGCAACGAGGTGGAACTGCCCTTCTCCGAGCACGCGTACTCCATCGACCGCCATGATCCCGGCTCGCATCAAGTCCGCGTTGACCAACGTCTGTTGCGTGAGGTCGATGTAGCCGTCGATGCCGAGGTGCTGCATGACAGCCCACGCACACGCCATCGGCAGGCCCGAACGGGTGCCTTGCATGTTCGGAGATGCATAGAACCCGCCTAGCCAGTCGTCGAACACGAACGTCTGGTACTTGCGTGACTCCTTCGTGTTGTGAAGGATGACCGACACACCCTTCGGCGCGTAGCCCAGCTTGTGAATGTCTGCAGAAATCGTGGTCACCCCGTCAACCCGAAAGTCCCACGGCGAGATGTCGCGCCCGATTCGCTCGGCGAACGGCAGCACGAAGCCGCCCATGCAGGCGTCGACGTGGCAGTTTGCATCAACTGATTTCGCTAAGGCTGCAATCGATGGAATGTCATCCTGCACGCCCTGTGGGTACTGAGGTGCTGACCCGACAACGAGCACCGTGTTGTCGTTGACCATCGACGCCATCGCTTCGACGTTCGCCGTGTAGTCCTCGCGCAGGGGCGCTTTGTGCACCGTGAGGCCGAAGTTGTCGGCCGCCTTGTGAAACGCAGCATGCGTACTCTCCGAAAGCACCATCTCCGGTTCGGTGATGTTGCGCTCGGCGAGCCCGCGTTTCCGGGCAGCGAGCACACCGCACAGGATCGACTCAGTGCCACCGCTTGTCAGGAAACCTGCTGTGTTTTCGTCGCCATTGAGAAGGTCAGCCGTCCAGCCGACTACCTCGGACTGGATCTGTCGCAATGATGGAAATGCTTGCGTGTTCAACGCGTTTTCGTGGAGATACAGCTGCGCGGCCTGCTCGGCGACTTGGTGCACCGATGGACCGCCGTCGTAGACCATGCCGAAGGTCTTGCCGTCGGACCATTTCACGTCGCCCGATCGCTTGTCGGTGAGCTCGGCGATCACTTCGTCGATCGGTCGTCCTTGCTGTCCCAGCGTTGCCATGTCATCAGTGTCGCGCACATATCAATAAGCACCGTTGGCCGGCGACTCAGTGACGGTGCGGTCGGCATCAGAGGTCACACGGATTGAATTGATTAATTCAACTGATGGTGATGGTGGATCGTTCAGCGACGCGTTGCTCTAGACGGCGATCGGTGTCAACAGCAACGCGATGCATGACGCGCCGCTACGTCGGATAGCCAGCGGCTGCGTAGTGCTGCGAACCCCGGTTGTCACAGATTGCAATCGTGTTCGGTCTCTACCGCGGCCTGACCTGATGGTCGGGCTGGTTGATCGCATCGAGCAAATAGTTAACGATGCGTTGTGATTCACCAGCGCCCGTTCCCAAGATCTATCGCAAGTTCGACTCGCTGACGTTGACGTACGGCCGCTCAGTGACCGGGTGGTGCGAGACGATCGGCCACACTGCCGAGCCTGCGGACACCATCATGACTGTGATTCCTTGGTTGCCAGCGGAGTTTTACGCTCGTTACGAAGTTGCCCGGGGTCGTGGCAGATCTGCATGTCTTTTAGGTCTCTTCTTAACCCTAAGTCAAGTGAGTCGTGGACCGAGCACATGCTTGCCTAAAGCGTGTCGCCGCCGACCGGCGGAACAATCACTGCCTTGAGGAGCGAGGCAAAGGGCGGCTTCTCCCGAAACGTCATATCGCTTTGCCATTCGAAGGCATCAGGCCGACCGCCTGGCTGCCAGTCGAGCAATGCCACGTCGCAGTATTCGGGCAACGTGTTGTAACTGTGGTGACGGGGAGCCAGGTCACCGAAAGGTTGCCCGAGCGGTACATGCTGCTCTGGAGTGAGCGGTTGGTTGCAAAAGAAGAGCACCTGGTGATCGATCAAAGCACCAGAAAGGGCACCCACAGCGATCGCAGCCAACTCTTCATCCCCATGAAGCGCCGACATTAGGTCGAGGCCAAGCACTTCGGCGCCCAACGCTCGAGACGACCTTTCTAGGCTCAGCTTGCTCATTCCTGAAACGTAGCTCCAGCGCTGAAGTAAGGATGACGGGGTGATCTCAGAGTCTTGTTAAGTATGCTTGACATTTTTGGACAAGGATTGTCTACACTTCGGGGTATGAAAACTCGTAGCACCCTCGCCCTGCGTGCCATTGCAATTGTTGGGGCCTGCGCAGTGAGCGCTTCTGCATGCGGTAGCGACGGCGCCGATGTCACGATTTACTCGGGTCGCGGTGAGCGGCTGATTCAACCAATTCTGGACGACTTCGAAGAAGCGAGCGGTCTCAACGTCGAGGTGAAATACGGCAAATCAGCCGATCTCGCTCTGCTGATCGAAGAAGAAGCCGCAGCGGGTGGATCGAAAGCTGATGTCTTCCTGTCCCAAAGCCCTGGCTCGATCGGGTTCCTCGAACAGAACGATCGACTCGCTGAACTCCCCGCTACAACACTGGCACTGGTCCCGCCGTCGGTCAGCGACGACGGCGGGAAGTGGGTCGGATTTTCCGGCCGACAACGTGTTCTGGTCTACAACACCGACCAGGTCAACCCGGCCGATCTTCCAAGCAGCGTCTTTGCGCTCACCGACCCGGAGTGGTCGGGACGTGTCGGCGTCGCTCCAAGCAACGGGTCATTCCAAGATTTCGTCACCGCAATGCGTGTGACCGAGGGTGACAAGATCACTGCGGAGTGGCTCGCCGACCTGAACGCGAACGACCCGAGGATCTACGCGAACAACAATGCCATTGTTCAAGCGGTTGGCCGCGGCGAGGTCGAAAGCGGCTTAGTAAACCACTACTACAACTACCGCGCCCTGGCAGAGAACCCGAACCAACCATCAGCCAACCACAACTTCGCACCTGATGATCCCGGTTCGCTCCTCATCGTCACGGGCGCTGCAATCCTCGCTACCGCCGAAGCCGACGAGTTTGCTGCAGGCACACAGCTGATCGACTTTCTCTTAAGCAGTGCTGGTCAGCAGTACTTCGCCACGGAAACGTTCGAGTACCCGCTCGCCGCTGGCGAAGAACCAGCAGGAGGCGTGCCACCGATCGACTTTGCCGACGTCGGCGGCATAGCCTACGAACTACTCGGCGGTGGCCTCGAACAAACTCGAGAGCTCATCATCGAGGCCGGCTTCGACGGCTGATCACTCCCCTCTCTTATGACCGACGCTTCCCTGGCACCATCTCGACCTCGATCGGGATCGAGACAGCGCACGGCAGCGAGCTGGTTCACTCCAAGTCGGGTGATCGGCCTTATGATCGGCGCGCTCTTTGCTGCTCCCGCAGCCTTCGTCGTTTGGCGCACGGTTCGACTTGGCGATGACCTCGGTGACGTCTTGTCCGAGGTGCCTGCGCCGCTGTGGCGCACGATTCAACTGTCAGTCCTTGTGTCCGGATCGACTGCCATCGTCGGCACCGGGCTCGCCTGGCTGACCACTCGAACCAATCTTCCCGGTCGCCGACTCTGGCGCATCGCTCTCGTNCTNCCACTCGCNCTGCCATCGTTCGTTGGTGCAGCAGCTTTNATCGCCGGGCTGGCTCCGGGTGGNGTGCTCAACGACGCACTGACCGCCGTCGGGATCACTCCCCCNANCAGATTGCGCGGTCTCNGAGCNTCNTGGCTCATTCTCAGCGCCTTCACATANCCCTANGTGTACCTGCCCGTTGCGGCACGACTACTCAGACTGCGGTCGAGCCTTGACGAAAGTGGGCGCATGCTTGGCCTCTCGNCGACCGCCACATTCTTCAAAGTCACTCTGCCACAGCTCCGCACAGCGATCTTCGGTGGGGCACTACTCGCCTTTCTGTACACCTTGAGCGAATTTGGCGCCGTCCAACTCCTCGGCTACGACACCCTGACACGCGTCATCTTCTCGAGCCGGCTGACCAATCGGGCGTTGTCGTTCGCCGCCGCCTCCGTCGTACTACTGCTCGCACTCTGCGTCGTCGCGCTCGAACGGTCCCAGCGCGGGGTGTCACGGCCTGACGATCGAACATCGGTGCTGACTCGCCAACCAATCCGCCTGCGGTGGGGCACTATCCCAGCGCTAGCGGCGTGCACGCTAGTCCTTTCAGTCGGCCTCCTCGTGCCGGTTGCCAGCCTGTCCACGTGGGCACAGCGCGGCCTTGCCGACGGCCGGATCGGCTTCGGGGAATTAATACAGCCTGCAATGAATACCGCCCTCGTGGCTATCGCTGCAGCGGTTGCAGCAACAGTCATCGTCCTCCCAATCGCGTTAGCCACCACTCGTCGCCCCCACCGCTCGTCCAACATCGCCGCGATTTCGGTCGTTGTTGGCTTCGCTATCCCCGGGCTTGTGCTCGCACTCGCACTCGCCGTCCTTACTCTCAACACGCCAGGCCTTGACTGGCTATACCAAACAACAGCCCTGCTGATCCTTGCGTACGTGATCCACTTCGGAAGCCAGGCCCTTGCCAGTTCAGAATCTGCCGCACGCTCCGTTCCGAACTCGTTACGCGAATCCAGTCGGCTCCTTGAGCCCAATCCTGCGCGTCGCTTCTTCACTGTCGACTTTCCATTAATGCGGCCGGGTCTCGTCGCTGGCGCCGGACTAGTCCTGCTGTCCACCGTCAAAGAGTTGCCAGCCACGCTGTTGTTGTCGCCTCCTGATTTCTCGACACTGTCTACCGAGATCTGGTCGGCGTACGAAGAGGGCTTTTACGCCGCAGCTGGCCTGGCGTCCTTGGTGCTGATTGGGGTGTCATCGGTGTTGACCTGGGTGCTCGTGCTACGAGGGAGCGACGTTGTCAGAAAATGAAACGCCCACCGCATCCGTGACCGCAGCGGTACCACCGACCGCCCAGATAACCTCAAGGCAAATGGCGAGCAACTTAGATGTCTTCGCTGGTGCAGCAGTCTCAGTGCGCGGAGTCTCGGTGATGTACAGCGCCAACGGCGGGGACAACGTCGTTGCGGTTGATCGAGCAGACCTTGATGTGGGACCGGGTTCGATCATTGCGCTCCTTGGACCATCCGGCTGCGGCAAGACATCCCTTCTACGCTCCATTGCCGGCCTCGAAGAGCCATCATCTGGTGAGGTTGTCATTGGTGAGCGCACTGTCAGCACATGTCCAAATCCTGCGGTACCGACCAAACGCTCATGGGTTCAACCCGAGCAGCGCGATGTTGGCATGGTCTTCCAGGACGGAGCCCTCTTCCCACACCTCACTGTCCGCCAGAACATCGTGTTCGGCCTCCGAGCAACTCGCAAAAAGTTCAGCAAGCCCGAGATCGCTGCACGCGTGGATCGGTTGCTCGAACTCGTTGACCTTACGAGCTACGGCGACCGAATGCCCAGCACATTGTCTGGCGGCCAGCAGCAGCGCGTGGCGCTCGCTCGCTCGCTCGCGCCGCAGCCAAAGGTCCTGCTTCTCGACGAGCCGTTCTCTGCGCTCGACACCGCACTGCGAGTTCAAGTCCGTGCTGAGGTAGCCCGTATCCTCCGCGACATCGGTGTTACCACAATCTTTGTCACTCATGATCAAGATGAGGCCTTCGTACTCGGCGACAAAGTAGCAGTCATGCAAAGCGGGCGCATCGAGCAGTTCGGCACGCCTGATGAGCTGTACCGGTCGCCACGCACGCCGTGGGTCGCCGGGTTCGTCGGAGAGGCCAACTTCGTCGTCGGAACGGTGACCGATGAGACGGCCGCCGAGATTGCCGCCACCCCTATCGGCATGATCCCAATCGATGATCATCGCGTGAATTCGGCCGATAGCAAGGTGCAGGTCCTCGTCCGTCCGGAACAGATCGCGCTCACTTCATGGAGCAACTCCGATGATCGTCCGGTTGGCGAGGTCGCTACGGTAGTCAACGTTGAGTACTACGGCCACGATGTTCGGTACGAACTCCAACTTGACGACGGCACCTCCTTGGCGGCGCGGACGCACTCAACAGAGCTATTTATTCGAGGCGACCGCGTCGTTGCCACGTTCCAACGTCGGCAACGCAACTCGCAGTCTGCGGCATTCTCGATTGGAAGCACGAGTGGCACCGACGACCGCTGAGCAACAGCTCTCGAACGGCGAACTGCGTAAACTCCGGCCGTGAACGCCGCACTGCAGCTCGCTGACCTCCGCATCTTTACTGAACCACAGCAGGGAGCGTCCTACGACGATCTACTCGCTGTTGCCCTGCGCGCTGAAGAACTTGGTTTCGGCGCATTTTTTCGGAGCGATCACTTCCTTACCATGGGCGTGAGCGATGGTCTTCCAGGACCGACAGATGCCTGGGTAACACTCGCTGGTCTCGCCCGGGACACCTCAACGATACGACTCGGCACGCTTGTCTCATCTGCGACTTTTCGTCTTCCAGGGCCACTTGCAATCAGCGTTGCCCAAGTCGACCAAATGTCAGGCGGTCGGATCGATTTCGGGCTCGGCGCCGGATGGTTCGCTGCTGAGCACGAGGCCTATGGCATCTCGTTTCCCCAGCTTCGCGAACGATTCGATCGGCTCGAAGAACAGCTCGACGTAATCACGGGGATGTGGGCAACACCCGTTGGCGAGACCTATGACAAACCCGGCGGTCACTACCCCATCACCAATTCACCTGCGCTACCTAAACCGTATGCTGGGTCTCCCCCAATCGTCATCGGTGGAGGCGGCCCAAGACGCACGCCCGCCCTTGCCGCAAAGTTTGCCGCAGAGTTCAACACGCCGTTCGTCAGCCGCGAGTTCTTCACCCAACAGCGCGAACGGGTCGGTGCTGCCTGCGAGGCAATAAATCGCGATCCCAACGATCTCGTGTACTCCGCCGCCCTTATCGTGTGCTGCGGTGCCAACGAGGCAGAAGTCGCACAGCGAGCAGCCAGCATCGGACGAGAGCCGAGCGAACTACGCGAAAACGGACTCGCGGGAACGCCGGGCGAGGTTGCTGAACGCATACGCTCGTGGCGCGATGCCGGTGCTGAACGGATCTACCTACAGATGATGGATCTTGACGACCTTGATCATCTCAACCTGATCGCCAACGACGTCGCCACTCAGCTGGTCTGAACCGGACAGAGTCGAGAACAACATGACCAAAACGACCATTTTTACCGCTCGCACAATCGTGACAATGGATCCGAGCCAGCCCACCGTCGATGCAGTGGCAGTACGCGACGGCAAGATCCTCGCTGCCGGTTCGCTTGACGAATGCACCAGCTGGGGGCCGCACACCGTCGATGACCGTTTCGCAGACCACGTTCTAACTCCTGGAATGATCGAGGCTCACGCGCACACCTTTGAGGGGGCGTTCGGCATGCTGCCCTACGCCGGGTGGTTCCCCAGACACCGACCGGACGGCAGCACGGCTGCCGGCGTAAAGACCTATGGCGACTTGCTCAACCTGCTTCGACGGCTCGATCAAGAAAGCCGAGGATCGCAAGAACCCATCGTGGTTTGGGGCTTCGACCCAATCTACTTCGTCGACGAGGAACGCTTAACTCGTGACCACCTGGACCTGGCGTCGACGGAACGACCGATCTTTGTCTTCCACGCCAGTGCGCACCTCGCCACGGTTAACTCTGCGATGCTCCACCGTCACAAGATAACCAGCGGTACCCAGACTGTCGGGGTCGCTCGCGACGGAAACGGCGAGCCAAACGGTGAACTGCAGGAAATGCCCGCCATCGCTCTTGCCACGTCAGCAATCCACATAATCATGCGGATGATCGGCGACCCTGAGGCGATTCGCACGCTGGGTCAGATGTGTGCAAACACCGGTATCACCTCACTCGTCGACCTCGGCGCCAGTGGCGTCACGCGCCCCGAGGGCCAAGACATCTGGCATCAAGTCGTCACCGACGATTTTCCTGCCCGTATCCATCAACGACATCTCATCGGCATGATGCCGGGATCAGCCGACTGGGGAGCGGCTGCTGAGCAAATCAAGGCCTTTGAACTGGACGACACCGCTCGACTCCGGACCGCCGGGTTGAAGATCGTGCTCGATGGATCCATCCAGGGCTTTACCGCCAAGATGAAGTGGCCGGGCTACTACTCTCCCGACGGAATATCACCGACGGACCATGGTGTCTGGATGGTGCCACCGGAGCAACTGATGGAAATGCTCCGCCCTTTTCACGAGCTCCGCATCAACACCCACGTGCACTGCAACGGGGACCTCACAATCGATCTTTGGATCGACATTGTTGAACAGTTGCTTCTCGAATCGGCTTGGCTGGACCACCGCTACACGGTGCAACACAGCCAGCTCACGAGTGCTGCCCAGTACCGACGCATGGCAAAGCTCGGCATGTGCGCCAACATTTTCTCCAATCACATCTGGTACTGGGGCGATCAACACAACGACATCACCGTCGGCCCCGAACGGGCACGACGGATGGAAGCATGCCGGACGGCACAAGAAGCCGGCGTGCCTTTTTCGATCCACACCGATGCAAGCGTCACTCCGTTAGGCCATCTCCACACGATGTGGTGTGCCGTCAACCGTGTCACCCCATCCGGTCGGGTACTCGGCGAGCATGAGCGCATCTCGGCGCTGTCCGCGCTCCACGCCGTTACCACAAGTGCTGCATACCAGCTACACGGCGATGACGAGTTCGGCAGCATCGAATGCGGCAAGGCTGCAGACTTCACGGTGCTCGAAGAAAACCCACTCACTGTTGACCCGATGAGCATCAAGGACATCGGCGTTTGGGGCACTGTCGTCGGGGGCACCGCAAACGAAGCTGCTCACCCCGGCGCCTAGTTCCCACCACCGGGGTTTAGCCGACAACGTCGTCGAATCGTGCCGTGAACGCATGGGGCTCGAACTCACCGCTCACGGCAATTGCCTCAAGTCGGCTCCCCGCAACACCGCTGTCGCTCGGAGCGACCGATGTTCTGGTACCCACTACCTGCACGAGCAGCTGCTGCTCGCCGGTATCGATCCATCCCTTAAGTCGCAGGAGTCCAAGCGGCAGATCGGCCAGCAAGTTGTCGACACTCGCCGCCGGAATTACGCCGCCAGTCCACGACCATCGCGCATATCGATTGTCGTGCTCAACAGACGCCACATCAGGTCGCTCAGATGGTCGCAGGCCGAGCACGACGTCCACTGGCACATCGCTACCATCGACTAGCGCTGACTGAGAGATCGACTTGATGACGTTGCATGCTGCTTGGCGCTCCGAACCCGAGCACAGATCCGCTTTCGTCAGCACGATCAAGTCCGCTCGAGCGAGCTGACGCTCAACCTCCCCGCCAACGTACTTGTCGACTAGCTGCCGACGAATCGAGTCGGCAGCTGCGAGCACGATCACACCGCCCGGCTCGAATCCTGCCGCTGTACCCCAGGCCGCAGTCACCGCTGGATCAGCCACCCCGCTCGCCTCAATCACGATGTGCTCAGGCGCTTCCTCCGCATCCCGCAAAGAGATGAGCGTCTCGAACAGGTCACTGCCCAGTGTGCAACAGACGCATCCGTTTGGGAGGTTGATGACACCGGTGTCGTTGGCCGCCGCAAGAAGTTCCGCGTCGACGCCAACAGCACCAAAGTCGTTGACAATCACACCAAGTCGGCGTCCCCCTGGATTCTGCAGCAGCCGATTGAGAAGCGTCGTCTTCCCTGCGCCGAGGTACCCCCCGATGACCGTGATCGGAATCGCAGGTTGATGCTGAGAACGTGCCGCAAATGCCACGACACCATGTTGGCACCCACCGACGTGAAACGATCAGCTGATGGGGAACAACGGCGTCGGCACTGGACCATTGACTGGCATCAAGGTGATCGACATGTCTGTCATGATCGCTGGCCCCTTGGCAGCCATGATGCTGGCCGACCAGGGTGCCGAGGTTGTGAAGGTTGAGTCTCCAGGCATGGGCGACATGATGCGTCACCTTGGATCGTCGAAGAACGGAATGACAGGCATCTACGTCAACAACAATCGCGGGAAGCGGTCACTTGTCATCGACGTTAAAAAGCAAGCCGGTCTTGACGTCATGCGTCGTCTGATCGCTGACGCCGACATCTTGATCCAAAACTTCCGACCCGGTGCGATGGACCGCATGGGTCTGGGTTGGAAGGCAATGCACGAACTCAACCCAGAGCTGATTTACACGTCAATCTCTGGATATGGGCCAAACGGCCCAAGCAGTGGCCGTCGCGCCTACGACAACGTGATCCAAGCGGCGTCCGGCCTGGCAAGCGTGCAGGCCCATCCGGCAACGGGCACGCCAGAGTTGTTCCGCACATTGGTCTGCGACAAAGCCACCGCGTACACAGCAACGCAGGCCATCACCGCAGCCTTGTTCGCCCGTGCAACGGGCGCCGCTAGCGGCCAACACATCGAACTCGCCATGCTCGATACCGCCATCGCGTTCATGTGGCCCGACTCGGCCATGGATGCAGTTCTCCTCGACGACGACACAACTCGTGCGCCCACAATTGCATCCGCCTATAACACGGTCACTTTGGCCGACGGCTACGCCGCAACAAGCGTCGTGACCGAGTCGGAGTTTCGCGGCCAGTGCAACACATTTGGACTTTCGGATCTCGCTGACGATCCTCGGTTCGCCAACGCAGATCTGCGAAGGGCAAATCGCCAGGAATTGAACGCCGAACTTAAAGAAGCCGCTGCAGCCACCACAATTGCGCAGTTCGCCGAGCGATCGGCTCAATTCGACCTGCCGGGCGCGACAGTGAGCACCCTGGACGAGCTGCCGACCGATCCACAGGTGATCACCAACGGCACCTTCATCGAACGCGAACATCCCATCGCAGGCCACATCCGTGAGCCACGCGCAGCTGCTCGATTCTCCGAGACCCCTCAGCGCGTGAGCGACTTCGCGCCCACATTTGGCCAGCACTCAGACGACATCGCCATGGAGTTAGGCCTCGATGCTACGGAACTCCGCGCCGCCGGGGTTATTTTCTAATTGCCGGCCAGCTGCTTCCCTAAGCCTCACTCCGTCAACCTGAAATGAAGCCCGCAGCTTCAAACGCTCGGTTAATAATCGACTCCAGGCGCGGCGTGTCGTCTGGGTAAGGTCCAGCAACAGTAACGGCCCAGGTGACGCCATCGCCACGATCGAGAACCATCGCATGGGTGTTCTCAATCGTGCCCGTGTGGCCGAAACGGCCCCCGCCATAAGAAACAACGCCCAGGCCATACCCCGGTTGTCCGTACTCAGCTCCGGTCGGTGTCTCCATCAACAGCACCGTCTCTGGTTCGAGCGGCTTGAATCCAGGCGTTGAATGATCCAGCGAGTCGAGGATGGTCACGAGGTCAGACGGCGTTGCGATCCAACTCCCTGCCGCTCCCAAAGTCTCCATGTAGTTCCGGCCTTCGCTGGTGGCATGAAGCACCTCCTGCGGTCCAGGATCAAACGTATTCGCCAAGCGCAAACCCGATAGTCCGAGCGGCGTCAGCACGTGTTCGTACGCAGCGCTCACGTAGCTGCTACCAGTAATCGCCTCAATGAGGACTCCTGCCACGCAGTAGTTCATATTGCTGTAGTTGTAACCACCGCCACCTGCACCTCGTTGGACACCGATGCGCGCCGCATCATCGCAACTCTCCGCCCCAGTGCGGAAGAACTCATAGTCGTACTTCGAGAAGCCCGACGTATGACCGAGAAGCTGTCTGACCGTGAGCCGACGAACACCATTTGACGGCATGACACCTAGATGGTCGGCAACCCGCTGACCAACCTCTTCGTCAAGCCCGACAATACCTTCTTCAACCAACTGCAACAGCGTGATCGCCGTGATCGTCTTCGAAATACTGGCGATCCGAAACCGATCCTGAGGGTCAGTGATATCCATGTTGAACTGGGGTGATCGTTGACCGAGGCCCCTTGCGTGCACCACGTCACCTCCGATCAGCACAGCGACGGATGCAGCCGAGTTCCCGTTGCGAAGGAGCGCTGCGTCAAGATTTGCATCAAAAGCTGCCCAACCCGTGGGCTGACCACTGCCGGCGTCATCGAGACCAGGCCCTGATGGCGGAGCGTCCTCGGCGAACTCCACCTCGAAGGGTCGTAGTGGCTCCACTTCGAACGTTGGTTCATCTGTTTCAAACCCTTCAAACAACATTGCATCGGCAACTGACGTCGTCGATGTCGCTTGCATCTCAGTACCGTCCGCGACGACATCTGGCGCTACGAGTGCGCTGTCAGTGGCCAACGCAGGGTTGCTGTCGACATCCGTTGTCGTCTCTTTCGCCTGTTCGATGGGCGGCTCTGCCATTGCGGGGATGCTTACGGCAGGTTCTCCAATGGATGGCGGCGTCTGGCTCGTCGGGTCGATATCGGCACACGCTGCAACCGTGAGTGCAGCGGCGCAGGACGCCGCTACACATCGCCAAGGCCCAGTCCACCGCACCCCCCCCATGATGACCGCCCACTGCGCCGGATTGGTGGCAACACCCGCGGTGCGCTCAGCCCTCATCGAGCGGCGGGGGTGGCGGCCTGTATGCATCGTCGGTGAATCCGCCAAAAAGCAACGCGTTGTCGATGATCGTTGCAATTTCGGGGGTGGACACGGGGTAGTCGCCACTGATAGTGACTGCCCAGGTGATGCCGTCAGGGC
The DNA here is from genome assembly GCA_002711735.1 of Ilumatobacter sp. Taxonomy (GTDB): domain Bacteria; phylum Actinomycetota; class Acidimicrobiia; order Acidimicrobiales; family Ilumatobacteraceae; genus Ilumatobacter_A. The sequence continues at coordinate 17,417 of PASB01000026.1, forward strand.
GCCGCACAAACATCGCATGCGTGCTCTCCAAGGTTCCGGTATGACCGAACGTTGTAGTCGCAGCACCTCCAGTGGGTGGCGCGTCAAAAATCCGCAGACCCATGCCGTAGCCCTGGGTGGGCAATGCAGGTGCGATCATGGTCGTCGGTGCCGACTCACTAAGAGCTTCGTCGTCGTCAGATGGTGGTGTCACCGTGATCATTGCCATCATCTCGAGCGTGGCGGGCTTAAGCACCTTGACCCCCGGCGTCTCTAAGTCCAGTGAGTTGAGAATCCTGACGAGGTCG
>PASB01000027.1 GCA_002711735.1 Ilumatobacter sp.
GTGCTTTCGAGGCCGATGATGGTAGTTCCGACGTCGGCGTCAGGGAGTGAGAGTCGCGGGGGTGAAGATAGAGCGACAATTTGACGGCCGACTGAAGCGCCTTCGCTGAGCAGGTCTGTTGCACCAAGAGTGTCGAACACGGTGATGCGACCTGAGTCACTGAGTTGCGGGCGCGAATGGACACCGGCCGTTGGACGGACTCCGTCTGCAGAGACTGAAATGCGACGTAAATCACTGCGGCCTTTGTCGGAGGCGAGGATGTCGCCATCGCTGACGGCGCCGCTTCCTGGCGCTTCGAGAAGCTGCAGGTTAGGTGCCTTCGTAACGAATGCAAGGACGTGACCATCGGCACTCAGCGCGGGCTGCGTTGAGGCACTGGTGCCGACGACTGGAGCACTCGAGCTGTCCGAGCCGGGTTCAACACTGATGATTTCGAGCAAAGTTGCGCCAGGCTCGTCAAAATTATCGTCGGCGTTGACGTCACGATCGAGTCGATAGATCTGCGATGGACAATCATCACCACAGATCGGAAAGATTGCCGGAACGAGACCTTGGTCCGAAGATGAGAAGGCGACAACGCGCCCGTTGCGGGAGACCGCTGGCTCGGCGGCACCGGCAGTACTTGGCTCGCCCGTTGGCAGGGCCGAGACCAACTGAACTGCGGCGAACGGGTCAACTTCAAGCCGATTCCATATGAAGACCTGCTTGGTCGCAGCTCCCCCATCGACTTGGCCCTCACCCCAGACTGGGACACCCTCGGCGGAGGCTGCGTCAGACCGGAACGCTACATGTTGGCCGTCGTCGGAGAGGGCTGGCTGATCGATACCCGTGTGTACGAAGGTGGTGTTTGGGCGGTCGCTAGGAGTGCCAGCTACTACTTCGGAGCGGCGCGAGTCTGTCGGGGGAACGGCTAGGTCGACCACGGTGATCGTTGTGACGTCGGGGGCTTCAAATAGCCGCTCGTCAGGGTGGACGTACGCGATCTCCGCGCCAGAACGCGACACGGCAGGGGTTTGGTTCGGATCAACATCGTCACGGGCAAGTGTGCTGCCATCAGCGCGCGCCGATACGAGTTCCCAGTCACCTATTGCTCCATCGCAATGTGGAAGAACCGAGCGGTAAACATCCCACCGGGCGCCAGCGTCATCGTCGCGGAAGACATCAAGTGCCATCTCGGAAATCATCACAACACTGCACCCGTCGCCAGAGATCACAGGGTGGACCGAATTGCCTGGCCGGAGACCGTTTGGTATCGGTGAAAGCTCGACCGTGGAATTATCGGCGCGGCTCGCGAGATAGATGGTGCTATCTCGCAGGTCGACCTGCGGCTCAACGTTTTCTTCCAGCTCATCAAGTAGCGGTAGCTGCTGCGGTGGGCCTTGGAACACGACGAATTGTCCATCGCCCGACACTGATGCGTTGGAGCCGGCCGCATCACCGATTAGGGAGGCGGCGGTGCCGAGCGGAACAGCTTCGACCTCTTCGAAGACGACGGCTGGACGCGCGAATACGCTCGAGGCGCTAGTGCCCAAAATGAGCCCTGCCCCGAGCACGGTTGCTACTGCTGAAGCCATTGTCAGACTTCTGCTGCGTGCATCCACAAGGCTCCTTACTGGTCCGTCAATCCGGTAAAGAATACTGCATTATTTACCGACATTGGTTATCTCGGACCCTCCGCTTGACGGAGCGTGACCTGATGGACAACTTCGTCGACGAGACCTTCAAGAGAATGTTCGGCAGCAACCCCGTCGACCTTGAGCCCATTCTCACGTGCTCTCTCAGCGGTTGAAGGACCGATGGCGACAACGATTAGCGGTTGCTGAGCTCCAAAGGCATTGACCCATCCTGCAGCAGCAGAACCACTTGCGAGCGTTAGGACGTCGGCGTCTTCAATCGTAGTGACATCGGGTTCAACGAGCGCCGTAGCGTAGGCCGTGACTGAAGTGACGTCATGCCCCGCCCTGGACAACTCGCTCGCCAATACCTCGCTGGCGATGTCAGCTTGAGCGACCAGGATCTTCACTGGTTCGGTGCAGCGTCCGATCAACTCCTCGGCCAACACCGCAGCAAGCTGGCGATGTGGGACCAAATCGACCGGCCGGCCGGCGAGCGCTGCCAAGCTCTTTTGAGTTGCTGTGCCAACTGCGGCGAGTTTGATTAACGGGTGTAGTGCTGCGACCTCGCCGACGCGCTCCGCGCCCGTCGGCGAGGTGACAACGAGCCACGAGTACCGATCAAGCCGAGCAAGCTCCCGTTGGAGTGCAAGTCCGCTGTCCGCTGGCTCGGTCACAACAATGAGTGGAACGTGGACTACATCCGCGCCGCGCTCAGCCAGCAGGCGACCGAGTTCGCCGAGCCGTTCGCGGGTTACCAGCACCCGGCAACCAGCGAGTCCACCGTTTGTCAACATACCTTCGCTACTGTCCGGTCAGCCGTCATGTCAGCTCCGACGAATGTGCATTATGAGACTGCACTGTGTGCACTGGCCGCAGCAGAACGAGCAAGATTGACATCGGCTTTGACGGCACCGCTCAATTTAATCTCATCGCTGATTGACACGCCGGAGTCAAGGTTGGCCAGAAAGGTACGCAAGACCCCGTCTACAACATGGCCGCCAACCGGAAGTGAACAGCCCGACCCGAGTTCAGCGAGAAACGCTCGCTCAACTTCGACGTCATGACGCGTCAAGGCGTGATCGATCGATGCGAGCGCTCCGATGGTGCTCGCATCGTCCGATCGGCATTCGATAGCCACGCACCCCTGGCCGACGGCTGGAACGAACTCGTCAACCTCCAGCGTTTCCGTAATACGGTCAGTCATATCCAAAATTTGTAGGGCAGCTACGGCCATCACGATTGCCCCGCCATTGGGGATTTTTGTAAGCCGGGTGTCGATGTTGCCGCGCAATTCGGTGAACGCAAGGTCGGGGCGAATGCGACGCAGCTGCGCTCGGCGCCGGACCGAGCCCGACGCGACTGTCGCTCCTTCGGCCAAGTCACCGAGGGTTGAACCGACCAACGCGTCGCGCGGATCGCGGCGCTTTGTGAACGCAGCGATCGTCAAACCGTCAGCGGGAGCGGACGGTAGGTCCTTGGCTGAATGCGCTGCCAAGTCAGCTCGACCATCGAGCACAGCCAATTGGACTTCTTTGACGAAGACGCCTTGACCGCCCATCGTGTGTAAGGGGGCGTCGGCGCGAATATCGCCAGTGGTTTTGACCTGGACCAGCTTCACCTCAAGGCCGGTAGCAGAACTCAAAACGGCAGCGACGGCGGCGGATTGAGCGAGAGCTTGGCGCGATGCTCGTGTCGCAATGCGCAGTGGCGTGGACATGCCAGTGTCTCGAACGGTGTCAGCTCAGGTCGAACAGGTCGCGCACCGCAGCAGCGTTGCGATCGCCCTGCGGCGTGCCAGCCTGGCCCTTGAGACGCACTGATGGCTCATGCAACAGCTTCGCGATGATTGCTTTCGTCAAGGCTTCGACGGCGGCGCGGCCGCTCTCGTCAAGGTCGTTGAAACGTTTGGCGAATCGATCGAGCTCGCTAGACCGAACGCGCTCGGCAGCCTCATGCATCGACGCTACAAGGGGAGCGGCTTGGCGAGCAGTGGACTCAACGGCAAAGGCTTCGACTTCCTCGTTGACGATCGAACGCACACGATCAGCTTCGCCAGCGCGATCTGCGAGGCCACGATCTGCCCATGCACTCAAGTCATCAAGGTCAAAGACCGTGACACCGCCAAGTGCTCCAACTTCTGGCTCGACGTCGCGGGGCAGGCCTATGTCGACAATGTGGAGCGGGTCGGAATCGGAACCCGAACGGGCGCGAGCGACCAGGCCGGTGGTGATCACCGGGTCTCCTGCACCGGTGCCCGCTACAACCACATCGCTGACCGCAACGATGTCGGCCAGCTTTTCGAATCCAACCGTCTCGCCGTCGACTCGCTCCGCCAAAGCGGCGCCGCGTTCGGGTGATCGATTCACGACGGTGATTGTGGCGCCACCAGCACGATGCAGCGCAACCGCAACACCTTCACCCATGGAACCAGCACCGATGACAGCAACCCGTTTACCTGTCAGGTCGCCGATCACGTCGGTAATCATCTCTACAGCCGCGTGACTGATTGAAGCTGTGCCCCGGCTGATACCTGTTTCGCTGCGAGCTCGCTTGCCCGCCTCAATCGACGAACGAAACAGCAGATTAAGGCTGGATCGCGAAGCGCCCTCGAGTTGCGCTGTTTCCCAGGCGGTACGGACCTGACCGAGAATCTCGCCTTCGCCGAGAACAACCGAGTCAAGACCAGCAGCAACCTCGAACAAGTGCGCCACTGCTGCGGAGTCGTGCTGGCTGTAAAGGTGCGGCGTAAGTTCATCGACCGACAGGTCGCTGATCTCGCAAAGAAAGTCACGGACATCGCCGTAGGCGCCATGGAAAAGCTCTGCGACAACGTAAACCTCGGTGCGGTTACACGTTGAAAGGACCACTGCTTCGCGAATGTTGTCGCGCTGCGCAAGCCCTGCGACGGCCTTGCCTAAAGTGTCGGGTGCAAGCGTCAGGCGTTCGAGTAGCGCCACTGGGCTACTCCGGTGATTTACGCCTATAACGAGGATGGACATGTGCATTCAACCTTAGGCGCTTGCGCCACGGCGTGACTCGCCCGGAATCGAAAGACCTGACAAAGATCGCACTACGGAGCCTTGTGCTGCGTTAGCCCGACGTTGTTCGTGATACGCGAGGATTTGGAGCTCAACAGCGAGGTCGACCTTTCCCACGCTGATGCCGTGCGGAACGTTGATGACCGTCGGGGTGAAGTTCAAGATGCTGGTCACACCGGCGGCGACAAGGGAATCGGCGGCATCCTGAGCGGCTGCGCCGGGGGTAGCGATCACGCCGATCGAAATGTTGCGGGCTTGGACAACTTGCTTGATCTCATCGAGATGCCGGACTCGCACGCCGCCGACAACCGATCCGACCTTCGAGTCGTCAATGTCGACGATGCCACCCACTGGGAAACCACGGTCACCAAAACCGTTGTAACCGGCGAGAGCTTGGCCTAAGTTGCCCGCACCGACGATGACAACGGGCCAATCGTGAGTAAGACCGAGTTCGCGACGAATCTGGTACACGAGGAATTCGACGTCATAACCAACCCCGCGTGTGCCATAGCTGCCGAGGTAGCTCAGGTCCTTGCGGACTTTGGCTGCGTTGACTCCGGCAAGTTCGGCGAGTTCTTCCGATGAAATGTTTGCAACACCGATCTCGAACTGCTCGCCGAGCATGCGCAGATAAACCGGAAGCCGGGCAACAGTTGCCTCGGGAATTCGGCGTCTTGATCGCTGAGCAGCCATGCGATGACCACGCTAAACGTTTGTGCATGTTTTCACAAAGCCTGCTCGGAACCAACGTGTGAGGTTCGTCACCTAGCACGGAACGACATTTCCTGCGGTCTGCAACAGGGCTTATCAGACGTAATCGAGAAACAGATAGTGCGTCGTCTANGCGACNCCGGANGAGCTCGCCAGAGGCGTTTCGTGGCAACTCATCGACGAACATTTCNCGCCGGGCACTTGTAACGAGCGACATGATCGNGGCAGAACTCGATGAGCGTCTCTTCGTCGACATTGGCATCGTTACGCACGGCAACAAAAGCCTTGACTGCCTCNCCGGTGTGCGGGTGGGGTACGCCGACAACTCCTGCCTCATACACGTCAGNGTGCATTGTCAGCACTCCTTCAACCTCGGCCGGGTACACGTTGAAGCCAGACAGAGCTATGNGCGCTGACGCGAACGTGTTCGTCGAAGTGCGTGAATGCTGTCCGCGTTGCGGGAGCACCCGGCACAACCGTGACCTGCCGACCAGATGTCGACTCGGCTGCTGTGTGCGGGTCGAAGCGCTGCACGAACATCACCGTTGCGCCGACCGTCAGGCCAGTTGTCATTACGACGTTGAACCCGAAGATGTGAAAGAGCGGGAGCACGCCGTAAATCTGATCGCTCGGTTTGAGGGTTTCGATGGCTTTGCTCTGTTTGATGTTGGCGTCATTGTTGCCCTGGGCGAGGCGGGCATCGCGCGGCAGACCCGCTGTGCCGCTTGTAAAAGTGAGGGCAGCGTCGTGGTCGCGTGCGACCTCAACAATTGGAACGAGCATCGTTATTATGCAATCCGAATTGATTGAGTAGACCTGCCATCAAATCTCCCAGCCCCACTACTGGGTCTTCGAGTTCAACAGGCAACACGTTGACACACTTGCGAACGCACCCGAAAGAGAGCTCATCATGGCCATCCGACTCGGCGACACTGCACCCGACTTCACCGCCGCAACCACTCACGGCGACATCAGTTTCCACGAGTGGCTCGGTAACTCATGGGGCGTGCTGTTCAGCCACCCGAAGGACTTCACGCCAGTCTGCACGACCGAACTCGGCACTGTCGCAGCCCTGAAGCCAGAGTTCGACAAGCGCAATACAAAGGTGATCGGACTGTCCGTCGACCCCGTCGACAGCCACGTCGAGTGGGAGAAAGACATTGAGGAAGTCGTTGGCACCCCAGTGAACTTCCCCATGATCGGCGACCCAGATCGCGCCGTGGCAAATGCCTACGACATGATCCACGAAAACGCGAACGACACCCTCACGGTTCGCTCGGTGTTCATTATCGGGCCTGACAAGAAGGTCAAGCTCACTCTCACCTACCCGGCATCGACCGGCCGCAACTTCAACGAGATCCTGCGCGTGATTGACAGCCTGCAGCTCACGGTTGACCACAAGGTCGCCACACCCGCCAACTGGAACGATGGCGACGACGTCATCATCGTCCCCGCATTGTCTGACGACGAAGCCAAGGAACTTTTCCCCGCTGGATGGGAACCCGTGAAGCCCTACCTCCGCGTGACCAAACAGCCGAACCGCTGATTAGAGCAAATTCGTCTCGACCTAGGCGCGAACCAGTGGAGCGAGACGGTGAGAATAATCCGCCGGAGACGCTCGAATCTATATCGCGCTAATCGGCGCCATGACGCGATCGGCCGGATGATTCTCGTTTTTGTTGGTGGCACCGCCCAAGCCAGTGGCGGCGTAGCCGTTTGGCGACAGTGGGCCAGATGAACTTGTCGGCTGCAATTGGAGCAGGGTCGGCGTTGAGAAGCTCATCGATCGATTGCGTTTCCTTCGGCCCAGATCCGTGTTCAGAGCTGATGACCGTGGCGACAGTCGGCACCTGAGAGCGATCGGCGTTTGCCCATGTGCCAGCGCTCAACTTCTCGATGACAACTACATGGGCTCCGAAAGATGCAATCTCGTTCTCAAGTTCTGGTGCGAGTCTCAGCGGGTTGAGGGGGACGACAACAGCATCGATGCCCATTGTGGCGAAATAGGTGATGACGAAGTGGCGACCGTTGCCACACAGCAGAGCGACTCGGTCACCGCGCCCAACACCAATCGAGGTAAGACCTCCGCGAAGGTGGTCGACTTGGTCGCGCAGTTCGCCGTAGGTCGTTGTTCGGTTCCGACTGATCAAGGCCACCGAATCTGCAGCATGGCCGTCAAGGACATGCGCGATATTCGTCGAGGTTTACCGTTAATTCAGAGTCGGACCAGCGAAATAACGCCCGCGACGAGAATCACTAGGAGGAGAAGTCCGAGGGCAAGAGTGGTCGCTGGCCGCATTAGCTCATTGTACCGAATGGCCGGCACCGCTACCCGAAGTCCGATCGAAGCTAGTCCTCCAACGCCCGGCACGGTCAGTCGGCTGGACGAATCGTACGGCCGGACAGAAACGCTGCTCGTGCTGCTCCGCACGCATCGTGCACAAAACACGACGTCTCATGATCGTTACTCAACCCCTCTGATTGCATAAACGCATAAGCAGTTGTCGGGCCGAAGAACTTCCAGCCGCGCTGCTTTAGGTCCTTGGCGAGTGCAGCGGATCGTTCGGTCTGAACTGGAATGCCGCCATCGGGCTGGCGATCGGGCGTCGTGACTGCCCACTCCCAAACCCAGTCAATGAGCGACCCTTCGACCTGGGCCAGCTCGACGGCGCGCTGAGCGTTGTTAATAGTTGCTTCGATCTTGCCTCGATGCCGGATGATGCCCACGTCATCAAGCAGTCGCTCAACATCGTCGCTTCCAAATTCTGCCACTGCCCTGTAGTCAAAGTCAGCGAATACTTCGCGGAAACGAGGACGCTTGAGGAGGATTGTGAGCCAGCTCAGCCCCGCCTGGAAACCTTCAAGGCAAATCTTCTCGAATAGACGGAACTCATCAACTGTCGGCCGACCCCACTCGACATCGTGATACTCCAGATAGGTGTCGTTCCCTGTGGGCCAGACACAGCGCACAGGTTCGAGATTTGCTGCCTGCATTATGACGAAGCATGCCAGTTCGCTGCCGGGAGCCGGTGTTACGAAGCGTCGGAGGTATTCGGATCGTGATCAAGATCGGAAGAACCAGACTCTGCGCAGGCGGTGAGGAAGTCGGCAAGGTCATCTTCACCGTCAAGAGCCAAGTCGACTTGCCCGTACGAAGCACGGGCGAGCACATGCGTGGCCACCGGCGACGTAAGAAGTTGCAGCACGACGACGAGGGCCAACGCCACGGCAGCATCAAACGTTCCGATCTCGATTGCCGCACCAACCGACACGAGCATGAGGCCCAGCGTCGGCGCCTTGGCCGCTGCGTGAGCGCGCGACATCAGATCGCGGAACCGAATCACTCCGATGCCACCAATCATCGTGAGCGTCGCTCCGGTGATCATGAAGATGCCGGCAACAATGCCCATCAGCCGCCCCTCCGCTCCACAAAACGCCCAAGTGCCACTGTGCCAACGAACCCAACGAGCGACACCACCAAAACTGTGGAGAGCGTGATACCGCTGTCGACACGAGCCGCAGCGACGATGATGCCGCTCACCACGACCGAAAGCACGCCATCCAGTGCAACAACCCGATCGGGAATAGATGGGCCGCGGAGGACCCGGAACATGAATGCCGATAAGGCAACAGTCAGCAACAACAACGGAACGACGATCATGACGACACGTCCTTTTCGATCAACATTGCTGCTAGCTCAGCATCGAGTCGTGGCAACTCGTTAACCGAACCGAACGCCTTGATGGCCAGACGTTCAAGTCGGAGTACATCACGATGTACTGCGTCAACTCCGAGAAAGTGAAGCACATGAATAAATAGCGTGCGATCGACGAGCCCATCTTCGCTCGGCTCCTCGATGACCTGGATAGTCACGGTGCCAGGCGTGAGGGTGATCGAGTTGGCGACCAAAGCCACCACGCCGGCTGACGACGTGTGCATCGGCACGGCGATAATCGCTCGGTTGAGTGACGTCCCGGGCGTGATGATTTCCCACGCGACGACCAAGTTGGACTTGACCATCTGCATAACGAAATACAACCCGTAATGCAGCGCCGCTACAGGGCGGAAGTATGTCCGTTCCAGGCCGGTTACCCCAGTCGGGCGAGCGACAGCAACGACCACAATCGCCACAAGCAGGCCGCCGAGGACATTGCCAGCAGTCACATCGCCCCATAGAGCAACCCACAGCAAAGTGAGCCAGACCAAAAGGCTTGGGATACGAAGCCACCCGGTCATCCACCAACCCCCACGTTGGTGCTACTGGCCAATACAGCGTCGATATACCTCTGCGGGTTGAGTAAGTCTGTTGCAGCTCGCTCAGCCAAGTCGTAGAGCGGCCCAGCGAACACCAGCAATGCGAGGGACAGTCCGACCACGACGACAGTCGCCGCTGTCATCAACATCGGGACCTTGGTAAAACCGGGAGCGAGTCTGGCCATCACTACTCCATCTTCGGACTCACCCCAGAATACGCTCGACCAAATTCGGCTCATGACGTACATGGTCAACAAACTGACAAACAGTGCGACGGCGACAATCGCCCACTGCTCAGCTTCGATCGCTGCCCCGACCAGCGCGAACTTCGCAACGAAACCCGAGAATGGGGGCAGTCCTGCGATGCTCAAAGCGGGCAATGCATACAGCACAGCAATCATCGGCGCAGAGCGCACCATTCCACCGAGCCTCGACAACCGGTCAGAACCAGCCTTGCGCTCAACCAGGCCAGCGACAAGGAACAGTGCAGTCTTGACGACGATGTGGTGCACGACGTAGAAGCCCGCTCCTGCCACACCAGCCAGGGTGAAGAGACCGAGACCCATAATCATGTAGCCAATGTGACTGATGATGTGGAACGACAAAATGCGCTGGAGGTCATCATTCGCCAAAGCCCCGAGGACACCAACGACCATCGTGCATCCAGCCACGACCAGCAGCAGCCTGCCTTGCTGTGCGTCCGCCGGGAATAGCAGCAACTGGGTGCGAATGATCGCGTAGACCCCCACCTTCGTGAGTAGGCCGGCAAAGATTGCAGTGACTGCGTTAGGCGCCGTGGGGTAGCTGTCCGGCAGCCAGAAGAAAAGCGGGAAAATTCCGGCCTTGATGCCAAAAACCGCGATCAGTATCAGCGAGAAACCAGTACGCACTCCACTTGACAGTTCGGGGATGCGCTCAGCCAACTCGGCCATGTTGACCGTGCCAGTCGCTGAGTAGAACAACGCAAGGGTAGTGATGAACAACGTCGAGGCGATCAGGCTGATGACGATGTACGACATCCCTGACCGGACCTGTCCAGCTCGACCCCCGAGAGTGAGCAACACGTAGCTCGCAACAAGCATCATCTCGAACGCGACGAACAAGTTAAAGAGGTCGCCAGTGATAAAGCTGGCCGACACACCTGCTGCCAAGACAAGGTACACCGGATGGAACGCAGCAAATCTGCGTTCCTCTGAGTCCTGACCGATCGCATAAATCAGCACAGAGAGCAGCATCAGCGAAGAAACCACCAACATGATTGCCGAGAGCCGGTCGACCACGAGGGAAATCCCAAGCGGAGCAACCCAACCTCCTGCCTGGGACACAACAATGCCGCCGGCTGCGTCGCCCGTCGCGTCGTCGACCCGGCTGAGCAAGACGACGTTGTTGGCGACAACACCGAGCAGCGCAACGATGCTCAGCACACGTTGCACGTTTCGTAGTCGAGCGAAGATCACGCTGAGCGATGCGGCAAGCAACGGAAGCAGGACTGGAAGCGGCACCAATGCGTCGAAGATCCCGCTGCTTGGCGCCGTCACGTCAGCAGTAAGAAAATCTGCGCCAAGTACTGAAGCCAAAGCGCTGGTCATACTCGATCCTCTTCGACAGCATGTTCGCGTTCGGCAGCTTCGCTTTCTTCAACGTCGCGATCTGCGCGACGCCTGGCGATGAAGCGGTCTTCCACGTCGTCTTCGACAACGTCATCGTGGGTCAACTTCCAACTTCGAAAGCCAACTGCGAACAAGAACACAGTCACTCCGAAGGTGATGACAATCGAGGTGAGCGCAAGAGCTTGCGGTAACGGGTCGGCAAAATCAGTCGGGTCCGCCGAGTCAATGATCGGCGGCAGGCCTCGGCCATTGCTGGACGTGAGCAGCAAAACATTTGAGCCATGTCCAATCAGGCCGATACCGATGATGATCCGCGAGAGACGACGCTGCAACAGCAACCAAGTACCGGTTGCGAAAAGAAACGCTGCGGCAAACGCAAGCAAAACGCTCACGTGGACTCCCCCGCATTATCTGACTCGTTATCCGAGGCATTTACAACAGCCGTCGACTCAGCCGACTCGATTGGATGATCATCACCAAAGGCGGCAAAGAGCATCAGCACCAGACCGACGACGACCAAGAGCACGCCTACGTCGAACGGCAGCGCGGACACCACTTTGACCTTGCCGAAGACGGGTAGCTCCGGCTCAATCTCACCGTGCTCAAGCACAGCACCCCCGAGGAGTACCGGAACCAGCGCTGTTCCTGACGACAACAACAGACCACACCCGAGAACTACGTGCGACGGTGCCCGGAACGTGGTCCGTACCGCTTCGGCACCACCGGACACGTAACGCAGTGAGACTGCTGCGCCTACCATGAGTCCGCCGACAAATCCTCCTCCGGGCAGGTTGTGCCCGGCAAAAACGAAATAAAGCGCAAGCACCAGAATCGACTGGTAAATCACCTTGATCGCTTGATCAAGGACAAAGACGCGATCGGGCNCACCTCGCCGGTTCACGAAATACCCCCGGGGGACTCAGCACCAACCAGCGGCGACGCTGGCCCGTCGTTGTCGACGAAGTCGTCGGGCTCGACCGGGTCGAGGATCTCTTCAAAGGTTGGTGCGCCTGTCTCGTCAGATCGCCGACCGCTGCGGGCAAGGCTGACTGCGCCGACCGCAGCAACGAGAAGAACCGTGATCTCACCCATCGTGTCCCAGCCGCGGAAGTCGACCAGGATTACGTTGACGACGTTGCGGCCCTTGCCTTTTGTGAGCGAGTTTTCGACCATCGCTTCGGATTGCTGCGGACCAGGGACATCGCTGCGGGCACCGCTGGCGACCAAGGCGAAAACGAAGATGGCGACGCCCACAAACATCGAGACGGCGATCCGCATCGGTGCTGCGATGGCAGGTGCACGATGCGTCCATGTCGCCGGGAGGTACCGCAGCACGAGAACGAACAGAACGGTACTNAGGGTCTCGATGGCGAACTGAGTGAGTGCAAGGTCCGGTGCACCCTGCGAGACATAGAAACCGGCCATCGCGTAGCCAACTGCAGCGAGCATCAGCGCAGCGGCGATACGTCGTCGCACGATCGAGGCCCCCAACGCAGCGGCCATGATCATCGCAACAAGCACCACATGCGCCGGTGTTTCCACTACGTCACCGAAGCCGCTCCATGCGCCNGCAAAGGCAACTAACGGCACGCCCGTGGCAACCATCAAAATCACCGACACGTAGATCGGCAGCGAACCNTTTTGAAGGAATCCGGTNACGCGACGCGCCGTGAACCCGACCGCACGCAGCAGGAAATTAAAGGCCTGTTCACTGGTTGGAATAAAGCGCAAAGCATGCGAAGCGGATCGCTGGGCGGTGCTTACTTGACCCCTAAAGAGCGTGAGTAANGTCCCGGNACCGATAACCACGAGCGACAGCAGGAACGCTGAAGTGAAGCCAGCCCACAGGTGTAGGTGTTTGGGTTCGGCCGCAGGGTGCAACGCGACGGTAGACGCCTTCACCAACCGATCGACCAGCACCGGCGCAATACCAACACCGAGACTGACAACGGTCAGCAGCAACGCTGGTGCAACGAACCCGAACGACGGAGCGCGCGCAACATGAGAGAGATCGTCAGCTTCGGGCTCAGCAAACGCTCCGAAGAGGCCAAGTACGAAACGGGCCGAGTAGGCGAACGTGAGAATCGATGCCACAACAATGACAACGAGGATGACCGTCGAACCAACGAAATCACCGTGGTCGACGTAACCCTCAAGGGCTTTCTCTTTCGAAATGAACCCGAAGAGCGGAGGCACGCCCGCCATTGACGCCGCCCCAACCACACCGGCGACGAGTGCAGGCCGCCAAGACACCCCGAAGCCGTGCAATTTTCGGATGTCGCGAGTCCCGACTTGATGGTCAACCATTCCAACCACCATGAACAGTGCNGCCTTAAATGCTGCGTGCGCAAGCAGCAGCACAACACCAGCCTGCGCTATGTGATCGTCGCCGGTGCCGAACAGCAGCATCATGAAGCCAAGTTGGCTGACCGTGCCGTATGCCANGAGGAGCTTGAGATCATGTTGACGAAGCGCCCGGAGTCCGCCGATGAGCATCGTGGCCGACCCGACTGTAAGGACGACCAAACGCCAGTTGCCTGATAGTGCGAACATCGGGGCGAGGCGGGCCACGAGGTAGACCCCCGCCTTGACCATGGTCGCCGAGTGCAAATACGCGCTGACCGGGGTCGGCGCGACCATGGCACCAGGTAGCCAACTACTGAACGGTGCCTGGGCCGACTTCGTGAATGCTCCAATCAAGACAAAAATGAGGCCGGTATTGACGATTGCCCCGGTCGGTGGATNGAGAATCAACTCCGATAACAGGTAGGTCCCTGCTGACTGCCCGATGATGATCAATCCGGCGAGTAGAACCAGTCCACCCATGCCGGTAATGAGGATCGCCTGTAACGCCGCAGCGCGGGCGCGGGGGTTGATGTCGTCGTTTCCAATGAGAAGGTACGACGTGATTGATGTCAGTTCCCAGAAGATGAACAGCGCGATGAGATGGTCGGACAGGACGACACCGAGCATCGCTCCTGCGAAAAGCGTCATCATCCCGGCCAACCGACCGACATTGTCCTTGACGACATCACCGGGTCCGTGCGGTTGGAAGTAACCCAGGGCGTAAATGCAGATAAGTAGCCCGATGCCTGACACGAGTGCCACCATCAGCAAAGCGAAGGCGTCAAGTCGCAGATCGATTGCAATATTGAGGCCACCGACCCACGAGAACGTCTCAACTCTCGCTTTGCCGTCAAGTACTTCATCAGTTTGCGTGAGCGCCCAGACAACCGTGGCGAGAGGAGCAAGACCAGCCAGTGCAAAGCCGCTACGGCCGAGACGACGTCCTGCCGCGATAATGGCGACACCGAGGACGAGATGAAATACGAGCAGGGGGAACATGTGGAGAGGCCAACGTCGGCTTAACGCCANGAACTGACGATACGNGGTCTGCAACAGATTACTGTGTGTTACCCGTTGGTAACTAAGCTTGTCGCATGACGGAAATAAAGAAAGTCGGCGTTCTTGGCTCCGGCATTATGGGTTCAGGTCTGGCCGAAGTGGTGGCCCGTGCAGAACTTGAAGTCATCGTGCGGTCGCGCACTCAGGCTGGCGCTGATGCCGTGCTCCACACGGTCGACTCTGGTCTTGCTCGACACGCCGCTAAGGGACGTCTGACCGAGGACGAGCGTCAGTCCATCCTCGGCCGCATTTCGGTCACTGATCGTCTTGATCAACTCGCCGACTGCGACCTCATTATCGAAAGCGTTGTTGAAGATCTCGGAGTGAAACGTGCGCTGTTTGATGAGCTCTGCCAGATCGTCAAACCCGAGGGCATTCTTGCGACGAACACCTCNACTCTCCCGGTAGTCGAGTTAGCAATGATGACGCGGCGCCCCGACAAGGTCTGCGGCATCCACTTCTTCAACCCGGCACCGAACATGTCGCTTGTCGAGATCATCCGTCCGCTCACCGCATCTAACGAGACAATCCACGTCGCAACGGCTTTCGCCACCGCGTGCGGCAAGAATCCCGTGCTGGTCGAAGATCGCGCAGGTTTCATCGTCAACGCACTGCTCTTCCCCTATCTAAATAATGCCGTGCGCATGTACGAAATGGGCACTGCGTCAATCGATTCGATCGACGCAGCCATGATGGGCGGCTGCAACTTCCCGATGGGCCCGTTTGCACTGCTTGACCTTGTCGGCCTTGACACGTCGGTTTCAATTCTTGATGCGCTTTACACGGAGTTCCGCGACCCTAACTACGCAGCCGTGCCACTCCTGCGCCGTATGGTTGCGGCCGGCCAACTTGGCCGCAAGACGAAGCAAGGCTTTCGCTCTTACTGATTATTCAAATCCAGTCGGCCGTTTTGTGGGAAATACCGTTCGCCCTCGATGATGGTTTGGCCAAAATCTGACACGAAGATCGTTCGATGTCATGCGCTTGGTGCGTTTGTTGCCAGGCTGAGGTGATGTCACTCGTGAACCCGTCGCCGCTGGAACCGCCAGAGNCACGGTACGCGCTACCCGACCCCGTCACCAGCAAGCCAGGTGAGGACCTCGTGGCGCTTGGNGCAGACCTCGAACCAGGCACGCTGCTTGCTGCGTATCGCACCGGTCTCTTCCCAATGCCGGTTGACCCCAATCGGCGGCGCAGCAAAATCGCGTGGTACTCGCCTGATCCGCGTGGCGTTATCCCCCTCGATGCCCTTGTCGTGTCGAAGTCACTCCGGTCAAGTTGCCGTCGATTTGACGTTCGGACAAACACCGATTTCCGCAGAGTCATGGAGCGGTGCGCCGACCCTCAGCGGAAGGGGCGGTGGATCACTTCAGAGTTCATCGACGCCTATGTCCGACTGGCCGAATTGGGTTGGGCACATTCTATTGAGACCTATCTCGACGGTGAACTCGTTGGCGGCCTGTACGGCGTGCGCA
This sequence comes from Ilumatobacter sp., assembly GCA_002711735.1. Lineage (GTDB taxonomy): Bacteria > Actinomycetota > Acidimicrobiia > Acidimicrobiales > Ilumatobacteraceae > Ilumatobacter_A. The sequence continues at coordinate 16,110 of PASB01000027.1, forward strand.
TCAACGGCTTATTCGCTGGTGAATCAATGTTCCATGATGTCAGCGATGCGTCGAAGGTTGCGCTCGTGCACCTCGTCAACCACCTCAACGCCACCGGGGCTGTTCTGCTCGACACACAGTGGGTGACCGATCACCTCGCATCGCTCGGCGCCATTAAGGTGAGCCGCAGCGANTATGTGCGATTGCTGTCGCACGCCATCCAGCCCGGCTGACTCATCCAGCGTGGAAATCGAATGGAGCGGAGCAACNGCTAGTCGTTCCGCTCATGTATTTGTCGTCGGTCGGATCTTTCATCCGGTTGCCGAGGTTCCCGTAAAGGAGACTTTCAGGCGGGAGTTCTCCTCCCAAGGTGGCAGTGGGGGAAGCGGCCAGCTTGAGCTGGCATGTTTACAGNGTTGTTAGCTCTTTCGGATCGTGCTCTGACGCCAAGTTTCCGACACCATTTGTTTTCGTAGTACCGGCCATTTGTTTTCGNAGTACCGGCCAATCCTTGAACAGGAACTTGAGAATTTTCTTCCAAACCGACGACACTGGTGTTATGACTGAAGNAAGCGAGACNATGGGCGAGCGCGCAAAACGCGACCGGCCGTGGATGATGCGGACTTACTCCGGCCATTCGACTGCTGCGGCATCCAACGAGCTTTATCGGACCAACTTGTCCAAGGGCCAAACCGGGCTGTCGATCGCTTTCGATCTTCCCACCCAGACGGGTTATGACCCAGATGACCAAATGTCGCAGGGCGAGGTTGGCAAAGTTGGCGTGCCCGTCGCCCACCTCGGCCACATGCGCACGCTCCTTGACCAGATCCCGCCCGGCCANATGAACACCTCTATGACGATCAACGCCACTGCAGTTTGGCTGCTCTCGTTGTACGTCGCCAACGCAGAAGAGCAAGGTGTGGCCTCGAACGAGCTGCGTGGCACGACGCAGAATGACATCGTCAAGGAGTATCTATCTCGCGGTACNTACATCTTCCCGCCTGCGTCGTCGCGTCGGCTGATCGTCGACATGGTCGCCTGGTGCGCAGAGCACGCACCCAAGTGGAACCCTATGAACGTGTGCTCGTATCACCTTCAAGAAGCCGGTGCGACACCGACGCAGGAGATTGCTTACTCCATGGCGACGGCAATCGACGTGCTCGATGCCGTGCGGGCTTCAGGGCAGGTATCCCGCGAATCATTCAGTCAGGTCTTCGGTTCGATCTCATTCTTTGTCAATGCCGGAATTCGTTTTGTTGAAGAGGTCTGCAAGCTCCGTGCGATGACCGACATGTGGGAGCAGATCGGCCGCGAGCGATACGGTGTAACCGATCCAAAGGCGCTGCGATTTCGATACGGCGTTCAGGTCAACTCACTTGGTCTCACCGAAGCCCAACCCGAGAACAACGTGCAGCGCATCGTGCTTGAGATGCTTGCTGTNACCTTGTCGAAGAGGGCTCGCGCCCGCTCGGTTCAGCTCCCTGCGNGGAACGAAGCGTTGGGTCTACCGACGCCTTGGGATCAACAGTGGTCGCTNCGCATGCAGCAGGTGCTGGCCTTTGAGACCGACCTCCTTGAGTACGGCGATATCTTCGACGGGTCTACAGTGATCGAGGCAAAGACCGATGATCTGCGGGCGTCCGCTCAAGCCGAACTTAGCGATGTGCTCGAGATGGGTGGGGCGTTTGAAGCCGTCGAAACGTTGAAATCAAGGCTTGTNTCGTCGATGGCCCAGCGAACTCGGCGCATCGAGTCAGGTGAACAGACCGTCGTCGGCGTCAACGAATTCCGTGAAACCACCGACTCACCGCTGGGTGGTGAAGGCGCGATTCTCAAGGTCGACCATGCGGTCGAAGCAGAATCAGTTGCCGACGTTGCAGCATGGCGTGCCGCTCGTGACCAGCCAGCCGTCGATGCCGCTCTCGCTGCCCTGCGTACTGCGGCCGAAGGTGATCACAACGTGATGCCTGCTTCGATCGCTCTCGCCCGGGCGGGCGGCACGACCGGCGAATGGGGCAACCTCATGCGAGAGGTGTTCGGCGAGTTCCGGGCACCGACCGGAGTGGCAGGCGCAACCGGTTCCACTACCGGTCTTGGTGGAGTGGTCGATTTCGTCAAATCGATGACAGGTGGCCCGCCGAAGTTCCTCGTTGCCAAGCCCGGTCTTGACGGACACTCAAATGGCGCCGAGCAAATTGCGGTCGCAGCGCGCGACTCGGGCATGGAGGTCGTCTACTCCGGCATTCGCCTCACTCCTGAACAGATCGCCGCGTCGGCTCGCGATGAGGATCCTGATGTGATCGGTCTGTCGATTCTGTCGGGTTCACACCTCAATCTCGTACCCCATGTGCTTGACCATCTCAAGGCGATGGGTGTTGATGCCCCCGTCGTCGTCGGCGGAATCATCCCCGAAGACGACAGACCGCGCCTGCGCGAAATCGGCATCGCTGCGATCTACACACCGAAGGACTACGAGATCGCTGGCATCATGCGTGACGTAGCCGAGCTTGCTGTCAGTCACCGCGCTAAGTGATCGCCCGCTGATGGCTGGACCCCGCTACCTATTTTCGGACGACATCATCATGCGTGTTCATCGTGAATTTGACGATGATGCTGACCGAGTGATCGCCGAACTCGACCGACTGCCCGACACTCGGCAACGGGACCGGGACCGGCTTCCCCGGGCCGTGCTTGACCTCGCCCGATGCGATATCGCCGCCGTGGTCGGTTTGGTTGAGCAGGCTTTAATCGACTGGCGAGACCTACAGACCTGGGTCGACGACAACTAAGGCGTGCGTCGCTTACTAGACCATGGATCGCAGCCTGAGTTAGCTGACCGCTAGTCGCGGTAGAAGATGCTGGCTCGCTTTCCAAAGACTGCAACGGCCTGCTTCAGCGGGACTAACTCGCTGCTCGAACCGTGCTTCGCGGCATGCGCTCCGCGCTGACTTCGTTCGGCATCTTCGATCGCATGCACAGCAATCGAACGAGCCTGGTCCAATTCAACACGCAGACGAGCGTTCTCGGCTTCAAGGCGCATCACTCGACGAATGCCCTCAAGGTTCATTCCCTCATTGGTCAGCTCCGAGATTCGGCGGAGTACTTCAATGTCGGCATCGCTGTAGCGACGATTTCCTCCCTGGGTGCGCGCTGGCATAACCAGGCCGCGACGCTCGTAAATCCGCAACGTCTGGGGGTGCATTCCCGAGAGCTCAGCGGCGACCGAGATCACGTAGACCGCGGCCGAGCGCTTGCGCTCGGGTCTGCCGTTGTCCGCTTGGTCACCCATGTGAGCCTCCTCAGGAGGTTGAGCCTGGCGTAGGCGCTGCCTGCTGGTCCTCTACCGTACTCGCCGAGCGGAGGTGCTCGATTGCTGAGCGTTGCTCGCCGCTCAGCTCAGTAGGTACAACCACGTTGACGGTGACGATCAGGTCGCCCTGTACCGTGCCCTTGGCGCGGCTAGTGGTTTCGATGCCCTTACTCTTCACTCGATGTCGGCTTCCGGACTGGGTGCCGGGCTTGATGTGCATCGTGACTGATGGACCGCCAAGAGTCGGAACGTCAATGTCAGCGCCAAGTGCGGCGTCTGCAAACGTCACCGGCACTGTCACGGTGAGGTTCTGATTGCTGCGTCCAAACCGGTCATGAGGAATCACCGTCAATTCGACCAGCAAGTCGCCGTTCGGTCCACCGTTGCGCCCCGGTCCGCCCCGACCCTTGAGTCGAATGGTCTGGCCGTCCTTGACACCTGCCGGTAATCGGGTTTTGACTTCGCGTGGGCGCTTCTCGATGCCTCCACCGCTGCAGGTGCCGCATGGTGACTCGATCACGGTGCCCCGGCCTTGGCAGATCTGGCACGGTGAGGAGAACGAGAACATGCCCTGGTTGTCGTCGGTGACGCCTCTGCCGCTGCATTGACCACAAACCTTCGGAGCAGTACCAGCTTTCGCCCCGCTGCCCCCGCACGTCGCGCACTGTGCTTCAGCTGTGAGGTGGAGGGTGGTCTCGAGACCGGTGACTGCGTCGGCAAAGTCGATGGTCAACGACGCTTCGACGTCAGCACCACGGCGGGGCTGGATGCCGGCACCTCCGCCACCGCGCTGGCGTCCGCCACGGCCAAACATGCCACCAAGGACATCGCCCATGTCACCGACGTTGAAGGAGAATCCGTCTGATCCGCCGTGTCGGCCACCCATCATGGAGGGCCCCATGCGGCGGACCTCGTCGTATTCGGCGCGCTTATCCTCGTCACCGAGCACGTCATACGCCGCTGAGACTTCCTTGAACTTCTCTTCGGCAACGTCGTTGCCAGGATTCTTGTCTGGGTGAAGATCGCGAGCTAGCGAACGATACGCCTTCGTGATCTGCTTGTCGGTGGCACTCTCGGCAACGCCCAGCGCTTTATAGAAGTCTTTTTCGTACCAGTCTCGTTGTGCAGCCATTCGTGCTCACCTCCTCAGAGCGCTCCTCTCACGACACTCGAGGCGAACCCCGACTGTGGTGTTTTCAGTCTGTTGTCTTCACCATGGCAGCACGGAGGGTTTTGCCCTTCCATTGGTATCCGCTGCGTAGCACTTCAGCCACCGACGGTTCGCCGCCGTTAACAGGCTCATGCGCCACAGCCTCAGCTACCTCGGGATCAAACATTTGCCCGTCGAGGTCTAGGGTTTCGAGGCCTTGTTTTTTGAGTTCAGCCAACATCTGATTAAGCAATGGGCCCACTTCATCGGGATGACGAAGGAACGCCGCCTCAGCTGCATCGAGCACTGGCAGGAACGCTTCGGCTAGCCGGCCGGTTGCGCGATCGGCGTCGGCCTGTGCTCGAGTGTTGGCTTGCTTGCGGAAATTCTCAAACTCAGCTTGCACGCGTTGGGCGATCGACTTGAATTCGTCGCGTTCGGCAAGCAGGGCCGGAACGTCAACTTCGGACCAATCGATCTCTGCCTCAGCATCACCAACTTCGGGCGTGTCGAAGTCAAGCGCCGACAATGTGTCGATGTCTTCGAGCTCACTCTGTCTTTCAGGAATGTCATCGGCATCCGTAGTCGACGCTGATGCTGCGTCGGCGGCCGCGGCCGAATCGGATGCGGACCGGGACGCAGTCCCGGCCAGCTCCGCGTCACTCAGGTCGTCGGGATCGTAAAGATCACCGTCTCCCATATCGGACATGCTCAAGCACCTGCCTCAGCGTCTCCGTCAGCCGGATCGTCTACGATCTCGGCATCAACGATGTCGTCGTCGTTAACCGCACCATCACCTTGGCCAGATGCTGACGAACCCTCGGCGCCACCGTCTTTGGCTGCGGCCTCGTAGAGCTTCTGGCTGAATGCTTGGCTTGCGGCCATGAGCGCCTCGGTGGCGGCCTTGATTGCATCGTGGTCGTTGCCCTCAAGTGCCTTCTTGAGGTCCGCGAGCGGTGCTTCGACAGCGTCTTTTTCTTCGGCAGGCACCGTTTCGCCCTGTTCGCGCAGCACCTTTTCGGTTTGGTATACAAGGCTGTCGGCGTTGTTACGGGCCTCGGCTTCGGCGAGCCGCTGCTTGTCTTCTTCTGCGTGCGCCTCAGCGTCTTTCACCATCTGGTCAATGACGTCCTTATCGAGTGTGGACTGACCGGTGATGGTCATCGACTGGGTCTTGTCGGTGGCCCGGTCCTTGGCACTGACGTGCACGATGCCGTTGGCGTCGATGTCGAAGGTGACTTCAATCTGCGGCACTCCTTGCATTGCAGGGGGCAGATCGACGAGCTGGAACTTGCCGAGGGTTTTGTTGTAACTCGCCATGTCGCGCTCACCCTGGATCACGTGAATCTCGACGGATGGCTGGTTGTTCTCGGCCGTAGTGAAGGTCTCGGTGCGCTTAGTGGGGATGGTCGTATTGCGCTCAATGAGTTTGGTCATGATGCCGCCCTTCGTCTCGATGCCGAGGGAAAGAGGGGTGACGTCCAGCAAGAGCACGTCCTTCACGTCACCGCGCAGGACTCCAGCTTGAACCGCAGCGCCGATGGCGACCACTTCGTCTGGATTGACGGTCTTATTTGGCTCTTTGCCGGTGAGATCCTGCACCAGCTCGGTCACGGCTGGCATGCGGGTCGAGCCACCGACGAGGATGACGTGGTTGAGTTCGCCTCTGGCGACGCCGGCATCCTTGAGAGCTTGTTCGAACGGGACTCGACAACGCTCGATGAGGTCGGCGGTGAGCTCCTGGAACTTCGAGCGGCTGAGAGTTTCATCGAGGTGGAGGGGTCCGTCGGCCGTGGCGGTGATGAACGGCAAGTTGATCTGTGTGGACTGTGTTTGGCTCAAATCGATCTTGGCCTTTTCGGCTGCCTCTTGCAGACGTTGGGCAGCCATGCGGTCGGCGCTGAGGTCCACGCCTTGGGCGGCCTTGAACTGCTGGACGAGCCAGTCGATGATGCGCTGGTCCCAGTCATCGCCGCCCAGAACGGTGTCGCCGTGTGTCGACTTAACTTCAAACACGCCGTCGCCGATTTCAAGGACAGAGACGTCGAACGTGCCGCCGCCGAGGTCAAACACGAGGATGGTTTCATCTTCGTCGCCTTTGTCAAGGCCGTACGCCAGTGCAGCTGCAGTCGGCTCGTTGATGATGCGAAGCACTTCGAGACCAGCAATCGTGCCAGCTTCTTTGGTGGCCGTGCGCTGTGCGTCGTCAAAGTACGCAGGCACAGTGATGACCGCCTGGGTGACTGTGTCGCCCAGATAGCTCTCAGCGTCACGCTTCAACTTCATCAGTGTGCGGGCGCTGATTTCCTGTGCGGTGTACTGCTTGCCGTCAATGTCGTCGGACTTCCAGGCCTCGCCCATGTGACGCTTTACGCTTCGGAAGGTGCGATCTGGATTCGTGATGGCTTGGCGCTTCGCAACTTCACCAACGAGCACTTCGCCGGTTTTGGAGAACGCTACGACCGACGGGGTGGTGCGGCCACCTTCGGAGTTAGGAATGACGACGGGTTCGCCGCCTTCGAGGACCGAGACGACTGAGTTGGTGGTGCCGAGGTCGATACCGACTGCTTTAGGCATGTGATGCTCCTTGCTGTATTCGAGAGATGTTCGGGGAGTAGATCCTGATGTGGTAGCACTCAAGATACGGACTTTGCACCCCGATCACAACTCTTCTTTTATAATCCTTAGTCGATAAGACTAAAGATTATGACGTGATGATCCATCGGCATCTGAAATCATCGGGGAATCATCGCTCAGCGACGCTGATTCAGCATCTTTCGGGCACACCGGTGCTGCGAAAGTTTCGGACTCCCTACGGTCAGTGGGCGAGAAACTCTGGGCCGAATGATGCAGGGAGCAGGTCGGCCATCGTTACGGCGAGCTCAACACCGTCGACAGTCGTTGCATAGATGACTGCGTCCGGGCCGGTGAACTCCCGAAGGCGTTGGCGACAGCCTCCGCACGGGGTTCCGGGTGTCGACCCCCCAGTGACGACGACAACCTCAACAATTTCTCGCTCACCGTCGAGCACCATCGCGGCAATCGCTCCAGCTTCGGCACATGTCCCTTCGGGGTACGACGCGTTCTCAACATTGCAGCCGGCATAGATCGCACCAGACGCCGTGCGGATCGCTGCGCCGACGGCATAGTTTGAGTATGGGCAATGCGCTTGGGCCTGCGCAGCGCAAGCCGCCGCCGACAGGTCAGCAGGGGGCGAAGCGTTGACAACTCTGTTAGAGGTCACTGCGCCAACCTCGGCACGACACCAAGTCGCACGATGACGGATGCCAGAGTCCAATAAGCCATATCTCCATCGTGCCACGCTGAACAGTGATCGACCATCGCGCGGCTCCCCTTTCAAATCTGTAAAGATCTCATTCCGTGCAGGTGTATGTCAGAGACGCGCTCGACGGTGACGTTGAGGACCTTGTTGATGTTCTGCTCGATGGACGACTTGGCCCAGGTGCGGACGACCCGCACTACATCAACGATTACGTCGACGCGCTACGCGAAATTGATCGCACCGACGGCTCGTACCTCTTGGTTGCCGAACTGGGAGGCCGCATCGTGGGCATGCTGCAACTCTTCACGTTCCGCCACTTCCAGCACCGAGGTGGGCGTTGCGCCGAGATTGAATCGATGCACGTTGTCGAAGATCAGCGCAGTAGCGGCGTGGATGGACAGTTGCTCGACTATGCAGTGAGCAGAGCGAAGGATCTCGGTTGCTACCGTCTACAACTCACGAGCAGCATCAAGCGTGATGACGCCCACGTCTTCTACGCTGATCACGGCTTCAAGGAAACTCACAAGGGTTTCAAGCAGTACCTCGACTTGGACTGGACGCCGAACCGTTCTGCTGGTCGCCGCGAACAATACGCCTGAGCAACTCAAATTTTGACAACGGCGCCCTCGAATCGCCTCACGAGTGTGACGCCATCACCGAAAACTCGGTACTAACCAAGCAACGAAGGATTTGCGTGCAAGGGCCCGCTTCAGCGCACCACCATTGACGTCATCGAATCGGGCCCAGATCGCACCGCTGAGTTGACCAGGCCCGACGCAAGCAAAACTACTAACAATTCCAACACCCTCATCGTCAACGACCATTGGTTGGTCAATGCTGTTCTTTACCGGCCCAGGAGGCCACCCGACGTTCGCAACGCCAAGGGAGACCAGCCAGGGATCAAAATCGAGCTTTTACGATTCGAATATACGACAGGCCTTAAATCTATTGGAGACAATTGGGCCAATTTGATAACGGCAGTATTGGCTCTGCGACTTTTTTAAAAATGCGGTTGATACAAAATTGGGTCACGTCGTTGGGACTCGAGCGAACAGGAGTCCCGGTGGAGCGGACTCCGGCGGCCAGAGCAAAGCACCACATTTGTCCACGTCGATTCGCAAATACACGGTCTGTTAACTTTGCTTCACGTCCGTGTTACGGAGCCACAAAAATGAAAAGGGGTTGCAATGTCCTACATCTATACCGTCCTTGCATCAATGGGTGATGCTCAAAAGTTTGCTGAAGCTGGCGCTACTTGGGCTGGAGAGCGACTGAAATCGCATGGAGCGATGTCTTCGACTGCCAGCCAGATTGTGATGGGTGGAGAAATGTCCGGTCTGGCAATCGTGGCGTTCGAATTTGATTCGATTGATGGTGCGATGTCGGGGCAAGCCGCCATCTATGCAGATGCCGATCTCGTCGGCTTAATGCAGGACACTCAAGTACAGGTTCAGCGCCGCAACCTGTTTCGAGTGCAGGCCGAGCGAGGTACTCGCGATGGAGAGTTTGGATCAATTCTTTATATGGCTGGAGTACCGACCGACGATGCCACCATGGAACAAAACATCGAAATGAACTGGGCACACATTCAAAGTGGCGCCAACGGCATGTCGTACATGCAGTCAGTTGCATCCGGTCCCGCACCCTTCAATGCCACTGCTGCCACATGGACGGACTCTCTCGACTCTCTCATGGTCGCTTCTGCGAGCAACTTTGCAGATCCAGCTGTGCAAAAGGTGATGGTCGACAACAAGGTCCAAATTCTCGGTCGAGTCATCACGCGCCGGCTCTTCTGATTTCGGTCAATCCACAGCCCTCGGTGCTCAATTGAGCGCCGAGCGGTCTGACTTCAGGCACCACAGGCGCCGCTGTCCATAGGGGCGGCGGCGCCCTTGGTTTAAGCAAATGTTTAAATTCGACGCCATTCAGCAACCTTCGAAAACGTTGCCGCAGAGGATGTTGAGGAAGTCCTTAGAGGACTTTTCGTGTTCGTCGTTGCCTCCAGAATCTGATAGCTCAATTCCGACAGGCGCTAGAGCCGAGAGCCACAACCTGGCCGCCCACTTGCGTGCTTCTGCTCCCTAGTCTTGATGCATGACGTTGTCATTGCTGAAGCATCGTTCATTCGCAGGCCGACCAGGCCCATTGTTAGTCGTCGTTGCTGATGGGGTTGGAGTTGCGCCTCCCGGTCCAAGTAACGCAGTAACCGCCGCAAAGACGCCGACACTCGACGAGCTAACCGGTGGCAAGTTGTACACCGAGCTGGCTGCGCATGGACCGTCGGTTGGCTTGCCCTCTGACGATGACATGGGCAATAGCGAAGTCGGGCACAACGCTCTCGGCGCAGGCCGAATCTTTGCACAGGGCGCCAAGCTTGTGAATAGTGCGTTCAGCAACGGCGCGATCTTCGAGACCGAGGTCTGGCATCAAGCCATGGCGCGATGCGTCGGTGACCAGGCAGGCACGCTGCATCTCCTTGGGTTGCACTCCGACGGTGGCGTGCATTCAACCAACCACCACCTATATCTGCTTTTGCGGCGCGCTGCAGAGGAGGGTGTGATGAGTTGTGCAGTGCACATTCTCCACGATGGCCGCGACGTACCTGCGCGTTCAGCGCTTACCTACATTCGAGACACCGAGGCCGTGCTCGCTGAAATTAACGCGGCAGGAGTGGGTCGCAACTTCCGCATTGCCTCTGGCGGTGGCCGGATGACGATCACGATGGATCGTTACGAGGCTGACTGGGGCATGGTCGAGCGCGGCTACATGTGCCATGTTCATGGCGAGGGTCCTGTATTTCATTCAGCAACTGAGGCAGTCGAAACAATGTACGCCGAGACCGACAAGGGTGACCAGTACCTCGGGCGCTTCGTTGTCGGCGACAATGCGGGACGCGCCGTCGGCAAGATCGTCGATGGCGACGCAGTCGTTCTGTTCAACTATCGCGGCGATCGTTCCATCGAAATTTCCCGTGCGTTCGAAGAAAACGACTTCGCTGTGTTCGACCGCACCAGCGCTAACGCCGAGCCACACCCTGATGTGTTTTTTACCGGGATCCTGCAGTACGACGGCGACGCCTTAATACCGAGGAAATTCCTAGTCGAGCCGCCTGCGATCAATCGAACGATGGGCGAGTTTCTCTGCGCGCAGGGCGTGAAAAGTTTTGCGATCAGTGAGACCCAGAAGTTCGGTCACGTCACTTACTTCTGGAACGGCAACAAGTCTGGCTACATCGACAAGTCACTTGAGACCTACATCGAGATCCCATCCGACAACGTCGAGTTCGACACGACACCTGCCATGAAGGTGCGTGAGATCACCGCCGAGACAATTGATCTCCTTCGTTCAGGCAGCTACCGGTTCGGCCGGCTGAACTTTCCGAGTGGCGACATGGTCGGCCACACTGGCCACTTGGACGCCACGGTCGAAGCAATGGAAGTGATCGACGAGTGCATGGCGCAGCTGATTGCGGTGATCGACGACCTCGGTGGCGTGCTCGTGTTCACTGCGGATCACGGCAACGCTGATGTGATGTACACAGAGACAGACGGCGTCCGATTGCCCAAAACCAGCCACACGCTCAGCCCGGTGCCGTTTGCCATTCACGACCCGAACTATGACGGCGAATATCACATGATCAATGGTGATCCAGGTACCGTCCATGGTCTCGCCAACGTCGCTGCGACGGTATTCAACCTGCTCGGTTACGAGGCCCCAGACGACTACCTTGCGCCGCTAATCGCATTTTGAATTAGTGATCACTTGCTCGCAGGACGGTTGAAGCTTGCTGCTCGTGCTCTGGGCGACATTTCATACACCGGAGTGTGTCTAAGGTAGCGGCGATGGCCAGCACGAAAGCGCAACTCAACAGTCTCAAAAACGTCCCTCTATTCAGCGCGTGCAGCAAGAGAGACTTGGAGAGGGTTGCGAAGGCGACTGACGAGATCACCATGACGGCCGGCTCAATTGTCATCGACCAAGGCGATATGGGCCGGGAGGCTTTTATCATTCTCAAAGGAGAGGTCACGATCAAGCGTAATAACCGGCAAATCGCCACGCTGAGCGACGGTGATGTGGTCGGTGAACTCTCGCTGCTCGACCACGGGCCACGCACTGCGTCGGTGACGTGTGCCACCGATTGCACTTTGCTGGTCATTGACCACCGCCGTTTCATCAACGTGCTCGACGAGGTGCCATCCATTGCACACAAGTTGATGGGATCACTCGCCGCACGCATTCGGATCATGGATCGCACCTACACAGGCTGATACGGCCACGTTGCAGCAGCGGCTCGTCGCACAGCAGCTTGCCACCCATGCCTTTGGTCAAACAGGGAGCGATCTTGGTGGGCTTTTCGTCCTCGTTCCGTTGCCCCGCAATTTTGGCACGCCCAGGTTGGCTTTCAGAGTAAACATGTCGACCTTGCTGGCGATTCAGTGTTCATCGAGCACGACATTAAGAGGCGGCTACATCAACTCATGGCGCAGCGCCGTCGTCTTCGACACCATGCTGGCGTTTGTCGAGTCAAACCTCGCCAAAACCCCTTGGTCGAGCTGTTGCGATCTTTCAAAGCGGTCTTGCACATCATCGATAGTCACTGCAAGTAACTGCTAGCAGAAATGAAGAGCGTGGTTACTCGCGAGTAGATTTGCGGATACATGAATGCTGCCATTGATTCTTCCGAGGCCGACACGACCCCGAAACGGTTCAAGCCGAACCAACTCGCACTCGTTCTTTTTACTGCTGTCGCCCTATTCACACTCGTCTCGGGCATCTTGCCCCAGATCACCAAGTGGGAGAACGACAACGCGATTCACCGCACCGTGTTCGTCAATATCCCCGGGCCCATCCAGATCGTCTTCTACACCGTCATCCCTGTGTTGTTGATCTGGGTAGGAATCATGTTCAGCTTCCGGATGAAGAACTGGGAGCGAGGCGCACCGTCACAGCGCCGCACCACGACCAAAAATGCCAAGCAGCGCCTCAAGGATTTCCGCGCAGGCGTTTACATGCAGACCCTGCTGCGCGATGCGGGCGCAGGCCTCATGCACTCAATGATCTACTTCGGGTTCCTCGTGCTACTCGGTGTCACCACCGTGCTCGAAATTGACCACCAGCTTCCCGAGCAGCTCAAGTTCCTGCACGGCACCACTTACAAGGCCTACGCCTTCATCGGCGACCTCGCCGGCTTGGTATTTCTCGGCGGCATCGTTTGGGCGATTGTACGGCGCTACGTGCAGCGGCCGTACCGAATTCGGATCAAGAGCAAGCCCGAGCATGCGATCATTCTCGGCGTCTTCTTTGCGATCGGTGTCACCGGCTTCGGCGCCGAAATGTTCCGAATCGCCCTCGAAGGTGGGCCGGCCTACGAGCAGTGGAGCTTCATTGGCTACCCGATGTCGACGCTCGTCGACGGCTGGTCGCAAAGCAGCCTTGAGGTGTGGCACCAGTGGTGGTGGATTGGCCACGTCGCCGCCTTCGTTGCCTTCCTTGCCATCTTGCCGATCACGATGCTGCGGCACATATTCACGTCGCCGGTCAACATGTACCTTAAGGACAAGGATCGTCCCAAGGGTGCCATGCGTCCGATGCCAAACCTGATGGAGACCGAGCTCGAGTCGTTCGGTGCCTCAGTTGTCGAGGACTTCACCTGGAAGCAGCTGCTTGACCTCGATGCGTGCACGATGTGTGGCCGTTGCACATCGGTCTGCCCGGCCCATGCCACGGGCAAGTCGCTCGATCCACGAGAGATCGTGCTGAAGGCTGGCGCCGTTATGGCCGCTTCGGGAGCGCCGGCCACCAGTCCTCCACTGAGTGAGGACAAAGAAATCACTGTGTCGGCAAACAACTTGTTCGACCGCATCACGGCCGAAGAAATCTGGGCATGCACGACGTGTAAAGCATGCGACGAAATCTGCCCAGTCAATATTGAGATCACCGACAAGATCTTCGACATGAGACGCTACCTGTCGCTGATGGAATCAAACTTCCCCGCTGAACTCGGCAACGCGTACCGGGCAATGGAGAATCAGTTCAACCCGTGGGGCCTCAACCAGGGCGAGCGCGGCGATTGGGCCGAGGGGCTTGAGTTCATCGACGTTGTCGATCCAGGCGAGGCGCTCAAGAGTGAGTACCTCTACTGGGTTGGCTGTGCTGGTTCGTTTGACGACAAGAACAAGAAAGTCACTCAGTCAATGGCCAAGCTGTTGCGGCGCGCCGGAATTGACGTAGCCATTCTTGGCCCATCGGAGATGTGCACCGGCGACTCGGCTCGTCGTTCAGGCAACGAGTACCTGTTCCAAATGCTCGCTCAGCCGAACGTTGAGATGCTCAACGAAATGGGCGTGAAAAAGATCATCGCCCAGTGCCCACACTGCCTCAACACGTTGAAGAACGAGTATCCGCAACTCGGCGGAAATTACGAAGTCATTCACCACACGCAGTTGCTTGAACAGCTCATCGAATCAGGTCAGCTCGATGTGAGCCAGGCCACGCTCGAAGAGCGGATCACCTATCACGACTCCTGCTACCTCGGTCGCCACAATGATGTTTATGTCGCCCCACGCAAGGTGGTTGGTGCAATCAAGGGCATCGAGGTTGTCGAGATGTCGCTCAACGGCACTAAGGGCATGTGCTGTGGCGCCGGTGGCGCCCGCATGTGGATGGAAGAAAACACCGGCGTCAAAGTCAACGACGAGCGTGCCGAGCAGGCTATCTCCACCGGGGCTTCTCGTGTGGCAACCGCCTGCCCGTTCTGCTACATCATGCTTGACGATGGCGTGAAGGCTGCGGGCAAGGAGGAAGAAGAGGTCAAGGTCGCTGATATCTCGATCCACCTGCTTGAAGCCATCGAATCGGGGGAAGCGGAGTTTCATGCAGGCGAAGCACCTCTTCTCGACAGCGAGCAAGCCGCTGAGCCTGACGATGGCCCATTGACCTCAGTCTGAGACGGTATCGGCTTCCTCACGCTGGCTAGGCGCGCCTGCGCAGGCAGACCAACGACGATTCTGGGCCGCGCTCCGTATCGTTGTGCATTCTTCGAGGAGCTATGTGATGAGTACTGACGACACCGGCAACTGGGCTCGGCCGAACCCGACCGACCGAACCGACCCTGATTTCGTCGACATCACCCGGCTCGCACCAGCTGATAACGGCAATGCCGACACGCACCAACTTGATTCAAGTACGGAAGAAGATGACATCGAAAGTGCCGACCTCGACCTCGTTGCCCTCGACGTTGACGACGTCAGCACCAACGATGTAGCCGAAAAAGACATCGCTGAGATCATGGCGGGATTCCAGCAACGCACTGCGACCAGCAGCTTGGACAGCTCGCTCGACAATGCGACGGTTGATGATGCGGCCAATAACGACGGGGCAGCCAGCGGATCCACAGACAACACGGCCACCGCGCCCACCGCTGAGGGCCAATCCGAGCGTGTTGAGGATTCCAATACAACCAGTGCTCGGGCCGAAGCGGCAGCGAAGGTCAACACGCCGACACCAAGCGGCTTTGGGTCGCTCGGATTGCGCCCCGAACTTGTGCAGACGCTCAACGACCTCGGATATGAAGAACCGACGCCGATCCAGCGTGAGACCATCCCGATTCTCCTCACCGGCCAAGATCTGCTCGGCCAAGCGGCCACCGGTACCGGCAAAACCGCAGCATTTGCCCTTCCAGCTCTGAATGCAATCGGGCCCGGCTTCCCTGATGCGCCATCGGTGCTGGTGCTCACGCCAACCCGCGAACTGGCTGTTCAAGTCAGCGAGGCAATCGTTCAGTACGGCAAGAAGCTTGGCGCGAAGGTGGTTCCCGTGTTCGGTGGCCAACCGATTGGCCGTCAGCTTGGTGCTCTGGATCGCGGTGCTCATGTCGTCGTCGCTACGCCAGGTCGAGCCATCGACCACATTGGTCGTGGTTCTCTGCGACTCGATCAAATCAAAACGGTCATCCTTGACGAAGCCGACGAAATGCTCGACATGGGCTTTACCGATGATATTGAGTCGATTCTTGAGAGCACGCCTGATGATCGCCAGACGGTGATGTTCTCAGCGACGATGCCGCCGAGAATCAACTCAATCGCGAAGCGTCACCAGCGCGACCCGCACAAGATCAAGATCGGCAAAGCCGAGACACAAGAGAGCCAAAAGCTCATTCGGCAGCGCGTGTACTACGTGAAGCGCAACGACAAGCCGTACGCCCTCGGTCGCATTCTTGACATCGAAACTCCTGATGCAGCCATTGTGTTCTGTCGCACGCGTATGGACGTCGACCAACTCACCGCAACCATGGGCCTGCGCGGGTATCGCGCCGAGGCGCTGCACGGCGGCATGGACCAGACCCAGCGCGATCGTGTCATGGCTCGCCTGCGCGACGGCACCGCCGAGTTACTTGTTGCGACCGATGTCGCAGCGCGCGGACTCGATGTCGACACATTGACCCACGTCGTGAACTACGACGTGCCCGCAGCAGCGGAGAGCTACGTTCATCGCGTCGGCCGTGTAGGCCGGGCCGGGCGCGAAGGAACCGCAATCACCCTTGCGGATCCACGCGACCGTCGCCAGCTCGGGAATATCGAGCGTCTGATGAAGACGACGATCGAAGTCGCCAAGGTGCCTAGCGTCGCTGACCTCCGCGCTCGTCAAGTCGAACTCACTGTGAACCAAATCCGCGAGTCATTGGCCTCAGTCGATTTAGAGGACTTCAACAAGGTGCTGCACGCTCTAGCCGGTGAAGACAGCGACCGCAATATTGCCCTCGCTGCAATCAAGCTTGTACATGAGTCGCGCGGCGCCGTGATGGACGAACGCGAGATTCCTGATGCCTCGGTGCGAAATGACCGAAGCAAGAACTTTAAGGACAAGCGGTCCGACGGCAAGGGCCGTCATCGCGACGACCGCGTGTGGGACGACAAGAAATCCAAGGGCAAGAAAAAGTCCGACCGCGAAGACGGCAAAGGCAAGAAGCGCGATTTCGACAACTCCGACACGGCGTTCGTGTTCATCAGCCTTGGCCGCAAGTCGGGCGTGAGACCCGGTGACCTCGTCGGCGCCATTGCGAACGAGTCCGGGTTGACTGGCCGCCAGATCGGCCCTATCCGTATATCCGAGCAGCACTCAGTGGTCGGTGTGCCGAAAGCTGACGTTGAGCGGGTGATCAACGCAATGGACCGAGCCACGATGCGAGGCAAGCCCGTTAAGGCCCGCCCGTACGTCGATTGAGACACGTTGGTGTCTGGCACCGCCTCGTCTTAGGTGAAGTTTTCGAAGTATCGGCTCGGCGTCGGCCCGCGCTGGCCCTGATACTTGGAGCCAGTGGCGCCTTGGCCGTACGGTTTGTCGGCAGGCGATGTCATCTCCATAAAACTGATCTGACCGATCTTCATGCCTGGGTAGAGCGTGATGGGCAAGCTCGCAACGTTCGCCAGTTCAAGCGTAATGTGTCCATCAAACCCGGCGTCGATGAACCCGGCCGTCGAATGAATCATGAGTCCCAGGCGACCGAGACTCGATTTACCCTCAACACGTCCGACCAAATCACCAGGGACGCCAACTCGTTCGAGCGTCGAGCCGAGAACAAACTCGCCTGGATGCAACATGAACGCCGCAGTATCATTGCCGTCAAGGCTGGCAGGCATCTCGACCAGCTCCGTGAGATCAGTCAAATCCTGCTTGACATCGATCACTCCGCGCGTGTGATTGCGAAACACGCGGAAAAGGTTGGAGATCCGAACGTCAATCGACGACGGTTGGATAAGCGTCTCGTCAAGCGGATCGATGACGATGCGGCCAGCGTTGAGCTGCTCGCGAAGAGTGCGGTCGGACAAGATCACGACGCAACGATACCTAGCCGACGTCGGCACCGAAAAGAAGGGGCCTTTCCGATGATGTACAACCTGCCTGCGAATCGCGTCAAGGACCTTCCAGGCTGCACGGTCTGATCGAGTAAGCCACGCTCGGACACGTCATCTCTCACTCGGTTGACGTCTTCGCTGCCCACGGACTCCTGCGGCTGCATCGGCAGATCTCGAGTCGTTACGCGGTTACAACAGTGCCCGACTCCACTGCACTTGCCACTGCAGTGCGGCGCAGCGAGCAGTGAAGCAACGATCCACCGGCGAGGTAAACAGCAGGCGGCGGAATGGGAGCCTAAGAGTGTGAGTTGCGCCGCACGCAGCCAAAGGCCGCCGTCAAGGAGGACTGTCGATCCACTTCGTAGCTTCACGCTGGCGGCGCTAACCTCAGGGCTCTTCGCGGATGTAGTTCAATGGTAGAACATCAGCTTCCCAAGCTGAGAACGCGGGTTCGATTCCCGTCATCCGCTCTAAGCCCCTGCTAGATGGGCATAAGTAGCGCCTTCTAAGATACTTGGCTAGGTGACTGATAGGGCCTTGAGTATCAGCCTAGACCGCTCCAATGGACTACTTGCAGGACGAATGGCCGACTATCGAAGCGTCATCACACATATGATTTAAGGACAATCGCCAATGCATACCAAACGTAAGTTAGCCGTGCCACTTATCGCCGCAGTCGGGCTCACTTTGAGTGGGTGCGCCGGCGAGCCGGCCAGCAACCCGGCATCCACCGCAGCCGATAGTCCAGGGTATGAAGTCATTGAGAACCCGCTTGAGTATTTCGGTGAAATGACTACCTTGAACGGCGAGCGCCCTGACGGAGAACTCTTACCACTTCAAGGTGTGGAAATCATGATAGACACCATCGATGCGGACGGAAACCGGCTCCTGATCGAGCGAGGCGTTCGCAAGGCAGGAACTCGCGTGGGCATACACGTGCATCAATATGGAGGTCACACGTGTGTCATTGAGGGCACTATCACCGACTTTGCGGAGGGAATAGAGCCCATGTTATTCCCTGAAGGCACGTGTTATTACATGCCGCCAAACAAACCCATGGCCGCGGCTAACCTCGGCGATAAGGATGCCATCCTTATTGACACATTCATCTTGCCTCCAGATGCCGATCCCATCTTTATCCTCGAGCCTGGCTACCCCGGTGGGCCCGGAGAGCAGATGGAAAACTAACTCTTGAGCGAGGTGCAACTCTCTTTCACGGGACCACCGGCTGGATCAGGCGAGCCGCTTCGGGCCGCGCTCGTCGCTTGGGCTAACTTCTCGACGTGTCCAAGATCTCTCTCATCGCAAAACTGACCGCTGCCGAAGGCAAAGCGGCCGAACTCGAAGCGGTCCTGGCCGACGTGGTGGCTGCCGCTGATGAAGAAGCGGGCCTCGAGATCTACAGCGCTCACAGGGACACCGCCAACGAGGACGTCTACTACTTCTTCGAGATGTACACCGACGGTGATGCGCTCGCCGTCCATGGCAAAGGGGACGGTATGAAGGCGGCAATGGGCAAGTTCGGCGGGCTCCTCGGCGGTCGCCCGGAGATCACGATGATGGCGCCCGTCGTTGCCAAGGGCATCGACATCTAATCTCACACGTATCGACCTGACGATGATGCGCCGCCTCGCTCTCACCACCACTGCCCTGATCACTCTTGCCGCTTGCGCCGGTGAGAGTGACACTGCTGGCTCTTCTTCGAACACTGTTACCGAGCCCGACGCAACGTCCGCTCCGGTCGCGACCGAGCTGGCCGCAACGACGCCTCCCCAAACCGAACCGCCAGCCACCGATCCCCCAGCCACCGATCCGCCGATCACCGATCCGCCGATCACCGATCCCCCGGTCACTGAGCCAGCCGCAGCCGAGCCGGCACCGGCGGAGTTCACGACGGTCGCCGCTCTCGTTGCTGCTGACCGACCCGTCAATTTGTCTCATGCCGGAGGCGATCAGGCCGCCCCGCACTCGACCATGTTCGCCTTCCGCGAAGGGATTGCTGCTGGCGCAGATGCACTCGAGATGGACGTGCAGCTCACTGGCGATGGCGTCCTGATCGTGCAGCACGACGACACAGTCGACAAGACCACGAACACCATCGGCCCCGTTGGCGGCCTGACGTTGGAGGAGATCCAGGTGCTCGACAACGCCCACTGGTTCTCGCCGCAGTGTTGGCCGTGCCAGGACCGACCAGCCGAGGAGTACATCTACCGCGGCATCCGGACCGGCGACGTGCCGGCGCCCCCCGGCTACGCCGCCGATGACTTTCGAGTCGAGACGTTCCGGTCGATCGCCGAGTCGTTCCCGGACCATGTCCTCGACGTCGAGATTAAGGGCTCGTTCCCCGACGCCATACCGGTCGTCGAAGCACTCGCTGCAGAGATCGCCGCCCTGGGTCTCACCGATCGCGTCATCGTGGTGTCATTCGACGACCAACTCCTCGACACGT
>PASB01000045.1 GCA_002711735.1 Ilumatobacter sp.
GTCGCTGGCGTCGGACGTACACCGGGTTGAGCCGGATGTCGGTCAGCGCGTGGCTGAGCTTGCCGGTGACTCGGTCAGTGAATGAGGCGGACTCGACCTGAGCGGCGGGGTGAGAAGCTCGCTCATCATGGCCCTGCACGCTAGCCGACAGATTTGAGACGGTGGGTGCGTATGACCGACCGTTGTCGTTCAGAATTATTATTACGTGTTTCTTGCTGTGACCGATGTTGTTGATCGCCTCGTAGGCCATCCCGCCGGTCATCGATCCGTCGCCAATGACGGCGACGATGTGTCGATGTGGATCGATGCCTGCCTCGCGAGCGACTGACAGCCCGTAGGCGTACGAAAGGATCGTGGATGCGTGACTGTTCTCAACGTAGTCGTGCTCGGATTCTTCCCGGCTTGGATACCCAGAGAGACCGCCCGCCTGACGTAGCTGCTCAAACTGTTTTTGGCGCCCAGTCACGATCTTGTGGGTATAGGCCTGGTGGCCGGTGTCCCACAAAATTGCATCAGTCGGTGACTCGAACACTCGATGGAGGGCAAGCGTGAGGTCGACAGCACCGAGGTTGGAACCGAGATGGCCGGCATTTTCGGAGACAGCGCCGACAATGAAGCTGCGGATTTCGTCCGCTAGGTCATCGAGTTCGGGGTAGGACAACCCGCGCAGGTCTTCCGGGGAGTTGACCTGTTCAAGAGTCACGCACCTGACGATATCCCGCCCGTGGCCCGCGGCATGATTGTGTGTCGTGTTCACCGGCCTACAGTCGAGCCATGACACTGTCTGGCAGTTCTCCATTTGATCTCACAGGTCGCGTTGCCCTCGTCACCGGTGGTAACAGCGGCATCGGGTTGGGAATGGCCGAAGGCTTGGCTGCGCACGGTGCCGACGTAGCGATCTGGGGGACGAATTCTGCGAAGAGCGAGAGGGCTATCGACGTGTTGAGTCAGTACGACGTCGAGTTGCTGTCGATCATTTGTGACGTCAGTGATGAACGAGCTGTCGTTCAGTCAATGGCCGACACTGCCGACGAACTCGGTCGGATCGACGCAGTGTTCGTCAACGCAGGCGTCAGCGGATCATCACCGAGCTTTCTGGAGATGACCAGCGAGGACTGGCGGCGCGTCATGTCGGTCAACCTCGACGGTGCGTTCTACACCGCTCGGGAGGCGACGAAACACATGGTTGCTCGATACGAAGAAGGCGACACTGCCGGAGGCTCGATTGTGTTCACTTCATCGGGCTCTTCAGAGTTCGGCGCGGCTTCAGGGCAGGCGTATGGTGCGACCAAGGCGGGCGTGAATGCCATGATGCGAGGCATCGCTGTGGCGCACGCTCGGCACGGCATTCGGTGTAACTCGATTTTGCCTGGCTGGATTGAGAGCGACATGACCGCACCGGCTTTCAGTTACGACACCTTTGTGCAGAAAGTGATGCCGCGCATCCCGGCGCGCCGCTGGGGTGAAAAAGAGGATTTTGCAGGCATTGCCGCCTATTTGGCTAGCTCAGCGAGCTCGTACCACACGGGCGACATCATCCGCATCGACGGCGGTTTCCATTCCTTTTAGGTGGATGCCGTTCCATTCGAAATGCGCACAGATCAACGTCGCGCGTCGCTTGACCATATGGTCGGGGGAGAATTCGATCCCGGTGTTATGGCCATTTTGGTGACAGCGGTAATCACCGTTGTGTTTTTCCAAATCAAAATGGTCAGCCTTTGAATCGGTAGACCGTTACATGCTGGGTCGAGTCATCGGTGAACGGCGAGCAGTCCATCGTCGACCATCGCGACTCGACACAAAACCCGGCAGTTGCCGCCATCGCGTCGAGCTGACTGAGCGTCGCCCAGCGCACCATCCAGGGGCGTAGTCGCACGCCGCCCGCTTCGGTCAACTCAACAAACTGACCGCTTGCCTCCTGCCTATCGGGGGAGTGTTGCGACACGGACAGCACTACTCGGTTCGCCGTCATTGACCTGACCGACACGTCGGACCGACTGCGGTTCTCGCTGTTGGGGACGAATGCTTCGACAACGAATGCTCCGCCGACCGGTAGCCGCCCGGCGACGGCGTTGAAACACCGCTGTTGCGCTCCGTCCTCGAGCAAGTTGAAAAGGGTGTTGTATGCGACGAGGGCCGCATCGAACGGACCGTCTGGCAGATCGTCAACCATGTCGCCGGCGATTGCGGTAACGCGGCCCGATGGGTCGCGGAGCGTGAGCTGGGCGAGCATGGCGGTACTTGCGTCGATGCCGGTGACGCTCAGACCCGCTTCGACCATCGGAACGGCTAAGCGGCCGGTGCCCACACCTAACTCGAGAACGTGGCCACCGCTGCCAGCTACGGCGACCATTCGCTGCACCGTGGCGCCGACGTCGGTGACATCGGCATACCAGTCGTCGTAGATTTCGGCGAAACCGTCGCCGTACGAGGTCGATTCGTAGCCATGCACCTCTGCAGTGTCGCGCATGGACTCCGATTTCAGCGCAGCACCAGGTCAGGGAGCGTTGCGCGGTGGCTTCCATTGGTTTCCTTGAGGTCGAGCACCAAGACTGCAGCAGCGAGTCCCGCGGACACGCCTCCGATCAGACCGACGATGACCTTCGCTCTGATGATCGCCGACATTGCGATGGTGTATTGCTTGTTGAACTGGATGCCCCAGGTATCGCTCATTGGCGCCAAGTAAGGCACCGCTAGCCTTGCAATTATGGTGACCTACTTCGATCATGCTGCTTCAGCGCCAATGCGCAGTGAGGCGATCGAGGTGATGCAGCCGTTTTTGCGAGATCAGTATGCTAATCCGTCAGGGTCGCATCGACTCGCACGACAGGCACGTCAAGCTGTCGACGAGTCGCGTGATCGTGTTGCCTCGGTGTTGGGGTGTCGCCCTAATGATGTGGTCTTCACAGGATGTGGCACTGAAAGCGACAACATGGCCATTACCGGTGCGGTGCAACGCCTTGGCGGCGCCGCAGTGTGCCCGGCCGGCGAGCATCACGCTGTGCTTGAAGTCGTTGAACACCACGGCGGAATCATCATCGGCGTTGATGCCGCAGGCCTTGTCGACCTCGATGATCTGGCTGCGCAGCTTGAGGGTCGAAACGTTGCGATCGTCAGCGTCATGACGGTCAACAACGAGGTCGGATCAATCAACGATCTCGAAGCTGTCAGTCGGGTGGTTCGGCGACACGCTCCTGGCGCGCTTGTTCACACTGATGCTGTTCAGGCCGTGTGTTGGGTTGACCTGCGCAATGTGACGCCGCACGTCGACCTGATGTCGCTGAGTGCGCACAAGTTTGGCGGCCCAAAGGGTGTGGGCATTCTCGTCGAAAATGGTGGGCCGAAGATCGATCCGTTGATCATCGGTGGCGGCCAGGAGCGCGAGCGTCGGAGTGGCACTCACAACACGGCTGGAATCGTCGCCGCAGCCGTGGCTATTGAGCTGGCCGACGTTGAGCGGGCGGCAGAGATTGCCCGGCTGAGTATCCTCCGTGACCAACTCGTTGATGGGTTGCAAGCATCCCTTGATGGTGTCCACGAAACGCTGTCCCGCTCCGGCAAGGTTGCGGGCTTTGCTCACGTGTGTTTCGAGGGCGTCGAGAGCGAATCGCTGCTTTATCTCCTTGATGAGGCTGAAATGTGTGCCTCAGCAGCTTCGGCGTGTGCCAGCGGAGCCATGGAACCATCGCACGTCCTCGCTGCTATGGGCGTGCCGCCAGAACGTGCGCTCGGTGCGTTACGCATGACACTTGGTCACACCACGACCGAAGCGGATGTGGAACGGGGCATCGAGGTCGTCGTAGCTGCAGTCACTCGGCTCCGTCAGCGCTCTGCACAGGCGGCGTCATGAAGGTGATGTGCGCAATGAGCGGTGGCGTTGACTCGTCGGTGGCTGCTCTCCTGCTGCGCAATGCAGGCCACGAAGTGGTTGGCGTCACGATGAAACTGTGGGGCGGCGACAGCGACACCGGCTGCTGCTCAGTCAGCGATGTCGACGACGCACGGCGCGTCGCGCAACAACTCGGCATCGATCATCTCGTCTTTAACTTCGGTGACGACTTTGACGCCCACGTAGTTGAGCCGTACGTCGAAGCGCATGCCAATGGGGTGACACCGAATCCGTGCATCGAGTGCAACCGATCGGTCAAGTTTGCGCGGCTCGCTGAGCGCGCTGACCTTCTCGGTTTTGATGCTGTTGCCACCGGGCATCACGCCAACATTGGTCGAGACGATGATGGAAGGTTGACGTTGTTGCGTGGCGATGACCCGAAGAAGGATCAGAGCTATGTGGTGCACATGCTCAATCAGGATCAGCTCGCACGCACGATGTTCCCAGTTGGTGGAATGCAAAAGTCGCAGGTGCGCGAGTTCGCAGCGCAGATCGACTTACGGACTGCTGACAAGCCTGACAGCCAAGATGTTTGCTTCATTACCTCGACAGGTGGTCGGGAATCGTTCCTTGGCGACCGTATCCCGTTTCATCGTGCCGAGGTCGTTGATCTCGACGGTACCTCGCTCGGTGAGGTCGAGTCTGTCGAAATGGTCACCATCGGGCAGCGCAAAGGGATCGGTCTGCCGGGAGGTGGGCCAAAGCGCTACGTCGTGGATGTCGACCCTGTCGCACGTGTGGTTTCTGTTGGTGCGGACAGCGATCTGTTACGTAGTGAACTGATGGTGCACGCCATGTCGTGGGTCGACGATGCGGTGTCGGGTGATGTCCTCGTGCAGGCAAGCGCTCACGGGGCGACTCAGCGAGCCACCATCGAATGTAACCAGGATTCGGTGCGAGTGATGTGGGCTCAGGAGCAACGCCGCATTGCTCCCGGCCAGAGTGTGGTGTTCTATGACCTGAGCGATCAGCGCGTGCTCGGCGGCGGCATCGCCAACTGAACAGATTGAGCTACGAGACAGGGATACCCCGGCCTGCTGCCGCGCGAAGTGCTTCACCAGGGCGGCTCGGGCTGATCAGAAATCCGGTCATGTGGATGGCCCGACCGTTTGGCTCCTGCGGTGTAAAAGCGAAGACGGCCGTGACGGTTTCTGATGCCTGGACTTCTATTGCAAAACCGCTTGCGGGCCCCGTGAGGTCGGCCGCTTTGGTGTCAGCGGTAGCGAGACGCATCCCAGCAAGCTGATCTGTTCGGACCATCAATGTGTCGGCGAGTACGACTGGGTCATGCACGACGAGTCCGGCGGGAACGAGAACGAGCCAGCGTCGTGAGAGTCGATGCCATTTGGGAACGAGCAGAATGATTCCTGCGATAGCAAGCAAGGTAAGGATGCCGCCGACAATGAGGTTCCCGGAGGCGATGAAAATGGGCCCGAGCAGAAGCGCCGGCGCCCAAATAACCCACATCACGATTGCGGCTGAGCCAGCAGCCACCGGAAAGCGAAGCGGAAGTCGCTCCTCGTCGCCATAAGACGAGGCCTGGACGAAGGCGCGGCCACAGTCGGCGGTGAAGATCGCAACACACGCAACAGCAGCTGGCACGGTGAGCAGCGCAAGATCGACCGCATTGGCTCCAGTAGTTGCAGCGATGACGGCAACAGCCAACGACAACGGTGCGCCGACCCGTGCGATGGTGAGCGACCGAACTGACGGGACAGCAAAGGCGGCCATGACGACTCCCCATAACGTCCAGCACCCGACACCTGCCGCCCACCGCACTGCATCACTACGATCTGCGAGTGCGCCTTCGACCGCGGCTCCACCGATGATTGCGACGAGCGCCCATGCTCCTCGAGCGATCCACGCTGCCATGCCAACATCCTACGAGCCACCTTCGTTGACCTACCCTGACCGCTGATGAAGTTCCGGCTTTACCTTGAAACTGACTTGAACCGGGTGTTCACGAAGTCGTTGGGTGCAATTGCTGCAGCTGAGCTTGATGTAATTCTCACTCACTGTTTGATGGCTTCGGAGACGAAGATTTCCCCCGTGGAAGAGGGTCGGACTTCCTTTCTCGACTTCGATTTCGACGGGGAACGCGACGCGCTTGTCGAGCAACTCGGACGGCTTTCGGCCACCGCAGCAGCATTCGCAGTGCACGCACCGTCATCACTTGAACCGC
Source organism: Ilumatobacter sp. (assembly GCA_002711735.1). GTDB lineage: Bacteria > Actinomycetota > Acidimicrobiia > Acidimicrobiales > Ilumatobacteraceae > Ilumatobacter_A. The sequence continues at coordinate 6,072 of PASB01000045.1, forward strand.
TTCCGTTGCGCGAGCAACTTGCGTTCGGAACCGAGGTCGTGACAGCGCAGCGCTATAGAGGAAAGACGAGCGAACGGCTGACTCGCCTGATGCTCAATGTGGCAAGCGCTGCCGACACGTCTAAGGCGGTCGACGACCGTTCGGTACTCGACCCGATGTGTGGCCGCGGCACGACGCTGAATTGGGCGCTGCTTTACGGCGCCCGGGCGACAGGGCTTGACCTCGATCGCCGTGCGCTCGACGACTACGCAACCTTTCTCGAGCAGTGGGCGAAGATCAACCGATACCCCCACAAAATGCGGCGATACAAGAAACAGAACACCGAGTGCCGCCACTTCGACTTCACCGTGGCAGCCGATCGGGCGGTTCTCGCAGGCAAGACCGTCCCAGATATTCGGACGTTTCATGCGCCAGCACACAGCGGAGCAGTGGCGGTAGGACGACACGCGATGATTGTTAGCGACCTCCCGTATGGGATTCAGCACCAGGCCAGGTCTGACAGCAATCGCAAGCCGACCCCGATCGGAGATCTCGTTGAGAACGTCGCTGCGCTTTGGCCTTCGCGGATTCGAACCGGCGGCTCAGTGGCGCTGTCGTGGAATACGAAGACGCTGCGCGCCAGCGATCTATCGGCGCTGCTCGAACGAGCTGGATTCGATACGGTTGGGACCCGCGGATTTGAGCATCAAGTTGACCGTTCGATCAGCCGCGATGTGTTACTTGCGAGACGGTCCAATCGAATCTAAGTGCAGCAGTAACAATTGCGCCAGTGATCGGGTCGGAGTCAGCCGACGGTTTCGACGATGCTGGCTTAAGGTTCAAGGACGACCCAACCGCGGCGTTGTAGCTCAGCGGCGAGGTCCTCGACGGGCACCCTGTCGAGCGCAATGCCAGAGGCTGCTCGCTTCTTCGGTGGTGTGCCCTTGGTCTTTGCTTGCGGCTCCGACTTGGGAGCGCTCGGTGGAGGCAGTTGAGGAACGTGCTTGGAGCCGGGTGCATGCGACCCGGGCGGTGGACCGTCGCCGTAGATCTCAGACTCGAGTTGCTGGATGAACTCCTCGGCTTCGTTACGGGTGAACTTGCCGCCGGCCTGCCGCTGGGTGAAGCCCATTGGGCCGCGCGCATCGCGAAAGTCGCTGTGACCAGCCGCCTCAAGCAATTCGAGAAGCTCGCGAATTTGCTTTCCGGTTGCCGGTGGGCCTGCCGATTGTCCAAACGCCATATCTCACCCTGCCATACGCACGTGCTGTTATGGCAGAGGCGGTTCATTGTGTCCGGCTGATCGAAAGTGATGGGAGTCTTGGATTCGGTTGTGACCGGTGGCGCGTGAAACGATGGCAGGGTGATCGCGAAAAATAGTCGCTTTGCTAACGGCGCAGCGACGAGCACTGGAGGGCTTCCGCATCGCGATGCTGCCGCCGCTGCTGCGTTCGCGATAGGTGAATTTGAGATTGCCACTATTCCGTCCCTTCCCAACGTTGCTGACATCACTGCTGCGGCGCTGGCGGCCGATGAGTTTGACGATTCGTCATTTGACGGACTGCACGCTTTTCTCGCCCTCAGTCGGCTGGTCCAGTTCGACGGTGAGCCGATCGCATGGCACTTGCCTGGTCCGCTCACAGTCGGCGTATCGCTGCGTGATGCCGGCCTTGCGTCAGCGGACGCCTTCGCCCTCTCTGGCAGGGTCATCGGTTCGCAGTTGGTCGAAATTGCGGCAGAAGTGAGTCGCGTGCTGCCGCGTTCACCGCAACTTGTGATGATCGACGAGCCCGCACTTGCCGACCTGATGCGGCCCGAATTTCCAATCCCTCCGGATCTTGCTGTCGACGGTATGTCGAGCGCGATGGCTGCGTTGCCTCATGATGTGGTCGCCGGCATCCACTGCAACTTGCGATGCGATGTAGCGACGATGCTGGCGTCTGGCCCCGCCGTCATCTCGGTGTCTGTCACCGATGACCTTGTCAACTGGGCTGGCTACATCGATCGCTTTCTCGAGGACGGAGGCGTCATCGCATGGGGTGTTGTGCCGACTGGCGGGCCGATCGCTGCGGGTGCTGATCGATACTGGCGGGCGTTGAGCGACGTATGGTGCGAACTTGTGCGTCGCGGTTGTGACCCTGTTGCCCTTCGTCGGCAGAGCATGGTCACACCGGGTGCAGGCCTTGAGGGTCATGGCGTGCCGGTTGCACGACGTTTGGCCCGGCTGACCGCAGACGTCGCTAAACGCGTTCGGGACCAGTCCAACGCAACGCGTTTCGCCCTCGGCGCTTGATCTGGCTGACGAGATCGCTTGGCCCGGCGGAATATCCTCCATACTGATGTCCTCCGGCGAATCGTCAGCCCGCACACCACACCATCTCGTAGCTCGCGTTGAAACGTTACGGACCCAGCTCGCTTATCACAATGAGCGCTACCACACCTTGGACGACCCAGAGATCAGTGACGCCGACTACGACGATTTAGTACGCGAACTGCGCTCCCTGGAAGCGGAATACCCAGAGCTAGCGACCGACACGTCGCCGACCCAGCAGGTCGGCGCCGCAACGAGTGCAACTTTCGACCCGGTGGTGCACCGGGTGCCGATGATGAGTCTTGACAATGCGATGAATCGCGATGAGCTCGTCGCGTGGGCTGAGCGTGTGGTGAAGGGCCTTGACGGTCAGGTTCCTACCTTCGTCTGCGAGCTCAAGTTCGATGGCCTTGCGATGAGTATTCGCTACGAGAACGGGCAATTTGTGCAAGCAGCAACTCGCGGCGACGGCATGGTCGGCGAAGACGTCACAGCAAATGTGGCGACCATTGCTGACATTCCACACAGACTCTCGAAGCCATCAGGCAACGACGTCCCAGCGGTTGTTGAGGTTCGCGGCGAGGTGTACATGGGGACGTCGGCATTCGAACGCCTGAACGAGCGGACGGTCGCTGCTGGTGATAAGCCATTTGCCAATCCGAGGAACTCTGCAGCCGGAAGTCTGCGACAGAAAGATCCAAACAAGACGGCAGAGCGGGAGCTTTCGTTCTGGGCTTATCAGCTTGGGGATGTGGATGGCGGGCCAGTCTTCTCCAGTCATGCTGACACCCTGGCCTGGGTTGGCGAGCTCGGCTTTCCTGCGAACGAACATGTGCAGCGCTTTCCATCAATCGATGAGGTTGCTGCCCATTGCCTGCACTGGCGGGATTATCGACACATGCTCGACTACGAGATAGATGGAATCGTGATTAAGGTTGATGACCCGGTCCAGCAGCACCTACTCGGCTCAACCTCTCGTGCCCCAAGGTGGGCTATCGCGTATAAGTTCCCACCCGAAGAACGGACCACGGCGCTCCTCGATATTAGCGTTTCTGTCGGACGGACCGGTCGAGCGACGCCGTTCGCAGTCCTCGACCCAGTCTTTGTCGGTGGATCGACTGTGGGAATGGCGACCCTTCACAATCGCGAACAGGTCGCCGTCAAGGATGTTCGACCTGGCGACATGGTCATTGTTCGTAAGGCTGGCGACGTGATACCCGAGGTTGTCGGCCCGGCGCCACTCAACAAGCGTCCGAGGGGCAGTGTGGCCTGGGAGTTCCCGGTCAACTGCCCGAGTTGTGGGGTGGCGCTGATACTCCCTGACGGTGAGGCTGACACGCGCTGTTTCAACACGGCGTGTCCGGCAAAACAGGTTGCCAAAATCGCCTACTTCGCCACACGCGGGGGAATGGACATCGAGGGACTCGGCGAGCAGATGGTTGAGAAGCTCATCGACGCCGATTTGATTGCCGATGCCGCTGATCTGTACTCACTCACTGTTGAGCAACTCGTGGCGCTTGATCGTATTGGCGTAACCAGTGCCACAAACTTGGTCGACTCGATCCGAGAATCCAAGGCACGGCCTCTTCAAAAATTCATGCGATCCCTTGGCATCCGGCACTTTGGTCCAGCAGCATCGCAGGCACTCGCTGCTGAGTTCCGCACACTCGACGCCATCATGGGACAGACGACCGAAGAGCTAGCCGCCGTCGATGGCGTGGGTGGCGTCATAGCATCCACTATCTCGGAGTGGTTCGCAGCGCCTGAGAACCGTGCGTTCGTAGAGCGATTCCGAGATGCTGGGCTCAACTTCGGTGATCCGAAGGAAGCCGCTCGGGCGGCAGAGGCGAAGGCGCTCACCCCTCAATCGTTGACGGGGAAGACCGTGGTCGTGACGGGAGCAGTCCCGGGCTACACCCGCGAGCAAGCCGCCGAGGCAATCACCTTGCGCGGTGGGAAGAGCCCGGGCAGCGTTAGTAAGAAGACCCTCGCCTTGGTCGTCGGCGACCACGCCGGTGCGAGCAAGCTCGCCAAAGCCGAAGCGCTCGGTGTGCCTCTCGTCGCAGTCACGGACTTCGAAGAGCTCCTAGCTACGGGCGAAGTGCCTCGAGTCGAGCTACTCGAGACTGACGTCGACGAACCGACCTAGACCACTTCGAAAAACCAGCTGTATGAACGGGCGCTGTCACGCCCCTCGTCGGCGCGCCAGTACAGCACTCGTGCTTGGTGGCGCCCCTGAGTAAATTTGGTTATCTGCGAATCTTCGGATGGTGTAAAAGAAATGATCGAGTTGCCTGGATCGAAGATTGCTGTCGGCGGAAATGCCAAGAGCTGACCGGGCTCAGCTTCGAGTTCCCCGATATTAGTGGTCTCAAGTTCAATGCCATCGACGACGAGGACCGCTTCGTAGCCGAATTCGAGATCAACGGCGATGCCTTCTTGCTGGAGGACCTGCACCGCATTCTCGACAGGTGAGATCGATTCGATCTCTGCAGGCCTGGTTACGCCGTCGTCGCCGGTGATTGCACTGAAAAAGCCCCACACAATCAGCGTCAGCCCAGCAGCAATCACGAGGCTGGCAATAAGGAGCCCACGGTCAGGCATGCGCCGCCTAGCGGGAGCCAACGGTGGCGTTTCGTCATGCCCAACAGGATCGTCGAGGTCCGTCACATCCCTATCATGCCTGACAAGTCGGCACGCCACACACCTGATACCACTCGGGGGAGTCCAGGCGGTAGCTTTTCGCCGTGGCGGTCGGCAAGACATTTGGAAGCAACAACGTCGATGGCCTCGTTGATCGTGTGTTCGCCGAGCGGTATCGCGTCGTTGAGGTCGTTTCAGCGGGTGCCAACACCGTGATTTGCTCGGCTGTTGACATCGAGACGGCCCAGGCGGTCACGTTGAAGATCGTGGAGCCAGGTTTAGCCGAGGACAAAGCCTTCCGCCAGGAGTTCCGCATGCGGGCAGAGGTCGTCGCTGAGTTCGGGCATCCCAACATCGCAGCCGTGCTCAACTGGGGCGATCTTGAACTCGATGGCGAATCGACGGTGTTTTGGGTTGTAGAACACCTCGGCGGCGGCAGCTTACGCGACCTGTTCGACCGCGGCCGCTTACTTGAACCATCTCAGGCTCTGGTTGTTGGCCTCGAAGCGTGCCGAGCCCTCGCCGCTGCTCACGAACGCGGGATTTCCCACACGGAACTCACGCCGTCGAAGCTGGTGTTCGGAACTGATCGGCGCCTACGCATCGTCGATTTCGGCATGGCTGAACTCATTGGTCGCGCAGCCTGGACGGAGCCTGCAACCGTGGCCACTCACGTTGCTCGCTACGCGTCTCCGGAACAGGCGTTAGGACTGGACGTTGGACCCAAGACCGACGTCTACGCGCTGGCCCTTTGCCTGCTCGAGGCTGTCACGGGAGCGGTGCCGTTTGCCTCGGATTCGACGGTTTCAACACTTGCTGCTCGCGTCGATAAATTAATGCCTGCATCGGCCGATATTGGCTCCTTGGCATCGGTCATAGAACGTGCAGGTCGGCCAGAGGCAGCGGATCGTTTCAGTGCGGGCGAATTCGGCAACGCCCTAGTGCAGGCCGCCGAGAAGTTGCCCCGACCTGAACCCATTCCGATCGTGGCGACCGCATTGCTTGAGCCGGCGGACATGCGTCGCCCAAGCGATCCGACCGGAGGAGTTGAGCGACCAGCAAAATTAATCGCAGAAACTGAGACGGTCTCGAGATCGCCTGAACCCGAGTCTGGCAGGGGTTTACCTGCAGACGTCGCTGCCGCAGCCGGGGTCTCTGCTGCAGGTGTTGTCGATGCTCCGATTCATGCCAGCGATGGTGACGGACTTGTTATTCTGAGCGACGTTCCTGACGCCGAGATCACAGGTGTTGCAGAAGCGGATGTCGCAGCTGCGCAAACAACCATGATGGGCGAAGTTGGAGTTGACTCTGCCTCGGCGACGGAACAGATGCCGATTACCGCAGTGCCCCTTGCTTCAGCAACGAGCGAGTTGTACGACGACGAGCAACCACGCCGCCGCACGGGTGCCATGGTGATGTTGGCCCTCTTTGTCGTCGCAGGGGTTGCCGCGATTGCGTTTGCGGCCTTCTACTTGCTGCGTACCAAGTCCTATGAGGTCCCCGAGTTGGCAGGCGTCGAAGAGGCAGTCGCGCTCAACGAGATTGCAGGTAACGGCTGGGTCGTCGCAGTTGAGTACGACCGTAGTGACGACGAACCAGATGCTGGCGAAGTTATTCGGACGTTCCCACTGCCAGGTGCAGTTCTCGAAGAAGGTGCTGAATTCACGCTGTTTGTCAGCGATGGGCCGCTCTTCCGTCTTCTGCCCGAAGTTGTGGGTCTCACCGCTGACGCGGCTGCCGCGACACTCGCCGATTTGCAGTTGCAGAGCATTGTCGACGTCGAAGGGTTCGACGAAGTTGCCGAGTCGGGCGTGGTGCTGTCGTGGCGAGTCATCGGTGCAGAAGCAAGTGTTGCCGGCGACGAGGTGCTTCCTGGGACCAATTTGGCGCTCACCGTGTCAAAGGGCCCAGCGCCTCGGGTAGTCATGGATGTCACTGGCTTGACGCTCGAAGCAGCGGAGGCTGTCGCAGAGCAAGTGCAGCTGAACGTGGTTGTGAGTGATGATGCCTTCGACGACGATGTCCCGGCTGGCATCATCGTCCGTCAGAACACCGCTGCCGGCGTCGAGTTACCTCGTGACGGAACGATCACGGTGGTTCGATCCAAGGGGCCCGACCTCATTGCATTGCCGGCTCTCGAGGGACTCAGCTTTATTGATGCCCAGCAGGAGCTGACCGATGCTGGGTTCACCATCGGCAGCTTGCTCGGCACCACCGAAGGTACGTTTTTGTCGGTCAGTATCTCAGCCGATCCGATCGGTGATCTGTATCGACGTGGGACCTCGGTTGATCTTATTTTCCTGTAGTTCGCAATCATCTTGACGGAATAGCGATTGCTAAGTTCCGATGATGACAACACTTGACGGGCGTGTGGTCATCACTACTGGTACGAGCGCAGTGTTGGATGTAAGCACGCGCTGTTCGTAGCCGCTAAAGGCGCTCGGAGCGCGTGCACGATTGCGACAGCGAGAACGACGGCAGCGGCGACGACGCCACGTCGGATGAACGAAGTCGGCACTGAAGCTTGGGCGTTTGGTGGCTAGGTAGTTGTTAGCGCCGACAATGTCGCAGATTGCTGCGCCGCCGGGCGCTAAGCCAATCAGGCCAGCGAAGTCTTCGGTGGACTCAATGTCGTTGTAAAAGACGCAGGCATTCGGCGCGACCGCTATCTCGTCAACATGACCGAGGAGGAGTTCGACGCTGTCGGCGACGTGCATCCAAAANNAACTTTGTCTCTAATTNCCGTGCCNCAACGCATGANCATGACGCTGGCCGGAGCGCTACGGAATCTGGTGAATGGCTNCAACACATCAGGGCTGTTCGTAGGCTCAGGCCCAACGGACGGCGGCGCCGCCAAGTCCGGTTTCACGACTAAGAGCTAGATCGCAGCCAACGAGCTCGGACAATATGGCGTGATCAGCAACTGCGCCGCCCCAACGGCACGGAGCGCTTCGGTCTTGCTGCCCATGGCCTCAAAGACACCATGTCGCTACCTGTCGATGGTTTTATGAACTAACGATGCTCGACGCGAAGGATTCAAGCGGTAATCGACTTGATTTCTTCGGCGATCGTATCGGTGAACTCGTTCGACGGAATGGCCGTCTGCATCGCCATCATTTTCATCATGTCGCCCTGGACCTTGATCTTGCCGGCCATAAAGGCCTGCATGGCAATGGTCTGATCCTGTTCAACGAAGAGGGACTGAGCCGTCTCGTAGTCCGTGGTGATGGTCGCGTCTGCGTCGTCGAGTTCGCCAAGTTCGAGCTGCAGTCCACCAGACGAGGTGTCGAAGAAGGCATTGACTGTATTTTCGTCAAACGGCACCTCAAGAATTGCCAGGTTGATCTTGATCGCCGTGGGAATCTCAGGGACCTGATCGGAGTATTTCTCGCGAATGCCCCGCGCTGCGTCTATCCATTCGTTGCTCAGAAAAGCATGCGTCATGGATGTAACGATAGCCCTCACCCTCAGTGGAGCGTGGTCGTTCGGGTGGTGACTTGATCGAGGAACGCCTTGTCGAGTTCGAAGCCGAGTCCAGGCGACGTTGGCACCTTGACGTGACCGTCGCTGATCGTGATCGGGTCGATCACAATATCCCTCGCATAAAACCGTGTCGATGCGCTGATGTCGCCTGGGAGGGTGAAGCCGGGCAGCGCTGCAAGCACGGCGTTGGCGGCTCGACCGATACCAGTCTCGAGCATTCCGCCACACCAGACCGGAATGTCCTTCGTGACGCACAGGTCGTGAATGCGAACAGCTTCCAAATACCCGCCCACGCGGCCAGGCTTGATGTTTGCGATCTCACACGCCCCGAGCTCGATCGCGTCAGCAGTGCCCCTCGCAGACACCAACGACTCATCGAGGCAGATCGGAGTGTCGACCTCGGCGGCCAACATTGCATGGCCGATAATGTCAGCCTCAGGCAGTGGCTGCTCAATCAGCAGCATGTTGAACGGGTCGAGTTCGCGCAGATGCTGTCCATCGGTCCGGCGGTAGGCCGTATTGGCATCAACCTGGAGAGGGGTGTCGGGGCCGATGAGCTCGCGCACAGCGGCGACGTGCTCAATATCGCTGCCGGGCTCTATCTTGAGTTTGATGCGGACGTATCCGTCGTCGACGTAGCCTTGCACGGCGCCAAGGAGGTCGTCGATCGAATTGTGAATGCCGATGCTCACTCCACTGGGAATAGTGGTGCGCGTGGTGCCGAGATAGCTGGCAAACGACGTCTCGGTGGAGCGTAACTGTGCATCGAGCACGGCCATTTCGATGGCTGCCTTTGCCATCGGGTGCCCGTGCAGCTTGGCTAGCGTCGCTCCGACGCTAGCTGCGTCGAGACGGCCTGCTGAGCGTAGCCGGGGCAACAGGTGATGCTCGATGACGTGCTGGGCGCCCTCAACGTACTCGGGTGAGTAGCTCGGTTCTGATAAGGCGACGCACTCTCCCCAGCCTTCGGTGACTGAGCCGTCCTCAGCAGTCAGTTCCACTCTTACGAGCAGGATGTCTCGAGCGGATTGCGACCCGAAACTCGTACGGAACGGGCTGACTAGTGGCATGGCGATCCGCCGCAGTTCAACCAAACCAAGCTGAAAATTTGTCATGGGCCGATCACGTACTCTCCGTTGCGGGTAAAACCGACCACGTGGTGACCGGAGTCGAGTGCGGTCGTGAGGGCCTTGCGGCTGCTGGTGCGCCAGGTGGCGACCGCAGAGGGGTCCGTTCGGCGAAGCGTGATGATGTCATCAGGAGTCGGAATGAGCGAGCGAACGTCACTGCCGGCGCCGTCTCGCACGGGAGCGGTGGTGGATGCAGCGGTCGACCAGGCCATGAGCAAACGGTCAGACTCGTCGCCAGCGTTGATGGCATCAGTCATCGTGCCGTAGAACTGCGGGAGGTACTCATGGACCTCTGCGCCGAGGATCGCAATGTTAAACCAGGCGTTTCGACGGACCAGCGGATCGAACGTCCAGACAATCCACTCGATGCCACGCTCGCGGGCCCACAACTGTTGGTGCAACTTTATGGCTCGCCCGAGACCAGTACTTCGTGCTCCCGGCAAGATGCCGGTGACGTGACTGTGGAGTGCGGGATGACCATGGTGCGTGGCAAGTAAGGCTACTGACGCGCCCAGGATCTGCCCGTTTGGGTGGTTGTCCCCTCGGCGGGAAGTGTCAAAAGCTCCAACGACATAGCCGCCAGCATGCGAGATCGCCATCAGCATTTCCAGGCGGACGAGTTCAGTCCGTGAGCCCCAGACCTGTTGGAACACATCGCCGACGATGACCATGTCGTCGGCATGAGTGAGGAGACGGATCTCGACGGCGTTGTCCGGGGTCAATGGAAACACTCCGGGCTCGGGTGTTCCGTTGTCGGGTGTCAGGGTGGGGTTCATGAAAGATACTCGTTGTGTTGACACCGGACGTTGGAGATGGGTGCCTCGCTCCCCACGGTAGGCGCTCGGCACTGCCAACGCCTCACGAATCTCGGTGCTGTGCGCTGATTCCCGTCAATGGGGCGATAACAGCGGTCGCGGCGGCGCCTGAACTGAACGTCTCGTCAAATTGTGTGCCACCTGGTCACGAATGCCGATAGTCATGTTGTATGGCTCGCATTCTGGTCACCGAAGAAATCGCCGACGGAGGGCTTGAACGCCTCCGGCAGGCCGGCCACGACGTTGACATCCAAGTAGGAAAGTCCGCTGAGGAACTGCTGACGATCGTCCCTGGATCATCGGCGCTCATCATTCGCTCCGCAACGCAGGTCACCGCAGAACTTCTCGCCGTTGCGGACGACCTCATGGTCGTCGGACGAGCTGGCATCGGCCTCGACAACGTCGATGTCAGTGCAGCGACCAAGCAGGGCGTCATGGTGGTCAATGCACCCCAGAGCAATATTGTCTCCGCAGCCGAGCACACGATGGCCCTCCTGCTTGCCCAAGCACGCAACGTTCCGCAAGCCCATGCAGCGCTCGTTGCGGGTCGCTGGGAGCGAAGCCGCTGGACAGGTGTCGAGTTGGTTGACAAGACCCTGGGTGTCGTTGGCCTTGGCCGTATCGGCAAGCTCGTAGCCGACCGGGCTCGGGCGTTCGGGATGCGCATCGTGGCGTACGACCCCTTTGTGTCGGAGGACCGCGCGAAGAAGATGGGGGTCGAACTTTTGGAACTCGACCAGCTGGTCGCCGAGTCCGACTTCTTGACGGTGCACCTTCCCAAAACCCCTGAGACCCTGGGTCTGATCAACCGCGATCTTTTACTCAAGGCCAAGCCGTCGCTGCGGGTCATCAACGTTGCCCGCGGCGGCATCGTGCACGAGCAGGATCTCGCTGATTGCGTTCGTGATGGTGTCATCGCCGGCGCTGCGCTCGACGTGTTCTCGACCGAGCCGGTGACCGAGTCCCCGCTCTTTGGGCTTGACAGCATCGTCGTCACGCCACACCTCGGCGCAAGCACCAATGAAGCCCAGGATAAGGCCGGCGACACCATCGCCACCATGGTCGAACTGGCACTTGCGGGGGATTTCGTTCCGTTCGCTGTCAATGTCGATGCTGCAGAGGCCAACGAGACCCTCCGGCCCTATCTTCCGCTTGCCGAGAGGCTCGGCGGTCTGTTCGTCGCTCTGAACGGGTCAATGCCAAAGACGCTTGAGATTTGTACCGAAGGCGAGATTGCGGGCTACGACACGCGCATCGTCGAACTCGCCGTTCTGAAGGGTTTCTTCGGAGCGATCTCTGATGAGCCGGTCACGTACGTGAACGCCCCTCAGCTTGCTCAAGATCACGGCATCGAGGTGCGTGACGTCAACTGTGCCACATCTGCGGATTACGTCAATCTGCTGACCCTGCGTGGTGGCGAGCACTCGATTTCGGGCACGTTGTCAGGCCCTCGGCACGAGCAACGCATCGTAAACATCGATGGCACGCCGTTCGATGTTCCGCCAGCAGATCACATGGTGGTCGTCAGCAACGACGACCGTCCTGGGGTCATTGGCACGGTCGGCACGATTCTCGGCGATGCAGCAGTCAACATCGCCGATATGGACGTTGCTCGTGTAGAGGGATCCAGCACCGCTGTGATGCTGATCGCTCCGACCGAGAGAGTCCCTGACGAGACGCTGACAGCGCTGCGCACAGCGCCGGGCATTCTCGACGTCAAGACACTCTGAGTCGAGGGAAGTGAGCAAGNGGGAGGTGCTAACCCTGTCTGGCTGTCGTGCCAGANGGGAATAANGGGTAACGAAAGGAGCTTGTGAGAGTTGCACAAGCATTGTCAACGGCNTCTAACNCGGTTTTCCTCTGAGTCCCGAAACAACGTCCCCTGCCATCGACTCATTAAGATCNGGCCAGTCAATAAGAANGTTCGAGACAGAAGTCGGANTGGTTTGGAACGGNAGGGCGAGGCTAGTACGCAAAACGTCTGGAAAGGTTGAGNGCTCCTTGTGTGGCACCTAGCGGAGGTCAGCAGGGTTGACGCGTTAGGCGAGCAGATGCCATACGGGAGCCTCGCCCTCGGCATCGCNCCAAAAGCGCGCAGGCGTCACCAAATCTCTTGCTTCTTTCAGTTGTTACCAGGATTAGNGAGGGTGAGTGATGTGGCAGTTCGTTTGGCCTCNGCCCGGGCCGCATCGGCAAAATCTTCGCCGTTGCTGGCATACAGCACGGCCCGCGACGNGCTGACGATTAGTCCGCTGGACGTGGCATCGGCGCCTTGCTCGACGACGGTTGCGGCATCACCACCCTGGGCGCCGACACCTGGCACGAGAAACGGAAGACCTGGGGCTGCAGCCCGAATCTCAGCGATTTCGACCGGGTAAGTGGCTCCGACGACCAGACCGCAGTCGCCGAGCTGGGACCACTCGTTTGCGACGCGTTCGGCAACGTGCATGTATAGCGGTTTACCGCCGTGCTCCGGGGCTGTTACCAACGATTGGAAGTCGTCCCCTCCGGGGTTGCTCGTGCGACACAGCACGATGACACCACCACCATCATTTTCGCTGTGCTTAAAGAACGGCTCAACTGAATCAGTACCGAGATACGGGTTGACGGTCACCGCGTGTGCGCCGTACCGACTGAAGGCTTCGCGAGCGTAGTGCTCGGCTGTTGATCCGATATCACCGCGCTTCGCGTCGAGGATCAGCGTCACATCGGGGTAGGTCTCACGGATGTACACGCAGATGCGCTCAAGAGTGTCCTCGGCGCGCTGGCTGGCGAAGTAAGCGAACTGTGGCTTGAAAGAGCAGACAAGATCAGCCGTCGCGTCGATGATCGCCCGGCAGAATCTTTCGATCGCGTCGGGTGCTCCGTCAAGCGGAGCGGGTAGGCGCGCCGGGTCTGGGTCGAGACCGACACACAACATTGAAGACGACATGGTCCATGACCGTTTGAGCTGCGCATGAAATCCCACGCGCCCGAATGTACCCCCAGCCGCCCCTCAGCGCCTGAGCGTCACTCAACGGTGATTGCTGCTGTCGGACACATATCCGCAGCCTGGTTGACTTTGTCCGCCAGTTCAGGGCTGGGGTTCTCCTCAAGAATGTAGAGATAGCCATCGGTCCGAACCTCGAACACTTCGGGGCAGACCTGCATGCAGGCTCCGGTAGATGCGCAGTTGTCGAAATCGACGGTGACCTTCATGAGCAGTTCTCCTGTTCTGAGCTGGTGCGTCTCAGGCTTTGGCCTTACGGTAGCCGTCAGCCAGTGCTGCTTCTGCGGTTTGATAGCAGCGTTCGGCTTTCGTGCGCTCGTAAAAACGGCCGCCTGGAACATGGAAAATATTTGACTTGTCGTTGGCCTTAATCGGATGGTTCGGCGGACACGAGCCATCGTCGTTCGATGGGACCCAATGCGCTACGTCGGCAACTGGCTCGACAGTTACAGGCTCGAGTGGCGGCCACTCTGGAGGAGCGGACGGCGACGGCGGCGCATTGTGGTCGCGCCACCACCCCCATGCCACCCCTCCAACTGCGCCGATGAGGAGCAGCCAAATTGAGCGTCGCATCGCGGTGATCATCAACGACATAAGGATCACGGTAGCGCCGGGCATGCTCCGCACGGTGGTTTAACGGCGCTGGCGTTCGAATCCGGCGAGCACGGCGCGCAGTGATGCGGTCGTGATATTTGGATCGGTCCCAATGCCCCAGCGGATGTTGCCGTTGGCGTCGACGGTTTCGATGTAGGCGACCGCTCGGGCGTCTGAGCCTTGCCCGATAGCGTGCTCGGCATAGTCAAGCACGTCGAAGTCGCCGCCGACTGACGAACCAAACTCCGAGACCAGCGCAGCGACAAACGCTTCGACGGGACCATCACCTTGTCCGTTGAGGGAATGAGCTGAGCCATTGACGTCGAGCTGGACCTGAATCGACGTGTTGCCTGTGGTGTCGTCGTTTGACACGGTGTGCAACTCGTGGCTCCGCAGGCGCATGTTCGGCTCCGACGGCATGTATTCGAGTTGAAACGCATCCCACATCACGCCCGGGCCGATCTCAGTGCCGGAGTCCTCAGTGATGTGCTGAATGGTTTTCGAGAACTCAATCTGGAGTCGACGCGGCAGGTCAAAGCCGTGCTCGGTCTTCATCACGTAGGCCACGCCACCCTTGCCGGACTGGCTGTTGACGCGAATAACCGCCTCATAGGTGCGCCCCACGTGCTTCGGGTCGATCGGCAGGTACGGCACTGCGAACTTGGCGTACTCGCCCGTCGCACTATCGCGACTCTGATCGAGTGCGTCGATGCCCTTCTTGATCGCATCTTGGTGACTGCCAGAGAACGCGGTGTAGACAAGATCGCCAACGTAAGGATGGCGCGGACTGACAGGCAGCCGGTTGCAGTACTCCGCCGTACGTCGCAGCGCATCGATATCGGAGATATCGAGCTGTGGATCGACGCCGTTCATGAACAGGTTCATCGCTAGGTTTACGACGTCGACGTTGCCCGTGCGCTCACCATTGCCAAACAATGTGCCTTCGACACGGTCGGCACCTGCCATTACGCCGAATTCGGCGGCCGCAACAGCACAGCCGCGATCGTTATGAGGATGCAGTGAGATAATCACCGAATCGCGTCGGGAAATTGAACGTCCAAACCACTCGATTACATCGCCGTAAACGTTCGGTGAGTAACACTCAACCGTTGCCGGCAGGTTGAGGATGATCGGTGCGGTTGGAGTGGGCGCAATGACATTCATCACGGCTTCGCAGACTTCGATCGCATACTCGGGCTCCGTCAGCGTGAAGCTTTCCGGGCTGTACTCGTAGCGAATTTGGGTTGTCGAGCCGTCGGATCGAGCAGGTAGAAGTGCCTCCTGTTCTTTACACAGTGCAGCACCGGTGAGAGCGACGTCCTTGATGCCAGCCTGGTCAAGGTTGAAGACGACCTCGCGCTGAAGTGGGTTGGTGGAATTATAAAAGTGCACGATGGCTCGAGGGGCGTCGCGCAGGCCCTCGTAGGTGCGCTTAATGAGCTCAGGCCGACACTGCACCAGGACTTGAATCCAAACATCGTCGGGTATCAGCTCCTCTTCAATCAACTGTCGGAGAAAGTCGAAGTCAGGTTGACTCGCGGACGGAAAGCCGATCTCGATTTCCTTAAAGCCCATCTTGACGAGCTCTGTGAACATCTGCAGTTTGCGGGCGGGATCCATCGGGTCAATGAGAGCCTGATTGCCGTCGCGCAGGTCGACCGAGCACCAAAGCGGCGCGGCGTCGATGACAACGTTGGGCCAGGTGCGGTCGGTGAGCTTGATCGGGATGAACGGCTCGTACTTGTCAAAGGGCATCCTTGATGGCGATTGTGCCGTGATCGATTCTGGGCTGACGATTTCAGAAGGCATGGTTTCTCTCGTATATCTGGAAGTTCAGTTCGTGGGAGCGCCGGCCGAAAAAGCAAAAACCCCCCGGCCGGAGGGCGGAGGGTGCGGGCGAGCGCGTCATATCGGCACTCGCCCTACATAAGGAGCAGCAGTCGCCCGTCGTTCACCTGCTAGACGATAGCACGGACCGGGGCCCGTGCCTATGGCTTGCACTGGGGGGTACGCTCTTCGACAACATGACAGAATCAACAGCACGGCGGGGCGCTCCCCGCAGCAAGCGACCGCCGCGTCGCTCTGATGACTCGTCGAGCCGGGACCATGTCAACAAGTCCAATCTGACGACGACGAACTCACTTCCGCCTGTCGAGGCACCAACCGGTTTCTTCGAGCTCGGCGTCCCTGCCCGCATCGACGACGGACTCGCCGCTTGCGGGTTCGCCCAGCCGTTCAACATTCAGACCGAAGCGGTCCCCGTTGCCATGCAGGGCAACGACGTCTGCGGGCGGGCAAAGACCGGCTCAGGCAAGACACTGGCATTCGGCGTGCCGATGCTCGCTCGCATCACCGACCAGGCTGAGGCAATGCGCCCGCTCGGGCTTGTCCTGGTGCCGACTCGCGAATTGGCCGTTCAGGTTGCCGAAGTGTTGCAGCCGGTTGCCAGTCATGCCGGGATGACCGTGCTGCCCGTCTACGGCGGAGCGTCGCGTCATCACCAAGTTGAGGAGATGGCCAAGGGCGTTGAAATCGTCGTTGCGACGCCGCTGCGCCTGATCGATCTCATCAAGTCGAACGAGATCAGCCTCGATCGCATTCAGATCGTCACGCTTGATGAAGCCGACCGGATGGCTGATGACGGGTTCACTCCGCAGGTTGAATGGATACTGCGGCACTGTGATAGCCGCAACCAGACGATGCTTTTCTCTGCAACTCTCGACGGCGATGTCGGCCACCTCATTCGGGCATACCAGACCGATCCGATCACGATTGCTGTCGATGAAGCCACCGACACGGTCGGCACGATGCACCACCTGTTCCTTGGTGTCCATCACATGGATAAGGACAAGGTCATTGGCGCGGTCGGCAAGGGCATCCCAAAGCTGCTGGTGTTCTGCCAGACCAAGCGCAACTGTGACCGTGTGGCGCGCAACTTGGAGGAACTCGGCATCGACGCGCAGGCCATGCATGGCGACATGCAGCAGAGCTCTCGTGAGCGCACGCTGCGTAAGTTCGCTGAAGGTAAGTTGCAGGTGTTGGTCGCGACCGATGTGGCTGCCCGCGGAATTGACATTGACGACATCGGTGGCGTTATTCATTACGAGCCGCCGAAGGACGTGAAGGATTACCTGCACCGTTCGGGCCGCACCGCGCGCGCTGGTCGTGATGGTTGGGCCGTCACCCTGGTTGAGTACAACCAGATGACGCAGGTCCGCATCCTGCAACGAATGATGCGGATGGAGCCGACGAAGCCGATCGAGGTCTTCTCGAACAACTCAAAGCTCATGAACCTCAACGAGTTCGACGAAGTTATAACGACCTGAGCCCAGCACACTCAACCGATGAGCAACATGCTCGTCGACGGCGGGGCTATTGGTGCAGCGATCAACTTCGGCGACATCACCAGTGGTGGCCCAGTCGTCGACCTCGCCATCGGATGGATGCTGTTTGACGCCGAGGTACCTGAAGAGTTCCGTCGGGCGATTCCACACGCTGATGGCGCCACACGGTTGCGTGGCGCTGCGTGGGTGTTGCGCTTTGCGCTGATGTACCTGACCAACCCAGCAGACAACCCGCGCCTCAATTCAAAGGGACGGCGCTTGCTGCCCTCGGTGATGTCAGGCGAGCTCGCGTAGTTCGCGCTGACGGACGTACGTCGTCACCACGACCGCGAGGCACACTGCCGCAGCACCGCTGATCGCCGCACCGGGGCTGGTCCAGAATGCGACCACGCCGAGGAGGAGCGCACCGAACGGCATGATCCCGAACGATGTCAGGGCATACAAACCCATGACGCGGCCCATGAGGGGCTGTGGCGTGTTGGCCTGGATGAGCCCCTGATTCATGTTGATGTAGAAACCGCCCGCCAGCCCCATAGCGAAGGACAGGACGAGCACCTGCCACATCTCAGTGGTGCGGCCCGTGAGAATCGTGATGGTCGAGCCGCAGATCAGTGCCCGCTGGAAAGCGGCGCCCTTGTGCTTCATGTTGCCCTTTCGCATCACGACAAACGAACTAATGGCGATACCCAGGCCCATCAAGGCGAACGGTGCCGCTGCCTCGCCGGCCGTGCGCCCGAGGCCATCCTTCACGTGTGCTTGCAGCGTTACCATGATGGCAGGATTGACGGTGAGGCTGGCCATGACCAGCAGGCCGAACAACACGCGCAGATTGTCGTCGCCGACCACATGGCGCAATCCGTCCTTCGTCTCGGCGAGTACGGATCGTTTCGGTGCGAGGTCGGCGTGGGGTGGGACGTCAAGGCGGAGCAGGAAAAGGACCCCGGCAAACATTAGACCGGCTTGGAACCAGAATGCTCCATCAAAGCCCCATTGGTCACCAACCACCTTGGCGAGCACGGGGCCGAGAATGAGCGACAGGGTCATCGCTATGGCATTGATGGCAATTGCGCTGAAGAGCTGGTCTTTGTGGACGAGTGCGGGGATGAGAGCCGACCGCACCGGTTGGCCGATCGCCGACGCAGCGCCGGCGAGAAGGGTGACGACGATGACCCAGTTGAAAGACAGCGCGTCGGCGCGGATCAGGAGAGCGGTGATGGCCATCACGGCGCCGCCGCCAACCTGCGTCCAAATCAGCATGCTGCGACGATCCCAGCGATCGGCCCATACGCCAGCCTGCAGGACCAGGAGCGCCGAGGGCAGTCCGAGTGTGAACACGACCACTCCCTGGTCGCTCTCGCTGCGGTTCAGGCCGTCGAGGACGAGCCAGCCGAAGACGAAACGCTGGGCATTTGAGACCAAAAAGAAGCAAATGTTGTTGAGCCACAGCAGTCGAAACGGACGAACCGTGATTGCGTTCGCTGGGCGCTCGACGCCGGTTTCCGTTGTGGTCACGTCGAGCACCCTGGCAGGTCTGAACTGGACGTCAAGGTGTCAGAGCGAACGCTCAGATGCGAGTGGCGATGAAGACCGGGATGATGCGATCGGTCTTCTCTGCGTACTGCGCGTAGGTCGGGAAGACCTCGACGGCTCGGTCCCACCAGGCTTGCCGCTCATCACCCTCGACGGTGCGCGTCGTGTAGTCGGCGGGTGCCGGGCCATCCTGGATCTCGCACATCGGCTCAGCAACGAGGTTGTGAAACCATGACGGGTTCTTGGGCGCGCCGCCGATCGACGCAACCAGCGCGTACTCGCCGTCATGCTCAACGCGCATCAAGGCGAACTTGCGAAGGTTGCCGCTGGCGGCGCCTCTGGTGGTGACAACGATGATCGGAATCCCAGTCTCCCGCAACGTGTTGGCTGCCTTGCCGTTTGTCGCTTCGTAGGTGTCAACCTGTTCGCGGACCCAGTCCATCGTGCTTGGTACGTACGGTCCGGTCAGTGGCATGAGGTTGATCGTAGGCGGCGATGCCCTAGCGTCAGCCAGCGTGAAGTCAGTACGTGTCCTTGTCTCCCTCTTGTGCGCGCTTGCCCTCGCTGCGTGTGGTGGGAGCGAATCGGCCGGTGACGGCACCGAGGGGTCGGACGTAATCGCGCAGACCATCGCACCAACCACCGTCGTGGAACGTGCTCCCGATGACCCCGGTGACGTTGAGCAGACATGTGCCGAGCTGGAGACCGTTCGTGTCCTGTCCGACCGGGTCACCGATGCCACGAACGACATTTTGATTGGGCTCTCCGAAGCTGGTGCCGGTGCGTCCGAGGCCGACACGCTTGTGGCGTTCGTGTCGCTCGCCGACGACGTCGAGAACGGCCTGCCCGAACTGTTGGCGGCGTATGACCGTGCGGCTGCTGCGGCGCCGGCTGACGTCGCTGTTGAGATTCGCGCCGTTGCGGACGGAACGGCAATCCTGACGCCGCAGCTGGCGGCTGCCTACCGTCAGATCGAATCGGCGAGCGATCTCGCTGACCTCGAGGGCATCTTCAACACCCCACAGATGGAAGACGCGGCGCGCCGGGCCGGGATCTCATCGCTGCGTCTCGACAACTTCACCAACGTCAACTGCGGCTTCCGATTCTCCAACGCCTAAAACCGGACGGAGTCGCCAACGCTGATGACACCGCCGAAGGTCAACACCTGATGCGCCGTGTGTCCGGTCGAACCTATGCCAGGAAACGCCCGGGCGGGACGTAATGTCGCACGAATGGATGCCATCGCTTCGCCCGTCGTCGCGACCGGGCTCGTGAAGCAGTTCGGTGATTTCACTGCGGTGGCCGGAATCGACGTCGAAGTGGCACCGGGCGAGGCCTTTGGGTTCCTCGGCCCGAACGGAGCAGGCAAGACGTCGACGATGCGGATGATTGGGTGCGTGTCGCCCCCGACGAGCGGGTCACTTCGAATCTTCGGGCTCGACCCCGTGGCCGACGGCCGCCAGATTCGTGCTCGGATGGGGGTGGTGCCGCAACTGGACCAGCTCGACAATGAACTCACGGTGATGGAGAACCTTGTCATCTACGGCCGGTACTTCGACATCTCGCGATCTGATGTGAAGGCCAAGGCAAAGGAGCTCCTCGAGTTTGTGCAGCTGACCGAGAAGGCTGGCAGCAAGGTCGACCCGCTGTCCGGGGGGCAAAAGCGTCGTGTCAGCATCGCTCGTTCGCTGATTAACGATCCGGATCTGCTGCTGCTCGACGAGCCGACGACAGGCCTCGATCCGCAGGCGCGGCACGTACTTTGGGACCGGCTGTACCAGCTGAAGGAGCGGGGCGCGACGCAGGTAATTACCACGCATTTTATGGACGAGGCCGAGCAGCTGTGCGATCGGTTGGTGGTGATGGACGGTGGATTGATCGTTGCCGAAGGATCGCCGCAAGGTCTCATTGCCGAACACGTTCGTCGCGAGGTGCTCGAAGTCCGCTTCGGGTACGGCCGAAACATTGAGATGATGCCCGCTGTCGATGGGGTTGGTGATCGCATCGAGGTGCTGCCTGACCGTCTGCTGATCTACACCGATGACGGCGATGCGTCGCTGTCCGAACTGCACCGGCGCCAGATCGTTCCGGAGAGTGCGCTGGTCAGGCGGAGCAGCCTCGAAGACGTTTTCCTCAAACTCACCGGACGGACACTCGTCGAGTGAACGTCACCGTGCAGCATCGAATCTCGTCGTGGGGGCCGTCGCGGGTCTACCTGCGCGACTGGATCTACTTCAAGCGCATGTGGTGGTCGGTGCTGATCGGCTCGATCGTGCAGCCGCTGATGTTCCTGCTCGGCGTCGGCCTCGGAGTCGGCGAACTCGTTGACCAGGGCCCTGAGGCAGCCAACGTGCTCGGTGACACCTCCTACTTCGCGTTTTATGCGACGGCGCTCTTGGCGACGACCTCAATGTTTGTCCTTGCACAGGAATCGTTGTGGCCGACCATGGATGGATTCACCTGGTCGAACGCGCATCAGGCCATGATCAGCACGCCGCTCAACGCGACCGACATCGTGTTCGGCAAGATGTTGCACTACGCCGTGCGCGGCATCGTCACGAGTGGTGGCGTTGCCCTGGTGCTGGCGCTGTTCGCCGACACACGCTCGTTCGGACTGATCCCCGCTGCGTTCGTGGGAATGCTCACGGGGCTGGCCTTCGCGATGCCGATCGCCGCATGGACGGCGACGCGGACGACCGACAACTCGTTCCCGGCGATCCTCCGGTTCGGAATCATCCCGATGTTCCTGTTCGGCGGCGCGTTCTACCCGATCGAACAATTGCCGACGTGGCTGCAACCGGTGGCCTGGTGCACGCCGCTCTGGCACGGCGTCGAGCTGTGCAGAGGCCTCGTGCTCGGCGGATTGAGCCTCGGCGCTGGACTCGGGCACCTCGCCGTGCTGCTCGCGTTCATCGCCGCCGGCATCCTCGCCGCCCGCGTCACTTTCGAGCGGAGGCTGCGGCCATGAGCGTCACGCTCAACCCGGCGGCACACACTCGAATTGTGCCCGCGGTGGTGTTCGACATCAAGCGGCCACAGCGAATGGTCGAGCGCAGCATCATGGTCGCGCGCCGGTCATGGATGGTGCTGTTGAGCGGATTCTTTGAACCGTTCTTCTACCTGCTGTCAATCCGTATCGGTCTGTCTGCGCTGGTCGGTGATGTCGAGGTCGGCGGCGAGTTGGTGCCGTACGACCAGTTCGTCGCTCCAGGCCTGATGGCGGCGTCGGCAATGAACGGTGCCGTGTTCGACTCGACGATGAATGTCTTCTTCAAGCTGAAGCACTCGAAGCTGTACGACGCAGTGCTGACCACACCGATGTCGGCAGGTGACGTCGCCCTCGGCGAGATTGCCTGGGCGGTGCTGCGTGGAGCGCTGTACTCCACGGCGTTCATGCTGGCGATGTGGGCCCTTGGCATGGTGCAGTCGCCATGGATAGTGCTGTCCGTGCCGATCTGTGTGCTGATCGGCTTCTCGTTCGCAGCAATCGGCATGGCGCTCACGACCTTCATGCGGTCGTGGGAGGATTTCGAATATGTCCCGGCGATCACGTTGCCGCTGTTCTTGTTTTCTGCGACGTTCTACCCGGTGTCCCAGTACGGGGACTGGGCATGGCTGGTCCAGCTGAGCCCGCTGTATCACGGTGTCGTCTTGGTCCGGGCCTCAAACCTCGGGGAGTGGTCGCCAGCGTTGATCGGCCACGCAGTAGTACTGGTCGTGCTTGCCGTTGTCGGCGCGACGGTCGCGTCCCGTCGAATCGAACGCCTTCTGCTCACGTAGCGAAGGTTCGGCAGTAGCTTGCCGACCATGAGGACCTTGGATGCCGAAGCGGTCGCGGATCACGCGAACAACATATGGGAAGGCATCGTGCCGGTGTTGCACGACTACATCGCGATCCCGAATGTCTCTCTCGACTTTGACCCGGAATGGCGTGAACACGGATTCATGGCTGAGGCGGTCGACCTCATTGCCGGGTGGTGCCGCGACCGGCCCATTCCGGGCATGACGCTTGATGTGATGGAACTGCCGGGGCGTACCCCGATGATCGTGATCGAGATACCGCCAGCGGTCGGCGGAGCGGCAGATGACACCGTGCTGCTGTACGGACACCTCGACAAGCAGCCTGAAATGGAGGGGTGGCGTGACGACCTCGGCCCGTGGACGCCCGTACTGGAAGGCGATCGGCTGTACGGCCGCGGTGGTGCCGACGATGGTTACGCAGCGTTTGCCAGCCTTACGGCCATTGAGGCGGTGCACGCCGCCGGAGGGGTCCACACCCGTTGCGTGGTCTTGATCGAAGCGAGCGAGGAATCGGGATCACCCGACCTTCCCGCCTACATCGACGCGCTCGCCGACACCATCGGCACCCCCAGCCTGGTTGTGTGTCTTGACTCGGGTTGCATCGACTACGACCGCATGTGGGTGACCACCTCGCTGCGCGGCATGGTGATGGGTAAGCTCACCGTCGACATTGTCACCGAGGGCCTGCACTCGGGGGACGCTTCGGGAATGATTCCGTCCACGTTCCGCATTGCTCGGCAACTCCTCGAACGGATCGAAGACTCGAGCAGCGGCGAGTTGCTGCTTCCTGAACTGCAGGTCGAGGTACCTGAGGGGCGGTTGGCAGAGGCGCAGTCCACGGCGGAGGAGATCGGCGCGATCGCGACTCACTACCCATTCGTTGATGGCGCGGGTCCCACCACTGACGACCCTGCCGAACAGCTGCTTGCTCGAACATGGCGTGGCACGCTGAGCGTCGTCGGCGCCGACGGCTTGCCGCCGGCAGCCCGGGCGGGCAATGTGCTGCGGCCATCCACCACGCTGAAGCTGTCGTTCCGCCTCCCGCCGACAGCGGACCCGGCTGTCGCGCTGGCAGCGATCATCGCAGCTCTCGAGTCCGACCCGCCGTACGGCGCGCTGGTCCGCTTTCACGAGACTGACGCTGCGCCTGGTTGGAATGCTCCGGCAACTGCGCCATGGCTTGAGGTGGGCCTTGATGCAGCGTCTAATGCCTCGTTTGGTCAACCAGCGCGCAGTTTCGGTGAAGGTGGCTCGATCCCATTCATGGGCATGCTCGGTGAGAAGTTCCCCGAGGCGCAGTTCGTCATCACCGGGGTGCTCGGTCCGGATGCGAACGCGCATGGCCCGAATGAATATCTGCACGTGCCAACTGCTCGCAAGCTCACGATGGCCGTTGCCCACCTGCTCAACGCGCATGCCACTCGCTGACAGACAGCCGGGCCCGGTCCGGTCAGCGGCTGGTATAGGTATCGTCAGCCCATGACCCGTACCTCGCGCCACGTCAATCTTGCTTCCCGCCCCCAAGGCGCGCCCATTGCCGAGAACTTTGAAGTGGTCGAAGTCGAGGTTCGTGAGCCGCAGGACGGCGAGATCGTCGTCGCCAATCGGTTCATGTCGGTCGACCCCTATATGCGGGGCCGGATGAATGACGTGAAGTCGTACGTTCCGCCGTTCCAGATCGGCCAGCCGCTTGACGGTGGAGCCGTCGGCGAAGTCATCGAGTCGAACTCACCCGACATCGCCGTTGGCGATCACGTCGTCCACGGCCTCGGTTGGCGCGAGATTGCCGTGATGCCTGCATCACAGACTCAACCCGCTGCGCAGGTCGACGGGGTCTCGCTCTCGGCGAACCTCGGTGTGCTCGGGATGCCGGGCATGACCGCCTACGCGGGGCTCCTCGACGTCGCATCGTTTCAGGATGGTGAAGCCGTGTTTGTGTCGGGCGCAGCCGGTGCTGTCGGTTCACTGGTTGGCCAGCTTGCCAAGTTGAAGGGTGCATCACACGTCGTTGGCTCTGCCGGGTCGGACGAGAAGGTCTCTTGGCTCACCGATGAGCTTGGGTATGACGCTGCGTTCAACTACAAGTCGGGCCCGGTCGCCAAGCAGCTCTTCGCCGCAGCGCCCGACGGCATCGACGTCTACTTTGACAATGTCGGCGGCGACCACCTCGAGGCGGCAATCCACGCACTCAAGATGCATGGTCGAGTTGCCATGTGTGGTGCGATCTCGATGTACAACAACACCGAACCGGCGCCTGGTCCGAGCAACTTGACGCTTTTGATCGGCAAACGTCTGAACATCCGCGGGTTCATCGTCAGCGACCACGGCGAAATGCGCGCAGACTTCATCCGTGAAGTCGGCGGATGGCTGGCTGACGGCACGATCAAGTCCGAAGAGACCGTGATGCACGGCATCGAGAATGCCGGAGTGGCGTTCATCGGTCTGCTCGCCGGGGTGAACACGGGCAAGATGGTCGTCGAATTTTGAGTCTCTTGGTTAGTGCTTGAACACTTCGGTCGCTAGGTCGATGCTGCGTGTGTCGCCGAGTAGTCCATCGTCCATTCGATTCATCACGTAGGCAAAGGTGATCTTGCGATCGATGTCGACGATGATCGATGAGCCGCCCCAACCGCCCCAGTAGGCGTAGTTGCCTTTGGGGAGGTAAGGGACGGCGATGGAGTGCAGGGCGTAACCCATCCCGAAGCGCACCGGAAGGCCGAGGACCCGGTCGACGCCGTTGGCCTGCTCTTCGAAAATCATCTTGATCGTGTCGGGCGACAACAATTCGACTCCGTCAACGGTTCCCCCGTTGGCAACGATCGCTTGGATACGTGCGACCGAGCGAGCGTTGCCATGGCCGTTTGCTGCGCCGATCGTTGCCTGGCGCCACTCTGGCGTCCACGACTCGGTGGCATCGGGTGCGGGGCCGGTGAAGGTCTTGATCAGCACGCTGTCAGGATCCATCGTTGACATGTCGATTGCAAGCGCCGGCGGCGGGATCACATTGGACACTCGATCGAACTCGCTGGGGTCGAGCCCGATGTGGAAGTCGGCGTCGAGCGGTCCGGCGATCTCGTCGGCGAAGAACTGGCCGAGCATTCGACCATCGATTCGGCGGATGACTTCACCGAGCAGGTGGCCCTGGTTGAGCGGGTGGTAGCCGGAGCCCTCGCCTGGCGTCCACCATGGTGCCTGGGCGGCGAGCATTGACGTCGACTTCTCCCAGTTGTAGATGTCCTCAACTGCCACTGGTTGCTCCCAGGCACTCACCCCCGAGGTGTGACCCATCAGATGGCGGACCTCAATGTCGGCCTTGCCGTTCTGCGCAAACTCGGGCCAGTACGTCGAGACCTTCTCGTGGTAACCGAGCAACCCCCGCTCAGCGAGCACGAGTGTCGACAGGAACGTCATTGTTTTGGTCGTTGACCACACATTGGTGATCGTGTCGCGACCCCACGGCGTGGTCTGGGCCTCATCGGCCCAACCGCCCCAAATATCGACGACGGTCTCGCCCTCAACGGTGACCGACACCGACGCACCGACGTCCTCGCCGCTATCGAGCGTCTCGCTCAGCAAGTCACCGAGCCGCGCATATTCAGAGGTCGACGTTCCAGAAATTTCCGCCATCCCGAAGTTTCGCCAGTGCCTCAGGTCAAGGACGAGTCAGCCAGCAGCATTGAAACCTGGAATGGGCGTGGGTAGGCCGGGCTGAGACAAGTTGGTGCCTGGCACCAAGTCGTCTCAGCGCATCCAGGCGGGGCGGTTCGTTTCGAAGCTGGTGATCTCGTCGACATGGGTCATCGTCAAGGCGATGTCGTCAAGGCCGTTGAGGAACCGGTGTTGAGTAGCGTCATCCATCGGGAATCGTTCGTCGATGTTTGCAGCGGGCACTTCGATCTTGCGTTGCCTCATGTCCACCACGATCGACGTCTGAGGGTTGTCCTCGATGGCGGCCCAGATCGCCTCGACGACTACTTCAGGAACCACGACCGGCACGAGGCCGTTCTTTGTGCAGTTGTTGCGGAAGATATCTGAGAAGCTCGGCGCAATCACGGCGTCAAAGCCGTACTGCTGGATGGCCCATACAGCGTGTTCTCGTGAAGAGCCGACGCCGAAGGCGGGGCCTGCGACCAGGATGTTGGCGCCGACATAACGCTCGTCGTTGAGGACGAAGTCCTGCTGATCGCGCCACGCAGAGAAGAGGCCTATCTCGAAGCCGGTGCGTTCGACCTGCTTTAACCAAACGGCGGGAATGATCTGGTCGGTGTCGACGTCGGACCGCTTCAATGGCACACCGGTTCCGGTGATGACCTCCACAGCTTTCATGATGTCGCCTCCAGGTCGCCAGGCGTACAGAACGTGCCCTTGACCGCCGTTGCCGCAGCGACGGCCGGCGAGACGAGATGGGTTCGACCACCGGGGCCTTGGCGGCCCTCGAAGTTGCGGTTGCTCGTCGAGGCAGCGCGCTCCTTGGGGGCGAGCTTGTCAGGGTTCATTGCGAGACACATCGAACACCCGGGTTCGCGCCAGTCCGCGCCGGCAGCAGTGAAGATCTTGTCGAGACCTTCTTCGATCGCTTGGTCTTTGACCTTGTGGCTACCCGGAACGATCATCACGCGCGGCACGGTGACCTGATGGCCTTCCATCACCGTGGCGGCGGCACGGAGGTCTTCGATCCGGCTATTGGTGCACGAACCGATGAACACAGTGTCGACGCTGACGTCGCGCATGCTTTGGCCGGCTTCGAGGCCCATGTAGTCGAGCGCGCGCTGCACGGTCTCCTGGGCGGTCTCGCTGTCGAAATCGCTTGGTGAAGGAATCGGTGTGTCGATGGAGGCGACCTGGCCAGGGTTGGTGCCCCACGAGACGTGCGGAGCGATCTGCGCGGCATTGAGCACGACTTCTTTGTCCCACTCGGCGTCATCATCGGTGTACAGGGTCCTCCAGTCGGCAACGGCTGCATCCCAGTTGGCGCCCTGTGGAGCCTGTGCGCGGCCCTCGAGGTAGTCGAACGTGGTTTGGTCAGGAGCGATGAGACCGGCTTTGGCGCCGGCCTCGATCGACATGTTGCAGACCGTCATGCGGCCTTCCATCGAGAGTGATTGAATTGCCGATCCGCGATACTCGATGATGTGGCCGATGCCGCCGCTGGTGCCGATCTCACCGAGGATCGCGAGAATCACGTCCTTTGCCGTGACACCGGGCTGGAGGTCTCCATCGACGGTGACCGACATCCACTTTGGTCGACTTTGGGGGAGTGTCTGCGTCGCAAGCACGTGTTCGACCTCGCTGGTGCCGATGCCGAAGGCGATGGAACCGAACGCACCGTGCGTTGCGGTGTGGGAGTCGCCGCACACGATGGTCATGCCCGGCATGGTCCGACCTTGCTCGGGTCCGATGACATGGACGATGCCCTGGTTGGGGTCGCCCATGGGGAAGTTCGTGATGCCGAACTCGGCGGTGTTGATTCGCAACGTGTCGATCTGCTTGGCAGAGATCGGGTCAGCGATCGGTCGGTTGATGTTCTCGGTCGGGACGTTGTGGTCCTCGGTCGCAATCGTGAGGTCGGGTCGGCGCACACCTCGACCGCTCAGCCGGAGGCCGTCGAACGCTTGCGGGCTGGTGACTTCGTGGACGAGGTGGAGGTCGATGTAGAGCAGTTCTGGCTCACCCTCGGTGGAGTGAACGAGATGGCGGTCCCACACTTTTTCTGGCAAGGTCTTTCCCATTGCGAACTCCTGTTGACCTTCGATGGTTGCAGCATCCCACATAGTGAGATACTTTTCTTGAAGTATGGACAGAGTATCAGAAAATGCTGCGACCGTGCCAGAGACTGGCGTCGGTGTGCTCGACAAGGCGATGGTCGTGATGCGAGCTGTCTCCGATGCGCCACGTGGTCTCGCCGAGCTGCAGGCCTCGACCGGCCTTCCCCGGGCCACGGCACACCGTCTGGCGAGTGCCCTGGAAGCGCACGGACTGCTCCGGCGCGACGCATCTGGCCGCTTTGAACTTGGTCATGGTCTAGTCGCCCTCGGACAGTTGTCGGCCAATCGTTTTCCGCTCGTCGACGTTGCTCGACCGGTCGCTACTGCGCTGCGCGATGCAACTGGTGAGGCCGTTCAGGTGTTCGTGCGGGAGGGCAGCCAGCGGCGTTGTGTGTTGTCACTCGAATCAGCGCATGGTTTGCGGTGGATTGTTCCCGAGGGATCCTTGCTGCCGATCGAGGTCGGCTCGTCCGGCCGGTTGCTCGAAGGGGAGCCTGCCCGCAATGGCTGGATGCAGAGCGTCGGTGAGCGCGAGGCCGGCGTTGCCTCCGTGAGCGCTCCGATTCACACCGCCGACGGCGCGATCATCGGAGCACTGTCGGTGAGTGGGCCGGTCGAGCGTCTCACCAAGCAGCCTGGCAAACGCTTCGGAACAATGATCGTGGCTGCGGCGAGCGAGATCCGGCTGTAGCACTCCGTCAAGCTGCGGGAGCTGCATTGCGGAATTCGCGCCACAGCCACCAGAGCAGTGGAAGCTGTACCGGGAGGCGGGCCCAGTTGGCCGGGCCCGCTGCAGTCCCAACGCTCCGGGTGAATCGGCCGTCGACCAGTTTTGGCTCGACCTTGTTGACCGCAGCATCGATGTTCGCCGGGAACACGGCAATCGTAAGCACGACCAATCCGAGTGCGGAGATTTTCCGTGTCGCGGCATTGAACATGCCGATCCCAAGCAGCAGCTCGGCGGCTCCGCTTGCCCGGTTGGCCAACGCAGCGCCTGGAAACCAGTCGGGTACGATCGCCTCGAAGAAGTCGGGCCTCGCGAAGTGGGCGACGCCGGCTCCTGCGAAGACGATGCCGGCTGCAATTGCCGACGGTGGGGCAGGGTTCATCCTCATGAGTGCAGTCTGCCGGGAACGAGCGGGCAGGACGGCGCGGCGAGGCGCGACCCACGATCCCAACCCCCTTCAAGCCGGTGAACTGATCAGGTCGTCGGTTGGGGGCCTACGCTGGGCCTCGTGACCGACACGGCAACGAATGTGGAACTGCTTCCTTCCAACTGGCGTGAGCAGGTGCTGACGCTTGCTGAGGAAAAAGACGCCGTCATCTTGGCCCACAACTATCAGCTTCCCGCGATTCAAGACATCGCCCACCACACTGGCGATTCGCTCGGCCTCAGTCGCGTGGCCGCCGAAGTCGAAGCATCGAAGATCGTGTTCTGTGGTGTTCACTTCATGGCGGAATCCGCCAAGATCCTGAGCATGGACAAGACGGTCCTCATTCCTGATGAGCGTGCCGGATGCAGCCTTGCCGAGACAATCACCGCCGACCAACTCAGAGCCTGGAAGGCAGAGCATCCCGGTGCCGTCGTTGTTAGCTATGTGAACACCACAGCGGCGGTGAAAGCCGAGACCGATATCTGCTGCACGTCGTCGAACGCCGTGGATGTCGTTAACTCGATCCCGGCCGAGACCCCGGTGCTGTTCGCCCCCGATCAGTTTCTCGGCGCCCACGTCCAGCGCGTCACTGGTCGCGAGAACATGCACATTTGGATGGGTGAGTGCCATGTACACGCCGGCATTAATGGCGCTGACCTGAAGGAACGTGTTGAAGCGGAACCAGATGCTGAACTGTTCGTGCACCCCGAGTGCGGCTGTGCCACCAGCGCCCTTTATCTCGTTGGGGCCGGCGTGGTGCCTCAGGAGCGGACCAAGATCTTGTCTACCGGCGGAATGATTGCCGCTTCGCGTGAGACGACCGCGAGCAAGGTCCTTGTTGCCACCGAGACCGGCATGATCCATCAGCTTCAAAAGGCGGCACCTCGCGTCGAGTTTGAAGCCGTCAACCGCGCAGCAGTGTGCAAGTACATGAAGATGATCACTCCTGCAAAGCTCCTCAATTGCCTACAAAACCTCACCGACGAGGTCACGGTTGATCACGACATTGCCGATCAGGCTCGTATGTCGGTCGAGCGAATGATTGCCATCGGTACGACGTCGCCGACCGCCGAGTAGATCGCGAAGATCATTTGATGCTGCCTCGCAGACTCGCCGCACCCGCCTCGACGTGGGAACGAGATGTTGACGTCGTCGTGCTTGGTTCAGGAGCTGCCGGACTATCGGCAGCGCTGGCGTGTCGCCCGGTGCGTAGCGTGCTTGTTGTAACCAAAGATGTGCTTTCAGCTGGGTCGACACAATGGGCCCAAGGTGGCCTAGCTGGCGTACTTCACCCATCAGACACGATCGAGAATCACGTTCGAGACACGCTCGCCGCAGGCGCCGGCCTCTGCGACGAAACCGTCGTGCGCGAACTCGTCATGCAGGCACCAAAGTCGATCCGCTACCTGATGCGACTTGGTGCAGCGTTCGATCCTGAGAGCGGCGGCAATGATATAGCGCTGACCCGTGAAGGTGGACACAGTCACAATCGAATTGTGCATTCTGGCGGAGACCAGTCGGGGGCCGAGGTTCAACGCACTCTCGATGAGTCAGCGCTCGGTGCAGGTGTCGATGTGATGGCTCGAGCTTTTGCTCTTGACCTGGTGATGGGCACCGCAGCCGACGGTCAGCGTCAGGTCGTGGGCGTCCGTATAGGTCAAACGGACGTTAGTGGAGCGCTGGTATCGGTCGGAACGATCACAGCTCGTGCGGTGGTGCTGGCCTGCGGTGGGTACGGCCAAGTGTTCGCCTCAACGTCGAACCCTCCAGCGGTGACTGGCGATGGAATAGCGATGGCGCTCCGAGCAGGCCTGCCGGTGACCGATATCGAGTTCATCCAGTTTCACCCAACAGTGATGTGGCGTGGAGCGGGTGCCACCGGGCAGCAGGCGTTGGTGTCTGAGGCAGTGCGGGGCGAGGGGGCGATCCTCTATGACGCCGCAGGTGAACGAATCATGGAAGGGGTGCATCCTCAAGAAGATCTTGCGCCGCGCGACGTTGTTGCTGCAGCGATCAGCAGGCGCATGGCCGAGACGGCGGCCGGTGTCGCTGATCATGTTTACCTCGATGCAACCCATTTGGGAGAACGCTTCTACGAGCGATTCCCGTCGATTACCGCCGCATGTCGCGAGATTGGGCTTGATCCGGCGACTGAACGCATCCCTGTCGCACCCGCCGCGCACTATGTGTGTGGCGGTCTCCGCGCCGGCCTTGACGGTGGTACGACATTGCGTGGCCTCTACGCTGCTGGCGAGGTCACTGCCACCGGCGTGCATGGCGCCAACCGGCTGGCGTCGAACAGCTTGACCGAGTCGATTGTTGCCGGGACCAGAGTCGGCCGCGATCTTGCCTGGGAGCTCCCTGACGCTGTGCAGCCTGATCCTGACGCTCAGTATGCAGCGCACGATCCGCTTGAGGAGGCGCTTTTGCACCCGTCTCGAGTATTGCAGGTCCGCTCTGCGATGTCCCGCTATGTCGGCGTGTTGCGCAGCGCCGAGTCGCTGGCGTCAGCGGCAGGCGCAATCGGATCGATTGCTGACACTCTTGCCACGAGTAGAGAGTTAGTAGAGCCTTCCCGACGCTCATGGGAGGGCACCAACCTGCTGACCATCGCCGCTGCGATAGTGGCTGCAGCACAAGCCCGCACCGAGAGCCGCGGCTGTCATCGTCGCACCGACTTTCCCGAAGAGCGCGATGTGTGGCGAACGCATCTTGACGTAGCGCTCGACGCCGCCGGCACGATCACCGTGTCGGGAGCCCCTTCCGGGGTCTGACCAGTTCCTGCCCCGTCGTACACTGCGGCAATGTTCGTTTTTCATGCGCTGTCGGAAGTGACGCGGCGACATCTGCTCGACGCCGGACTCGACCCCGATGCGCTGTCAGGTTTGATCCGCCATGCGATCGCCGAGGACCTGATGGGCGGTATCGACGTGACCTCGACGGCCACGATTCCGGCGGATCAGCGCAGCATTGCGACCTTGGGCGCACGCGAGGCCGGAGTTGTGGCGGGCTTACCTGTCGTCGCCGCAGTGATCGAGACCGTTTGCGGGGACGCAGCGAGTGAACTGGAGTATCTCGTTCGCGATGCATCGCAAGTCGAGCTCGGAATGAAGGTGGTCGAAGTCACAGCACCCACCCGGCTGATGCTTACTGCGGAACG
Organism: Ilumatobacter sp.; assembly: GCA_002711735.1. Classification (GTDB taxonomy): domain Bacteria; phylum Actinomycetota; class Acidimicrobiia; order Acidimicrobiales; family Ilumatobacteraceae; genus Ilumatobacter_A. Next base: position 38,770 of record PASB01000045.1, read on the forward strand.
AACTGCGCTCAACTTGCTCTGTCATCTTTCTGGGGTGGCGTCGCTGACCCGGAAGTGGGCAGATGCTCTGGCGGGCACGTCGGCCGCAGTTCGCGACACCCGTAAGACCACTCCTGGAATGCGGGCACTCGAGAAGTACGCGGTGCGCTGCGGTGGGGGTGTGAATCATCGCATGGGTTTGTCAGATATGGCTCTCGTTAAGGACAACCATGTCGCCGCCGCAGGTGGGGTTGTCGAGGCGTACACCCTTGTCAAAGCCCTGGAATCGACCATCTCTGTTCAAATCGAGGTCGACTCGGTGGACGTCATGCGCCTTGCCATTGAGTCTGGAGCAGACGATGTGCTGATCGACAACTTCACACTGGGTCAGATGCGCGAAGCCGTGCATCTTCGCAATGCACTGAACCCGAACGTGCGTCTTGAAGCGAGTGGTGGCCTCACTGTTGACACCGCTCGTCAGGTCGCTGAGACCGGGGTCGATTTTATCGCTGTCGGTGAGCTGACGCATTCGTCTCGGGTGCTGGATTTTGGTCTCGACCTACAAGAAGTCCTTTGAGATCTGCACATCGGGAGGGTGAACGAATCGTTGGCAGACGCGCCAGTAGCGTGCGAGCCATGCGTCGGACGATTCCCATTCTTGTCACCCTCTCCCTGCTCGGTGCCGCCTGTGCCGGCGCAGATTCCGAAGCCGTTTCGGATACCGCAGTCGAGGACTCGGTCGATGATGTCGTCGATTCGTCAGCGGTTGCCGACGATGCCGTCACTGATGACACCATCGAGTCGGCTCCCGTGCCGACGAGCCCCGATAAGCCGACCGATATTGCTTTTCCCGGAGAGGCGCCAGTGGAGCTTGAGGTCACCGTGTTGATCGCAGGCGACGGGCCCGAGTCGGAACTTGGTGACACCGTTATTGTCGACTACGTCGGTGTGCGCAGCCTTGATGGAGTGGAATTCGACAACAGCTACGACCGGGCGATGCCTTTCGCCGTTGGCCCTCTCGGCGAAGCGCAGGTGATCGCTGGGTGGAACGACGGCCTCATCGGGGTGCAAGCAGGCGCACAACTGCAACTCGACATTCCCAGCGAAATGGCCTACGGCGAGGCAGCGCGGAGTGAAATCATCCGTGAGAACGAACCACTGACGTTCGTCATCGATATCCGATCAATTATCAAGCCGCCCGATCCGGATGAAGCCCCGACTGAATCCGGTGTTGACGCATCCGAAGGCGCCACCGAACTGTCCTTTGAGGATCTCATCGAAGGCGACGGAGCGGTACTTGAAGAAGGGCAGACCGCTGTGTTCCATCTAGTGCTCTTCCGAGCAGACAATGGTGTCGAACTCGACAGCACCTGGACAGACGAGCCGATACAAATTCCGATGGATCCGACCGGGTTCCCGGCACTGGTCCAGGGTATGCCAGGCATGGGTGTTGGTGGCCGACGAGCGATCACGGCCCCGCCATCACTCGCTTTCGGCGACGAGGGCAACCCGACGATCGGACTTCCGGCCGACACCGATATCGTTATTGTTATTGACCTCGTTGGCGCTTACTGAGACGTCTACGCCCAGTCAACGTTAAGCGACGCGGTCGCCGGCTTGGAACACTCGCTCCACCCGAGGATGCAGATCGCTGACGTCGAGTTCGGTGCCACTGAACATGACGGCGTCGGCGAGCTTGCCGACTTCGAGCGTGCCAAGGTCGCTATCAACGCCCATCAGTTCAGCGGCGACCCGTGTCGACGATTCGAAGACTGCAGCTGGCGACATCCCAAGTTCAGCCATTGCTCTGAGTTCGCGCAGATTCTGGCCGTGCGGCGTAACGCCCGAATCGGTCCCCATCGCAATGTTGACGCCGGCGTCGATGGCCTTGCGGATCGACTGGCGATGAACGTCGACCACAGCACGGCACTTATCGAGGATGACAGCGGGAAGATCGATGCCGCGATCCGCTGCCTCGAGCAAGCCGAGCGGTGCAATAAGGGTGGGGACGAGATACGTGCCGGCATCGAGCATCATCTGAATCGCCTCGTCATCGAGATAGATCCCGTGCTCGATAGACCGAATTCCGGCACGAATTGCGTTCTTGATCCCATCGGTCGCCTGAGCGTGAGCCATCACAAAACGACCTGCAGCCGTGGCCTCCGCAACAAGCACATCAAGTTCGTCCGCCAAGAAGTGCGCATGCTGGGGATCGTCTCGCATCGAGATCACGCCACCCGATGTGCACACTTTTATGACGTCAGCTCCCGCTCTGATTAACTCGCGAACCTTCTTACGCATCTCCTCGGGCCCGTCAACGATGTTGTGCGGCCGACCCGGATGCTCATCCATCATCCCCGGCATGTGTGCGCCGCACACCGCCCATCCATCACCATGGCCGCCGGTCTGGCTGAGAATGGTGATCGACAACTGCATCCGCGGTCCGGCGATCAGGCCATGCTCCTGCGCTTCCTTCACGCCAAGGTCGGCGCCACCTGCCTCACGCACCGCAGTGACGCCGCAGGCCAGCGTGCGTTGCATCCGCTCCGCGGCCTGGAAGAAGTTCATTGAGAACGGCGTTCCCAGGTGGGTGTTGGTGCTGAAGTCGCCATCTGCCATGAAATGCACATGGCAGTCGATCAGACCCGGCGTGACTAGTCGGCCGGTGCAGTCGATCAATTCGTCCCCGTCAAGGGCGTTACCGATCTCAACAATTCGTCCGCCTTCAATAGCGATGTCGGTCACCGATGGGGCTGCCCCAGTGCCATCGAGAACCGTGCCGTTTGACCATAGGGTGCGTGCCATTGGCTGAGCCTGGCATACCCGACACTCAGGGGCGAGACGCTAGCCAAACAGCTTCGGCCTCGCCGATCGTCGAATCTGGGCCAGCATCGACAAATGGCCAAAGCTCTGAGGCGATGCGTCGATAGTTGCCGGAGGCGTTTAGTTCACCGAGCAAGGCGTACAGCCCGAGATTGATTCGCTGGATGAACACGAAAGCCCTTGGCACCGTGGCGTACTGGCTAATCGGGCTCTCACGGTCAAAGGTGTGGCGTACAATTGTGTTGGCGTACTCACGCGTCCATGTCATTTGCTCGTCGCGTGCCACAGTGTCGTAGAACAGCGAGAAGTATTCGCCAACTTCGTCGGTGTCGACAGGCGCATCGGCTTGCAACATGCCGGCCCGCTCGAGAATTTCGCGAAAGAGATGCGGGTTGTGCTTTACGGCAGCCGCTTCGACCATCGATGCAAAGGTGTCGAGTTCGTCGCTAGTGAAGTGCTTGACGAGACCGAAGTCGAGAAATGTGACCGTGCCATCGTCGTGGAAGATGTAGTTGCCGGGGTGTGGGTCGCCGTTAAACGCACCCATGCGATACAGGCTGCGGAAGACGAAACGGAAGATGACCTCACCGGCATGATCCCGTTCGACCTGGGGCCGTTTAAGCAAATCGGCCCATCCGAACCCATCGACGAGCTGGGATGTGAGTACCCGTTTGGTGCAGTAGGCAGGAACAATCTCAGGAATGCGGATGTACGGATGCCCGGCGTAGTAATCGTAGAACTCGCGCTGGTTGCGGGCCTCGAGTTCGTAGTCGACCTCTTCAGCGAGGCGGATCTTGATCTCGTCGACCATTTCGGTCGGATCGAGTCCACCGAACCCTTGCTTGAGGATGACACCGAGCATGTCGGCGTTTTTTAAGTCAGAGGTGATCGCCCCGTCGACTCCTGGGTATTGCACCTTGACGGCCACGGCACGCTCAGACCCCGTCGTCGGATCGTTGATAATCGCCCGATGCACCTGCCCGATCGATGCAGCTGCAATTGGTTCCGGGTCGAACTCGACAAACAGGTCACGGACGGACCCGTCGAGTTCGGCCTCGATGGTGGCAACGGCGAGCTCAGTTGACATGGGGGGAGCATTTGACTGGAGCTGTGCCAGCGCCTGCCGGAGTGGTTCAGGGAGTCCGTCGTCGAGGTAGCTAGCCATTTGGCCAAGCTTCATCAAGGCACCCTTCATTTGGCCGAGTTCGTCAGCAACCTGTTGGGCGGTTTTAATTTCGCGTGCTCGATCGAGCTCATTGCGGCGCTTCGTAGATGCGAACGTTTTGCGCGCAGCAGTGGACGCGTAGGTGCCACCGACCTTGACTCCCATGCGTGCGAGCCGCGCGTTGCGGCCCTTCCACGATGTCCTCATAGCGGTCCGATTAAAGCGTCGCGAGATAACGATGGTCGCCGCGAGCGCTCCCAGTATCCCGAGCCATGTCATCTTCTTCACGACGAGACCCTCCGGCGGACGACTGAATCGAGGGCGCGGAGGAGTGCTGGCACGAATTGGTCGGCGTGAGCTACGGCTGCGTCATGATCGCCATCGACGCGAAACGCCTCAGCTTGCGAGATCATCTCGAACAGCTTCACTTGTCTGGTGAGTGGGATCACGCGGTCGGTCATGGTGATCAGTACCGACGTTGGGACGTCGACGTCACCGATCCAGTCAGCGCTTGAGAACCGCCCGATGGCCTTTCCAGCCTCGAGCACCATCCTCCAGTCGTGGCTTGCCGCTTCTTCGATTGCCCAGGGCGCCCACTGCTCGCTCTTGCGTTGTAGGTAGACCTGCTCGGTGAGCCACTCTCGGGCCTGCTCGGGGGTGTAGCGAGCTACCGTGGCAAGCCCGGCGAGGCCTAGGAACGATAATCGCTCAGGGCGACGATTCGAGAAGAACGGTGCGGTTGCGCACAGCACGAGTCCGTCGACACGGTCCGGGTGGCGCCGCCAGAGCAACTGTGCAATTGGTCCGCCCATCGAATATCCGACCGGAATGAATGAATCGATGCCCAGAGCGGAGGCGATATCGGCAGCATCGTCGGCACAGTCTTCGAGCCGAAACGCTTTCTTCGTCCGGAGACCAGCGGCGTGGCCTCGATGGTCGAAAGCCACGACCCGATACTGCTCGCCGAGCGCCCGGTAAGAGCGGTACCAGTTTAAGTCGGCCGATGCTGTCCAACCGTGGAGAAGGATGATGGTCGGAGCGCCCGGTATGCCACCGAATTCGCGAACCAAAATGTCGCCCCGGCCCTCGAGGTGGACGAACTTTCCTTCGGGAACAGCAGGCTTCTGGATGGGCGACGCAGCAATAGGCTCAGTCAACGGAGGACGCTCAGACCTGCTCGACGCTCAGCACTTTGATAGTGAGCGCTCCGTTGGGAGCGTCATAAGTAATCGACTGCCCTGGAGCTGAGCCTTCAAGTGCTGCCCCCAGCGGCGAGGTGGCACTAATGACTTCAGCGCCATCGATTTCTTCTTCCATGTTACCGATCATGTAGCGCTCGGCCATGTCGTCTGAGTCGCCCTCGTAGACAATGACGTACAGCTGGTTCTCGACAATCTCTGGCTCATCGATCAGATACTCCAGCTGACGGATGCGTCCTTCCATGTGGCCCTGTTCGTCCTTCGCTGCGTGGTAGCCGGCGTTCTCCTTGAGATCGCCCTCTTCGCGTGCCCGTTCGATCTTGTCGGCAACCTCGATGCGCCCACGGGTCGTGAGGTCGTGAAACTCTGCCTGAAGACGTTCGAATGCGGACTTCGACAACTTCGCTCCTGCCATTTACCAAACGATACAAGTAACAAATCCGGACAGACCGTTTTCGTGACTCGGTTCATCCGCAGTGCAGTTGAGTAGCCTCGCTCGTCGTATGACGCACAACATTGCAGTGATAGGAGGCGACGGCATCGGCCCGGACGTCACCGCAGAGGCCATAAAGGTCGTCCGGGCGGCCGGAGTCGACATCGCCACAAAGGAGTTCCATCTCGGTGGTGCCCGTTATCTGGAGGACGGAGAGATCTTGAGCGACGCAACGCTCGACGAGTTGCGGCCCTTCGACTGCATCCTTCTCGGCGCCGTCGGTCATCCCGACGTGAAGCCTGGGGTCATTGAGCGCGGACTGTTGTTGAAGATGCGCTTTGACCTTGACCTCTATATCAATCAGCGACCGTTCCTCGGCACGGCACCGGGAAGCGACACGGAACACAACTTCGTCGTCATTCGTGAGAACACCGAGGGCCCATACGTCGGTGAAGGTGGAGCGATGCGCATCGGAACGCCGTACGAAGTTGCCACCCAAGGATCAGTAAATACTCGGATGGGTGTCGAGCGGTGCATTCGCTACGCCTTTGACCTGGCTGCAAGCCGGGAACGCCAGCACCTCACCTTGGTGCACAAGACCAACGTGTTGTCGTTTGCTGGGACTCTGTGGGAGCGCACCTTCAACGAGGTCGCTGCCGAGTACCCGCAAGTCGGCACGGCATACAACCATGTCGACGCTGCGTGCATTTACTTCGTGCAGGATCCGCATCGCTACGACGTGATTGTGACCGACAACCTGTTCGGCGACATCCTCACAGACCTCGGTGGCGCTGTATCGGGCGGCATTGGCCTGGCCTCGTCGGCCAACCTCAACCCGACCCGCACCGGCCCGTCGATGTTCGAACCGGTGCACGGTTCAGCCCCCGACATCACTGGCCAGAACAAGGCCAACCCCACAGCAGCGATCTTGTCCGCGGCTCTCATGCTTGACTTCCTGGAGGAAGGTAGTGCTGCGGATCGGATTCGTGCAGCATGTGCTGATCCGGTTACTGGCAGCACCACCGACGTAGGTGACGTCATCGCCGAGCGCGTGGGACACTGACGCCATGCCCATTACTCCCACGCCAAAGATCTGGATGAATGGCGAACTTGTCGACTGGGATCAGGCCCAGGTACATGTGCTCACCCACACGCTGCACTACGGCACCGGAGTTTTCGAAGGCATTCGGGCCTACGAAACGGCTGACGGTCCGGCGATTTTTCGTCTGACCGAGCACATCGAGCGGCTCTTCTCGTCGGCCAAGATCCTCGGCTTCGAGATCCCGTATACACCGGAAGAGCTCATTCAGGCGACCAAAGATACGGTTGCTTCGACGGGTCTGGCATCGTGCTACGTCCGTCCACTTGCGTATTTCGGCTACGGCGAAATGGGACTCAACACACTGCCCTGCTCGACCGAGGTCGCCATCGCCTGTTGGCCGTGGGGAGCGTTGCTCGGCGATGATGCCGTCCAGAAGGGGGTGCGGATGAAGGTCTCATCGTGGACGCGTCACGATCACAACACGATGCCCCCAGCGGCGAAGACAGTCGGCAACTACGTCAACTCTTCACTTGCCAAGGTCGAAGCACTGAAGGCTGGCTACGACGAAGCGATCATGCTCGCCCCCAACGGACTCGTAGCTGAGTGCACGGGGGAGAACATCTTCGTCGCACGACAGGGCAAGCTACTGACCCCGCCGTTGTCAGCAGGTGCACTCGAGGGGATCACGCAGAATACGGTCACGTCGCTCGCTGAGGATCTTGGCTTCGAAGTGCGCGTCGACAACATCGCTCGCAGTGATCTGTACATCGCTGAGGAGGCATTTGTCTGTGGCACCGCCGCTGAAGTCAGCTCTATTAACTCGGTTGACGAACGGGATATTCCTTGCCCAGGTCCGATGACGCTCGCCCTGTCCGAGGCGTATTTGGCCACCGTGCGCGGCGAGAACTCCAAGTACAAGTCCTGGAACGAACTTGCCGTCTGATCCGCACTTCTCCCGTTTGTGCAGAGCGAAGGCGTCGCTGGTGCCACACTCTGGGTCTGCGAACGGAGCGATGAAGTCAGACAGCGAGAGCCTGGTGGATCTTGATTACTGACTGAAGGCTGTCACGGGCCAGGTCGAGTGTCGGGCCAGGAAAAAGGCTGACGTCGTCGGCGCCGGCGTCGGTGAGCGCCTCGATGTGGGTCACGACATCGTCGAGCGTGCCGATGGCGCCGATATCGACCCACCATTCGTCGGGAAAATCGACGATGGCTTCGGAGCCATCCGCTGTGAAACGTTCGAGCATCTCGTCATAGTGCGGGTGCGCCTGAATGCATGCCTCTGGTTGGCTGAGTAGCTTGGCGACGAATGGACTCATCGCGAGATGAGCCAACTTGCGGTTGGGGATGAGGCACAGAGCGCTGAACACCGAGGTGCGGAAACCGTCGGGTGTTCCGGCCCGCTCGATTGACTGTCGCACATAGGTGGGGCCTGAGCCTTCCGCGAGCACGACGCCGTCGGCAATTCGGCCGGCGAGTGCCAGCGACTTTGACCCGCGAACGCCGGCCAATACCGGCGGTATTTGAGTGGGTGCTGGAACGAGCTTCACGTTGCGCATCGTCACTTCACTACCGTCAAAGGTAACGGTTTCGCCTTGGAGTAGTCGCCGGACAGTGGTGATCACCTCGTCAAGCGTCGTCAGAGGTGACGGTGTGCGGGCACCCATCTGTTCCATCCAGTCCTGCACGCCGTGCCCGATGCCGGCAAGCAATCGCCCTGGTGCGAGTTCGGCTAACGTCGCAATCTCCATTGCGGTGACAGCGGCATTTCGCGCCACCGCAGGCAGGATGCCAAGACCAACTTGGAGTCGGTCCGTGCGAGCGAGCGCGGTTGCGGCGAGCGAGATACCTGCTGTGAAAAAGCAGTCTTCGATCACCCACAGTTGTTCGA
>PASB01000046.1 GCA_002711735.1 Ilumatobacter sp.
GAGCGACACGTTAAATCTCTCTTGTTGTTCGCTCGCGACGTGATGCACGTCATCACCGAATCAATCGCCGTCGAGTTCGACGAGTTAGCTGTAGCTGAGCAGATCAGACCTCTGTGTCCGCAGGGTATTCAGCTACAGCCCACCTCGGGGAAGAGCCAAGCAACTCCTTCCGTTCTGCCCCAGCCTTTCCGATACCGACGCCATCGCAGAGCGCCTCGGTGATACCGCACACAGATTCGTCTTGATTCGGGTCGAAGCGAAGGTTGGAGCGATGGCGTACCGGTCTTCAGGGCTTCCATCGATGTTCTAGAAGGTCTTCGTTCTGCCGATCAAAAGGCGGTCCGATCAGCCGAGAGTCTTTTACCGCCGGCCCTGGTGGCCGTTGAAATGAGAATCGTCGGGTACTGAGAACCGGGCAAATTGATGTCCCTTTGCCTACAGTCATTTCGTGCTCGCAACTCTCGGCGACTTGGTCGATGACATCGTCGTTCATTTCGCCGGCCCCATCAACGTTGCGACTGACACCCCAGCGATAGTTTCACGGCGCCGCGGCGGCAGTGCCGCCAACGTCGCCGCCACTGCCGGCGTCCTTGGCCAGCCGGTGCGATTTCTCGGGCAAATCGGCAGCGACGCCGTCGGAACCGTATTGGTCACCGAACTGGGAGCCGCTGGTGTCGACACGCAGTTCGTCCAACGGTCCGGGTCGACTGGGACGGTCGTCGTGCTCGTTGGGCCGGACGCTGAGCGGTCGATGCTCACCGACCGCCGGACATGTGCAGAACTCGCTGATCCTCACCCACAATGGCTCGACGGAATAGCGACGTTACACGTACCGCTTTACTCCTTGATTGAAGGAGCAACCGCGTTCACTGCAGTGACGCTGATTGATTGGGCTCGCGACCGCGGCATTGCTATTTCACTCGATCTGTCCTCAACTGCGCTCATGGCTAGCGCAGGACTCGACAACGTCAGGGCGTTGGTAGTTCGTCTGCGACCCAACATTGTCTTTGCGAATCGGTCAGAGGCGGACATGTTCGGATTCGATCGACTTCCTGCGGACGCGATCGCTGTCGTTAAAAATGGGCCGGAACCTGCGTTGATCAGAGTCCCGGCTGAGGCAGAAACTACAGATGATGAGACGTACACGGTGCCCACCACGGGCATTACCGACGTGACGGACACCACCGGAGCAGGAGATGCCTTCGCTGCTGGCTTTTTAACCTTTCACAGGTGGCGCTACAACCCCACCGAGGCGTGCGTGCACGCGCATCGCACCGCTCGGCGCATTTTGACCGGCGAACGACGCTGAACGTCAGTCAGTCCGTTTCAATTCCAACCGCCGACTGGGCTGTCCACTGGTTGGGAGGATGATCATTTCCACGGCAGCTCGCAGGTGGCGTCCGTTGCGACGATCTCGTGCACCACGCTGTTGCGATGCGTACCAGCCGCCCACGAGGGAAAGACTGCGGAATACAGGCCGGCTCCACCAGCGACAAACAAAACGATGTCAGTAGGCCGACGGACAGCCGGGATGAGGTCATTGTCGTCGCCTGCTGCAATGAAACCTGTGTTGAACGAGCGAATCTGCCCGCGGGTGTTCACCGCCATCCGCTGCAATTCGGCCTGCACATCGCTGCGACTCATGCCAGCATCGGCAAGTACCTGGGCGTGTTCCGGGTTTAGCGCTATGGCAGTGGCGCCGCCCGAGAGGTTGGCGTTATTCGAACCCGTGTTGGCAATGGCCACTGCGAGCGCACGAAGCAACCGTTGCGGTGAGTCTTTGTCGTCGGCATCGTTCGTAAACACGACAGAGTGCGGCGCCTCTGCTCCTAAAATTGTGACGACAGATTCGTCAGACGAATAGCCGTAAGCCGTTGCTAGGGGCTCCCACGGAGACGACATCTCATCTTCTGCGAGGCAAAAACTGAACTTACCCGGGTGACCGAGCAGCGCCATATCTGACACGCCAGGGCGAGCTCCACCGATATTCATCATGCAGAGCCGAACCGCTCGACCAATGGATGCGTTTGCGCGGTGACCCGGGCCCAGCGCGCCGAAGCCGCCTGCGATGTCGCAGTGGCCAACGACAGGACCGTTGACGATCATGAGCGGCGCCGTGCTGTGTGTCGTCGATTGCATCTCGCCGAGGTCGAAAGCCGGCTGGAGGATTGCTCGAACTGCAGCCAGAACAACCGCCATTTGGTCCGGCAGACAACCGGCCATCACTGCGTTGATCGCGAGCTTCTCTACTGTCGCCGCTCCCCCGCCCGGACCCATCGCTCCAAGATCAACGTCGGAGTCAAGGCCTGAAGCAAGCACAAGCCTGTCGACGCGATCGCGTGTGGGGATGACAACCGGGAGTCCGTCGGTACAACCGCTCTGGTGAAGAAGCTCAAGCGCTTCGGCCTCGTTGACCGCATTGAACATGATGGCCGCTCCGCTCACACCGCGCTGGTCAACTCGTTGTCCGGCGCTGCACTGCCGCTCAACACAGCGACGATGCGCGCCGCGATCCCCTGGGCGACTCGTTCCATTGCATCGTGGCCACTGCCCGCAACAGGGTGCGGGAGACGCAGCCGGGGAATGTCCGGCATGCCAGCCGATGTAGCGACCGAGTCACCCTGCAACCAGAACTGTTCAGTGACGAGAGCAACAGCAGCGATGCCTCTTCGAGCTACTTCAATTCCGTCACGCACGGTGCCGGAGGTGCAGCTGCCTCAATGACCGTAGGCCGCAACGACGGCAGAGCATGTGTCTGCAATCGTCGAGAGGTGATCCTCGCTAGCCAGCGCGCTGGCGTTTCCTTTGTCGAGGTGGATGAATTCAACGCCGGGCAACTCTTGCGACAGCGCCTGTCCCACATGATCGAGAAAAGCCACCGAGTCGGGGAATCCGTTTGCGAACAACGCGACGGTGTCTCCCTCTCTCAGTTCTGCACGGAGGTCGTATGCCTCAATTGATCGACTCGACACCCCACGCGGATCCAAGAACTCCATGCCCAAGTCTCGCGCTCTGGTCCGAGTTGAGGCGAAGCGCAGTCGAACCAAACGTTCGCGGTCAATCTGGATGAGAGCCGGAATCCCTGCGGTGCGGCAGCGACCCCGTCCGCGACGTGGTATGCGCATCGTCGTCAGAGTCGAGCGATGGGCACCAGCGGGACAGCAATCCTCTACTGAACGTCAATGTTGCACATCGACCGGTAATCTTTCGGTCGTTTTCATTAAACCTCGGACAAAGGCATCTTCATGGACCTCAAACAGAAGCTCATCAACCTCGTCTGTAAGCCAACGCCAACTTCGCTTACGATGCCGACCGCCAGATCGTTGAATGAGGCGCCCCGAACAGCCGGTCCCTCTTCCTTTCAGGTGCGATTGCGTCGCGTGGTCAGTGTCGTTGCGCTATCGGGGCTTTCGCTGGGCTTCGCTTCTGCGTGTGGTTCTGACGATTCATCCGCAGACGCCTTCTGTGACGCTGGCGACAGTCTGCGGTCAAACATTGAAACAATCGGCGACATCGACATTGTTGCTGGCGGTGCCGATGCCGTTACCGAACGGTTCGANGCAATTGAATCAGACCTCACACTGCTCAAGGACAGCGGTTCCGACGTCGCATCGGATGAGATCGCTGCGCTCGAGTCAGCGGTCTCTGACTTGGGCTCTGCTCTTGCCGGTCTGAGCGGCGGAGTCTCGGTCGAAGATGCTGAACAGCTTGTTTCGTCAATTACTGCTGTGTTGACTTCGGCAGACGCCGTGATTGGGCAACTCTCCACCACCTGTTCCTGATCGGTGACTCGAAGGCTCGCGACTCGGCGGTGCGTTGCCTCATCGTGAAGTCGTACCCGGCTGGCAGGGTCAGGGGGGAGAGTGCCGAGAGTACGAGGTACGGACTGCTTACACGGAAGGTCCGTACGACACTCCAACTCCTACCAGCGCAGGAATAATCATGGATACCGAAAAAGCCGCCGGGTGGCGCCACCCGCAGGTCAATGAGTGAGAGCGGCCTGTTCTGGCCTCAACCTCTCGTTGTCCTCAGCTGTCTCTCCAGAGGTCGTTGGCAACCAGGTCGGGATGGGAGACCGCTACTCTTTCGTAGTGACCACTCTTGATCTGGCGACCGCAACCACCCTGCAGCTGCTGATCGCGCTGGAGCGGCGTGAGGTGTCGAGTGTGGAACTTCTCGACGGGATGCTGAGCAACATTGCTCTAATGAATCCTGCGGTCAACGCCGTTGTTGCGATGGACATGGAGCGGGCCAGAGCTGAGGCAACTGCAGCTGACAATTCGCGTACTGCTGGTGACCACTGCGGGCCGCTGCATGGTCTGCCAATGACGATCAAGGATTGCTACGAGACGCTTGACCTGGTGACTACTGCGGGTGCTCCGGAGCTCTCCGATCACGTGCCGACGCGCGACGCCGATGTAGTGCGTTTACTCCGGCGCGCAGGAGCGATTGTGTGGGCCAAGACCAATGTTCCGTACTACGCCGGGGACCACCAGACGTACAATGACGTGTACGGAATCACCAATAACCCGTGGGACCTCACCCGAACGTCAGGCGGATCATCGGGTGGCGCTGCCGTGGCCGTCGCCTGCGGTTTCACAACGGCCGAAATTGGCAGCGACATCGGCAATTCGATCCGTCAGCCGGCCGGTTTGAACGGGATTTTTGGGCTGAAGACAACCTACGGCCTCGTTTCGGGACGCGGCCATATTCCCGGGCCGACCGGTTCGTTGACATCGTCAGATCTTGGCGTGTTCGGACCGCTCGGTCGCTCATGCGGCGATCTTCGAATCTTGCTCGAGGTGTTGACCAACTCCGGTTCGGCATTTGGAGGAATGCCGGGTGCTGAGCTTCCACGGTTCGAGCAACAACCTGACGTTGCGGACCTGAGGATCGGCGTGTGGTCTGACGATGCAATAGCTCCAGTCGACAGCAGCGTGAAGGGCCTCATTGAAGACGCCGCGCGCCAACTGAGCAACGAAGGCGCGGAAGTCGATAGCGAGATCCGACCGGCGATCGCTTCTTCGGATCTTCATCGCAACTACATGCAGTTGCTTAATTCCACACTGTCACCGCAGCTTCCGGGCGATATGTGGGAGAAACTCGTCACGAAAGCTGGTGGGAACTCCGAACATTCCGACAACGACGGCGTCATGTTTGCCCGGAACTCTGTGTTGTCGCACCGCGATTGGCTGGCAGCGAACGAGCGGCGAGCGATTGCCCAGCAGGCATGGGCCGACGTGTTCGAGAGCATCGACGTAATGATCGCCCCGATCCAACCGGTCGCAGCGTTTTTGCACGACACCGAGCGGTCATACGGTAAGCGCACGCTGGACGTCAACGGTTCAGACGCTCCCTACCGAGGCATTCTGTTCTGGGCGGGTCTGGCGACAATGCCCCACCTTCCTTCGGTGGCGATTCCAATTGGTCAGACTGCAGATGGCCTCCCGGTCGGCATGCAATTGATCGGTCCGAAGTGGTCCGATCACAAGATCCTCAGTATCGGAGAGGAGATCTCCTCTGCTCTTGGCCAACACTTCATTCCCCCGCCCCTCGCCGCATTATCGATCAAGTGAGATCGGGTTGAAGGTCAGCGCAACAGCTACGAGCCGGGCAGGCGGGAGCTGCTCCGCCGCCGCTCGGCGAGGCCCGGGCCACCTGCCTGCGCACGTCGCCTACCCTTACCGCATGTCGTTATTGGCGTTCCTGCATCGAGGCTGGACTGAAGACCCAGGGTGCAAACACTGATCTCGTAGAGCCAGCACACGCGATCCAATCAGTCGGACAGCGGGTAGGTAACGAGACAGGCCGGGACCGCATTCCATCCAATGCGTTGAGCGTCGCCGGCTCCTTGAAGAAGGGCCCTGCGATCAGGGGGTTTGCAGTGCTGCGCGAAATTCGGCGTTAGCTCAGTAACGATGCTTAGGGACCTTCAATGACCGCACCTGTTGCTATCTGCGACAGGGTGGTCTTGTGCGTCTTCCCAAGATGATCGGCTGCGGCAGCGGCGACCGCTGCGGCATCGTAGTAGGACTCGCTTGGCCTTCGAGAGGCGCTCGGTCTCGTCCAATACTGGCCGGATCCTCGGCTACAAGTTACTGAGGACTTTTCCGGCAGGCTGCGACCTCCGAGCGAGCTGACTGCTCTTACATCAGCAAACGTTGTCAGCGTGTTGGACCGAAGTCCGGGTCGCGCTTCTCGACAAAGGCAGCAGCACCTTCGTCGAGGTTAAGGGGGATCAAGTCGCGCTGATGGTGAAGCTCAAGGTCCAACTGCTCAGACAACGTGTTGCGTGCGGCCTGCGCCAGCATGCTGCGGATGCGGGTCATGGCTGTCGGCGACGAGCGTTTAAGCGTGGCTGTTACCTCGTCGACAGCTGCGTCCAGCTCGTCATCGTCAACTACCTGCCAGATCAATCCCCATTCGGCAGCCTGGTCAGCGGTAATCCGGTCGCCGAGCATCGCAACGGCGCGCGCCCGTGCGGCACCGGCGCGCGCAGCTAGATGATAGGAGGTGCCAAGGTCGGGAACGAGGCCGAGTCGTGGACCGAAGGTTGACACGAAGAATGCGGACGACGCTGCGATCGTGATGTCGCATGACATCGCCAAACCGAACCCACCTCCAGCGGCGGCGCCGTTGATCCGTGCGACCGTCGGCACAGGGCACGATGCAATGGCCCGCATGACCGGATTGAACATTGCCTCCATGGTCTCAACGCTCGCAGCACCCTCGTCGCTGTTGCGCACCGCTGCCAGGTCGGCTCCAGCGCAGAACCCTCGTCCAGCGCCCGTTAGCACGACGACGCGGACAGTCTGATCGACATCGACTGCAGCGAACGCTCCTGACAGTTCGCTCATCATCTCGCTGTTCATGCCATTCAGGCTTCCGGGCCGGTTGAGCCGGATCGTGGCTACCCCATCGTTAGTCTCGTACTCGACGCTGCTCACGACGCCTATTTTAGGTCGGCTGGTTTGGCTCGGGCTTTCAGCAGTCGCCGAACCGGAGTGCTGCGCCCCTGCACCTTGGCTGCGAACGCTCGGTTGCCGGTGACATGTAGGGCTGAATCGACTCGCAGGCCACGCACTGCGCGATTACTGTCGTCGTGAATCCGTTGACGGTCTCCCGGCCTCCTGCTCCGAGCGCCACAAATCGATGCAGTGAGGGTTTTCTTCGGGAGCGGCCTCGACGCTTTCCCGTCTCAGCGAGAGATGGAATCAATTGCCACGATGGAAGCCAGAATTAGAATGTCGTTGCCATCGGGAACAATTTCGACTCCGTAGGTGTCACGCACCCGGAACCACCGTTTGGAGATCTGGGCGACTTTCTTGCCACCGGCGGAGATCTCATATTCGTGGTCGACGATGTTTTCTTGGATGTCTAGGTCATCGCTACCTGGAACCGAGATTGTGTATCGGTCCCGCAGCGGGGTGACCATTGCCTTCTTGACCTTGGCGATCGTCGAGCCGTCTGGCCCTTCGATTTCCATGGTGTCGCGTATGCGCGCCCTGCGTTCTTGAATCGACGCCTGGCGTCGACCCGAGGGGTCTTCGAAATGGAGTGTGCTGCGGATACGAAGGGCTTTGCCATCGACCTTAAACGCTCGGTTTCCGTTGCTGTCCTCGATCCAAAAGTCATCACCAATAGACACCAACCGCTCGCGCATGCGATATCGGACAGCATTCCCTCCCGCCCCAAAGGTCTCACGCTCTTCTCTCCGGTCTTGGCGCCGACCTTGTCGTCGATCACGCAATGGCATTGGCTGTTCTCCTCTTGACAGGTGATGTTGCTGCTGATTCGCGACAGCCTCTTTCTTTGTCGGGGTGGGGAGATTCGAACTCCCGGCCTCCTGCTCCCAAAGCAGGCGCGCTAACCAAGCTGCGCTACACCCCGTATCCGCCCTATTGGGCCCGGTGAGCCTACTGAGGTTCAGAGCGCAAATGCTCCACCGATTGCCTCGGGGGGCGCTTGCCAGGCACGCTTCCCCACTAACAGCCCAGCTCGTGCAAATGCGTCAGCAAGTTGAGAGACGTGGGTGTCATGACGGCGGTCGGTCGTGTCGAGGTTTGTAATGACTCGAACAACATCGAGGTACGCCCGTCGATAGACAGCGTCGTGGCCTCGCTCCACTCCGGCCAATACGTGTGCGAGTTCGTGAGCTGCAGTCGCCACAGTCATCTGCAGGGCCGAGAGCCTGATGATTGCCTTAAGGCTTTGCTCGCTAACAGCGCACCGTGTGGACGACGACGACGCATTGGAACGGGCCCGCCGAACATCGACGATCCCACCTGACCACCAGGATTCATTCACTACACGCTCCAGCGCCCCTCGGATCATGTCAAACGGCTGCACCTCCTCCAAGTCAGTGCCATCAAACGCTGCAAGTTCTGCTGCATACACTGCGGAATGGTCAGGGTCACTCATCCGTTGGCCGGACGCGCAATTGCCTTGCGGCCCGGCAGCCGGTCGCGCCCGACATCAGCGCCGCCCGCAGCCTCGGCGCCTGCGCCCCAACCACCTGTTTGCGCTGCGCTAGGAACGCGAGCCGTTCGTACCCGACCGAAAGCTGTAGCGGCGTAGTCGTCAATCTGTTGCTCCCGGTCGCGTGTCGCCAGCGCCCGCGCATCGCGTCCCGCTCCTTGTCCAGGCTGATCAGCGGCCAGTTGCTCCGCACGCTGCTGTGATTCGCCGAGCACCTCACCAATACGTTCCGCAAAGCCAAACAAGAATGACCGCCGAAACTGCTGCGTCGCCGCTCCCGTCTGACGTCTTTCGGTAGCCATCTGCGAGGCAGCCTGCTGGTGCAGTGACGCATACATCACCTCAACAACATCAAGGTCACTTCGAAATCCCGCCGCCATTGCGACCGTGCCATGGCGCCGAGACTGAAACACCACCCGAACATCATGGGCGTCAGCAACAGCCTGCAGTAACGACAAACGCGCCCGTACGTAGGCGCCACGGCCCAGTTCAATCTCCGTCACCCCTAAATCGTCCGATACCTCAACTGCAGCAAGACGTTCAGGGTCTATCCGATGTTCAGCGATCAACTCCGCTGCCTTGCGAGAAAATGCGTCCGCTTCGTGGGTGTTGACTGTTCTCTCAGCTTTGTCCAGCAACTTGCGGACTCTGACCAGTAAGTCACTCTCAGTCATGGCGCTCACCTCAACCATTGAACCAAACAATGCGCACGATCTTGACGACGCAGGTGCGTCACGTCTGCCCACGGCGCTACGATACAAGACGTTATTTTGCGGATGTAGCTCAATGGTAGAGCCACAGGTTTCCAACCTGTTGACCGGGGTTCGATTCCCCGTATCCGCTCCAGTGGGGAATCGAAGAGTTCGGCGATTTCTCTTGTCGAAATCGACCGAGTTCTGCTGACTCCGACGTCGTTCTCTGATCTTGGCGGGTGAGGTCACTTAAGGTCTCGATCAGCAGGCTCAACGCAGCAAGCTGGAACACAGCGCCAACGACTTGGGTGATGATCCGCTCGTGCAGGGACGGGGAAAGCGCCGCAGAGAGACGCTGACAACGTTGGCTTTGGTGTCGGTCAACCTCATTCCGATCCTAAGTTTGCTTTGTGGGAACGTAGAGGATGAGGGAGTCGGGTTTTGGTCGCCCGTTGGGCTTTCTTGTGTTCGGATCGGCTTACGCCGCCTTAGTCCGGGTGAAGGTGAAGAAAGCGGAAACCCCCTGTGGTGTTCTCCGGATCCCTCAGTGACGAAGAGCGTGTGATGGCTGGTCAATTCAAGGGCGCGCCGCGCCTCTGAAGGCGCCACCAGACGCTCAGCTCGATGTCAAGGCTGTTGCTTTCTGCCAAGCCCCGTATCCACCGATAATGTCTGACACATCAGCGAAGCCTGCCTGCCGCAGCACGCTCGCTGCTACCGATGAGCGGTATCCACCAGCGCAATAGACCACAGTTGGAGCTACTGGGTCGAGTTCGCTGCTTCGCACCGGAAGTTGACCAACAGGAATAGTTACAGCCCCCTCGATGGAGCCATGTTCAAGTTCGCCCGGATTGCGGATGTCGACGAGCTGCAGACCTTCAATGCCGTCGCGCTGTTTGCTGAACTCGGCTGCATTCAGCCGCGAGGCACGCTCAGCTCGATCAGGATGTGCCGCCATAACAGCGAGCGGTTGCTCGAGAAAGCCGATGACACGATCGAAACCAATACGGCCGAGACGATTCTTAGCTTCAGTTTCGAATCCATCACCAACAACTAACAAAATGTCGACATCGCTCGGGACGACTGAGCCAGCGAACTCGGCGTAACGACCGCTAAGTCCAACGTTGATCGAACCGGCGAAATGCCCACGGGCGAACTCATCGGGATCGCGCCCGTCAATGATCATTGCCCCACCCCCGACGAGAAGATCGAAGCCATCGAGGTCCACGGCTTTCGGCGACGCATGCTCGTCAAGGAGCTCCCGGTCTTGTCGGTTCAGCACAGCGTCATAGCTGAAGTAGCTCGGCGCTGGAGGCTGACCCTCAGTCACCAGATCGAAGAAGGCTTCCTTGTCATCAGCGAGTAGCGCGTAGTTCGTGGTGCGCTGCGTACCGATCGTCGACCACGTGTCTGTCGACAGGTTCTTACCGCAGGCACTCCCCGCTCCGTGTGCTGGAAACACTTTGGTGGCGTCGGGCAATGTNAGCAGCTTGTCGTGCAGGCTGTCGTATAANTGAGCGGCNAGTTCTTCGCGGGTGAATCCAATCGACGACAGCAGATCGGGNCGGCCNACGTCGCCNATGAACANCGTGTCGCCGGTCAGNACCCCGTAGGGCTCGACATCGTCGGCGTGCTCCCACACCACAATGCTGACTGACTCCGGCGTGTGCCCGGGCGTGTGCCGGATCTCGAGGACCACCTCTCCAAGTTCGATGCGTTCGCCGTCGGCAAGTTTCCGCGACGAAAATTCAGTCTCAGCAACCGACGAGAACGCGATCTCTGCGCCGGTGGCTGCAGCGAGCTCAAGGTGCCCGGACAAAAAGTCTGCGTGAAAGTGCGTCTCAATAATTAATTCGATCGTAAGACCGGCGCCTGCTGCGTCGCGGATGTATTCGTCGGTGTCTCGACGCGGGTCGACCACCACTGCTCGACCTGACGATTCGTCACCGATCAGATACGACGCCTGCGAGAGGCAATCGAGGTAGTACTGCGTGAACTTCATCGCTGTGCTCCTTCAGAGAATTCAAGTATGCCACCGGTGAGATTGACGACGTCAACGAACCCAGCGCCAGCGAGAAAATGGGCCGCTTGCGCACTCCGACCACCACTCCGGCACAGGACAACCGTGCGCTGCGTCGGATCGAGTTCAGCCAGCCGGTCGGCGAGTTGGTTGAGTGGGATGTTGCTTGCCGTTGGCATGCTGCCATCCGCCACTTCGGTGGGCTGACGGACATCGATGAACTGCGTGTCTGGGCCCACTACCGACGCGTAGTCGTTGATTGGATGGTTCCGATACGAGGACATCATGATGTTGCCTGCATGTCTTTGAGCACGCCCTCGATGTCACACCTGGCACCACGGTTGTAGGGCAGCCGCCCAAGCGCATTGCCCATTGCGCAGGTGTTGGACACTGCCGAGAACGTCAACCCCGCCGCCACGACTCCAGCTAGCCACTTCGCTCGCGGAACGGCGACCGACAGCAACATCCCGACGAGTGAGAGCGACCCGGCAGCGAAGCGGACCTGACGATCCAATGCCCAGGTCTTCGACGACCCACGAACGACGTCGTTTCCGCTCGCCGTCCAACTGTCGAGACCACCGTCGAGCAAATGCAGTTGTTGTTTGCCAGCATTACTGAGCGTGGTGTACGCCTGGTCAGCTCGAGCGCCAGACTTGCACACGAGCACGACCGGATGGCCCACATCGGCGAGGTCGCTGGCGTGTTCCGCGAGCGTGTCGAGGGGAACGTTGTAGGACCCACCAATGTGGACACTGGCGAACTCAGCGCCGCTTCTGACGTCGAGAATTCTGAGGCCCGCGTCGTCGGCGAGCAGTTGACGAAGCGTCGCTGCGTCGATCACGTCGGTGCCGAGTACGCCTGTTGGATGGGTAAGGGTGCTGGTCATGTAAATCTCCTGGTTCGAATCTTCGATTTGTATGGCTTGAAGGATGAAGCCGACGTCAGACGCCGAGGACTGTGGAAGCAGCGGTATAGATCCCGACCACCCCAAGCATCAGAGCGAAGCTTCGGGTCAGGCGATCAGCATCGACGTCGGCAGTCACTCGGGCGCCGACGACGACACCGATCGTGACGGTGACAAGGAATGGCAGGACGACTGCCCAGTCAAATCCGAGGTCTTCACTGCGCATGGCGAGTGCCATTGCGGCGTTGACGACGATGACGACCAGTGATGTGCCGATCGCTTCCTTCGCTGGGAAGCCGAGCAACAGGGTGAGCGCTGGGACGACAGCAAATCCGCCCCCGACTCCGAACAGACCGGTGAGCAACCCCACGGCGGTTGCAGCGACAGCGAGCTTCGACAGCGCTGCTACCGAGAGGTGACGGCGGGTTCGTTTTGCTATCGGTCGGGCAGCAACGAGGGTGGCGCCTCTGACCTCAGCGTCGGGGACCGGCTCAATCTCCGCCGACTTGGCAGACCTCGCACCGACACTCCGATACATCCGTCCAGCAACAAACAGGATCAGCACAGCGAACGCACCGAGCAGCACTCGATCGTCGATTTGCCGGTTTATGAGCGTTCCGACTCGGGATCCAAAGATGCCGGCAAGACCGAACGCGATACCTGCGCCAAGCCGGACGTTACCGTTGCGGAAGTGGCCGACCGCTCCGAACGCTGAGGCGATGCCGACCACGAGGAGTGAGGCAGTGGTCGCGTCCTGGGCCTGCATTCCAGCGACGAATACGAGGATTGGAACCGCGAGGGTCGACCCACCGCCACCGAGGGCGCCGAGTGAGCCCCCGACAATCAGTCCAAGCACGACGGCGATGATTTCACCGCTCATGCTGCAGCCCCATTGATGTGTGGTTGGCTTCCATGTACTAATAACCGTACTATATGTACGGACTTTTCGCACCCTCAGCAGACCGNGCAGACACNAGCNTTCTNGGAAAAGTCGAAGCAGATCGTCAGCCAAACCAGCGGAGAGATTAGGTAGANTCCGTTTGTCCGTATCTTTCCAGCGCGATGCGCTGAGCAATGAAAGGAACCCGTGGCGCTCGACCGCTCGAATCCCCTGCCCCTGTGGGCGCAGCTCGAATCTGACCTCAAGAAGCGGCTCGACGCCGGCGAATTCGACGAGCGATTTCCCACCGACCACGAACTTGTTCAGCAGTACGGTGTCAGCCGACACACGGTCCGCGAGGCAATCGGACACCTCAACCGTTCGGGCATCTTGCGCCGCGAACGGGGCCGCGGCACCGTCGTCAACCGCACCGAGTTCGAGCAACCCCTCGGCGCGCTGTACAGCCTCTTCGGTTCCGTCGAAACCTCGGGCGCAGTCCAACGCAGCCAGGTGCTCGAGCTCCGCGAGGACCTCAACTCCACCATTGCTGCACAACTCGAGCTGGCACCCGCCGCTCCCCTGCTCTATCTCGAACGCCTCCGATGCGCCGACGACCAACCGCTCGCAATCGACCGGGCATGGCTGCCGATAGAGGTCGCATGGCCGCTCTTGACTAGCGACTTCGAGCGGACAGCGCTGTACGACGAGTTGGAACAGCACTGCGGGGTCCGCCCAAACGCAGGATGGGAACGCATCTCGCCGCTTCTCCCCACGCCAGAGGAACGAACGTTGCTGGACATGCGACGCGGCGAGGCAGCATTCTTTCTCGAACGACTCAGCGTCGCCGATGGTCGCCCAATCGAATGGCGCACAACCACGATCCGCGGCGATCGGTACCGATTCGTCTCCAAGTTCGAGGAAGGCGTCGCGCCCGCGATGGTCGCTTCTCCAAACCCCGCAACGCACAACGCGTAAGGCAGATGCGCCACTCAGGCCCACCGGCCTCGCGCGCCCATACGGCGCGATATTCAGTGGTGTTCGGAGCTTCGGCAGTTAGCCGACGGCGAGAAGGTCAACGACAAAGACCAGTGTCTCGCCGCCTGCGATGACACCACCAGCGCCAGCATCGCCGTAACCCATGTGTGGTGGAATGGTGAGACGACGACGGCCACCGACCTTCATCCCCTGCACGCCTTCGTCCCAGCCTTGAATGACCTGGCTTTGGCCGAGGCCAAAGCGGAATGGCTCCATACGGTTCCATGATGCGTCGAACTCGGCACCGGTCGACCAAGACACGCCGACGTAGTGCACGGTGACGCCGTGGCCGGCGACAGCTTCGTCGCCGTCGCCCACGGTGATGTCGTCGATGACGAGCTCCGCGGGCGGATCTTCGGCGGGGATGGTGATCTCAGGCTTCTGCATGGCACCGCAGGCTAGTGGCCGGTCGCTGTATTGACCCTAGACCGATTGGTGGTGCAGATTCATGTTGACTCACCGGTGTTCATCGGCCCGGACTGGCACAATGGAGCCATGCCCGGCGCCTTTCTCCACCCATTCGCCAAGCCAAGCCGTGAGCGATTCCCCTCGATAACACACGGTAAGGGATCACTTGTCTGGGATCACACCGGCCACGAGATGATCGACGCGATGGCCAGTCTCTGGTACTGCCAGATCGGTCATGGACGCGGTGATATGGCTGACGCAATCGCTGGTCAAGTCCGTCAAATCGAGGCCTACTCATGCTTCGACCCCTTCACCAACGGCCCCGCCGACGCGCTAGCCGAGAAAATCGCCAATCTGACCCCGATGCCCGACGCTCGAGTCTTCTTCACCAACTCTGGCTCAGAGGCCATTGATTCGGCGATGAAGTTGGCCCGGCTGACCCAAGTCCTCGACGGCCAGCCTGAACGCCGCTTGATCATCTCGCGCGTTCGCGGCTACCACGGCACCAACTACGGCGGAACTAGCGCGCAGGGTCTCCCACTCAACAAAGAGGGCTACGGGACGCTGCTCGATGAAGTGGTGCAGGTGGCAGCCGACGACATCGAGGCACTTTCCAGGCTGATGGCAGAAAACTCAAACCGCATCGCAGCCGTCCTCACTGAAGCTGTTCAAGGCGCAGCGGGCGTTTACCCGCCCAACGATGGCTACCTCGACGAAGCCCGCCGGCTCTGCGACCAGCACGGCGCACTGTTGATCTTTGACGAGGTGATCACCGGATTTGGCCGTCTTGGAACCTGGTTTGCAGCAGAACACTTCGACGTTGTACCCGACCTCACTGCGTTCGCCAAGGGGGTCACCTCCGGCTACATGCCACTCGGTGGCGTCATCGTTGGACGGCGAGTCAGTGAAGCACTCGAATCAGACCGCGACTTCATCCTGCGCCACGGGTACACCTATTCCGGCCACGCCGCAGCCTGCGCTGCCGGCCTGAAGAACATCGAGATCCTCGAAAAGAACAAGCTCCTAAGGGCAGCCAGCGCAATGGGGTACCGCCTAGAACGCGGGCTCCGAGCCATTGCCGATGACGGAGGCGTCGATCACGTCCGCGGCGTTGGGGCCGTGTTCGCAGTGGGTCTCCGCGGCGACCAGAATGCGGTGCAGTTGCGCGATGCAATGTTGAAAGCCGGAGTGATTACCCGGGCGATCGGTACGGACACGATCACCTACTGTCCGCCATTGGTCACGACCGACGAACAGATCGACACTATTGTCGACGTGCTAGCTGAAGCGGTCGCCTGACACGCCCACACCCGGCTTACGACAAGCTGCGCTGGGCCTTAATAGACCAATCAGGCGTTGCGGAGGAGGTCAATCAAGCTACTGGTGTCCCAGCGGTCACCGCCGCGGGCGACTACCTGCTTGTACATCTGATCGACTACGGCGGTTACGGGCAAACGGGCACCATTGCGCTCAGCTTCTTCGAGGCAGATGCCCAGGTCCTTACGCATCCACTCGACAGCAAATCCGAAGTCGAACTCGCCCTCAGCCATTGTTCCTGCACGGTTGTCCATTTGCCAGCTCTGTGCAGCACCTTTTCCGATCACACCAACGACCTCTGCGATGTCCAGGCCGGCGCGTTCCGCAAAGTTCAATCCTTCGGCGAGGCCCTGTACCAATCCAGCAATACAAATCTGATTGACCATCTTTGCAAGTTGACCAGACCCTGATGGCCCGAGGAGCGCACACTGCTTGGCAAATACACCGATCACCGGAATTGCTCGTTCGTACACCTCAACGTCGTCACAGCCACACATCACGGTGAGCTGTCCGTTCTCTGCGCCAGCCTGTCCACCGGAGACGGGGGCGTCAACAAACCCGATCCCTTGCTCTTCGCACGCCGCAGACAACTCGCGAGCGAGGCTTGCAGAGGCCGTGGTGTGATCGACGAGGATCGATCCCGGCGCCATCGATGACAACGCACCTGTCTCGCCGAACACAACCTCACGCACATCGTCGTCATTACCGACACACATCATCACGATGTCGACACCTTCTGCGGCCTCAGCTGGAGTCGGCGCAGCTTGACCACCATTTAGCGCAACCCAAGCCAACGCCTTTGCTGCTGTGCGGTTGAAGACAACAACGTTGTGACCAGACCGTTTCAAATGGCGGGCCATCGGAGCACCCATTACGCCGGTACCGAGGAAGGCGATCTTCTTCCGGTCGTCTTCAGGGTTCTGACCGGAGGCAGTTGCGGTGATGTCGCTCATATTCATACAGTCTTTCAGGTCACAACTGCACGTACGTCACTACCACCGTGGACCAAAAGTGAAGCGAGCCCAAAGACAGTGGTTCGGACAACCACAGCACGAATACCTCGCCGTGTCCGGCCTGAATCACAGTTGGAGTGAGGCGGGGCGCATTCGCCCCGCTCCGTCACTTTTTTTTCTTCTTCGGTGTCTCTTCTTCGCCGTCTTTGAGAACACCCTTGGCAAGCGCCTCGTCAAGGTAAATCTCTGCGTCCTCGGCTGAGACCTTGAGGGCGGGCGAGATCTCGGACACGAGGTTGACGCGAGCCCGTTCATACATCGTACGTTCAGCAGCAGACAGAGATGCGTCACGGTTGCGAGCAGCAAGGTTTCGAACAACTTCGGCCACCTGGTAGACGTCGCCACTCTTTAGCTTTTCCTGGTGATTCTTGAAGCGGCGGCTCCAGTTGCTCGGCACACGCGGATCGGGCTTCGCAAGCACGGACACGAGGTCCTCTAGTTCGTCGGCCGATACGGGTGGCCGCACACCGACTTCGTCCGTCTTGTCGACAGGCACACGCAAGGTCATCTCGTTGATAACCGTGGTGAGGATCAAGTAGTCCTGCTTCTCACCGAGGAACTCCATCTTCTTAGTCCCCTCGACTTTACACGCGCCGTGCTGAGGATAGATGACGACTTCGCCCTTCTTGTATTTCACGCAGAACCTCTTTGGGGGTCAATGAGTGGCAACACGGCGAGTCCGGTCCCCACAGCTACCGTAAGGGTAACGGCACCAGGCCCCGTTCCGAACTCTGGCTTGATACTCAACATTGCCTAGCTCACGTTGGTAGATGTTCACTCACAAAATGGCGCCCCCGGCAGGACTCGAACCTGCGACCGACGGGGTAGAAACCCGCTGCTCTCATCCACTGAGCTACGGAGGCGTAGCGGAGGTAACTGTATCTGCACTGTGCTGATGCGCTTCGTTCCGTCTAAACGAAAGCCGATACCTCAGACGTTGGCCGACATCTGGAATCCTGCGTCCCCTGGAGTTGAGCCGTTGCCACCGCTGCCCGCAGTGCCTGCGATGAACTCAGCGGCGTCTAAAACCTGGTTCGCAGTACTGTCGTCGAACCATCCATATGACGAGCCGCCCGAGGCACCGGCACCAGCGTTGGCGTTCACATCGTTGGCGGGTA
>PASB01000001.1 GCA_002711735.1 Ilumatobacter sp.
CTGACACATCTGATCTTCTCAATCGGCTCATTTGGCTACTTCGTCACAGCAGACTCTGGCAATGAGCCACGTTTAAAAACAATCTCAGGCACACCACGGTGATATCGGTCAAACATCGTCACGATCAATGTCAAAAGCAACACGAAGAACACCGTCGCGGCTTCGTTCAGTCGTTCGTCCCCGCTACGGGCCAGAGCGATAAACACCAGAGCGGCAGCCAGGTTGACGACCACCATCACTGCAAACTCGCCCACTGTCGTCGCCCAGCTTCGGCCACGCTGCGTAAACCAAAAACCAACGAACGAGTTGGCAACGACGACGAACGACACCGCCGCAACCGTTCCCAGGATGTTGTTATCGTTTTCCGGCAATAGCTGCGCAAAGATGACTGTCACCATTGACACCAAGGCGATCTTCTCGAACGTGTACCAACTGAGGATTGAAGGCGGCCGGTTGCGCTCCTCCGCCATTTCTCTTTGACGAATGGTCTTGTCAACATCCATGGTGAAGGACCAATCCGGTGCTGGAGCTTCCTGCCAAATCTTCCTGACGGCAAAACTGATACCGATACAGATACCAATGAGCAATCCAGCAAACCAAAGGTTTTCGCCGATCGCTGTTCCCCACGATGTCGAGATGGACACGCCAAATATGTCTTCTTTCATGAAGTCGGTGAAGTCGAGTTGCGCAATGTGAATCCACCATTCCTGTGGAAGTTTGATAAAAATCCAAATAAATGCCGCCATGACGATGACCTGACGCCGATTGAGTCGTGCCGGGTTCCACCAGAGCCGGACGGCCTCGTATGCGATGAAGAAGTACTCGAAGGTGTTCGGAAAAATGATGAGAAGCGCCCGAACGTCGAATAATTCGAAGAGCAGCACGCCAACCAACCGGTAGTACCAGAGAAACCGGGCAACACCGAACGCGAAAGGATCAGTCCAGTTACGCATGGTCGACAGGTACGCAATTGTTAAGTAATAGATATCTAGGGCCTTGTCGTAACCTTGATAACCGGTGAGGTCGAGGTCCGTGTTGTTCTGAAAGATCGTTTGGTCTGCGGCATCAATGACCAGCGCTGCGAGTATTGCCGGGAGCGGAAAACGCGGAATCAGCAGCGGAACAAAGAGTCGCAGACCGACAACAACAACGAAAATCAACAGATCAGTGGACACGAAACTTCAGTTCTGGCACGCGAGATATCATGTCATGTCGACCCGGCACGGCCTCGTATGCCAGACAGAGCACCGGCACCGGCTGTCGAACCGATAACGTCGGCGACCATGTTGATTCTCGCCATCATCGTCGCCGGCATGGCCGTTGGGTGGATCGCCCAATTTTTGCTAGGTCGCAACTCTCGTGAAATCGATTGGAGGATTGCGTTCCTCGCTGGCATCGGCGGTTCGTTCGTCGGAGGTCTTTTGGCAAGCCTTATCGCCGGCGATGGCCTCGCGCTAAGGCCCAGCGGCATGATCGGGTCGATCGTTGGTGCCGTCGTCATTACGTTGACTTGGCAGCAGGTCAACAAAAAGCGTTTGGAGGCCGCTCTTGCGGCGGCCAACAAAAAGCCCTGGGACAAGGCTTAGCAGCGGACTAGTCAGGCGCCCAACGACACGCCGGATTAGGACACCCCATTGACCAATGCGATCGGCGTGGACAACGAACTTGTTGTTTCACCTTCGTTTCACCGGGCACAGCAGAGCAAGGTCTTGGTTCTCTGCGGACTCTCGAGGCCAAGGGTTTCATCAAGATTGACGGTTGTGCGCTGCTGAGCAAAGACAGCCAATGTTGTCTCACCGCTAAACGAGCAGGTCGATGGGCGCGACACAAAGCGACGTTCGTTGGAGTGGTCGGCCTATTCGTCAGTGGCGTTGTTGGCCTACTGGTCCTTGGTTCACTCGTCATCGCAGNCGCNGCGGCTCATATTTNGNAGTATGCGAATCGTCTGGCANAGTNAATCGCCTCAGNCAGCGATNACACGGAATGCGGCTTCGGGCTCGTCGCNTCGATCGTTNCCTCGCTCAGCGACCCGGCAACCGTCACCGAACGNCTAAGANTGCGCCGGCAGGGCTTGTCAGTGCACAGATTCCCGCAGCNCNCCGGGTCTACGTCGAGCGCTCGCTTCACCTCTGAGGTATCCACTACGGAACGCCCCTGGGCCAGCGGAAGCCGGTTCGAGGACCGCTTGCGAAGCAAACATGTCCTCGAACCGGACCGACGTAGGGATCAAGCGAGGAGCTTGGCCTTTTGAGCTGCGAATTCTTCGGCGGTGATCTCTCCGCTGTCGCGCAGGCCAGCGAGCTTGGTGATCTCGTCAGCAGATCCAACTCCCGCGCCGGCAGTCTGGCGAACATATGAATCAAACTGGTCTTGTGCGGCCTGCTGCTCAGCGATGCTGCGACTGGCCATATCATTACCATTGGCAAGCAAGTAGATGAGAACGCCGAACCACGGCACGATAATTACGAAGATCAGCCAGAGGGCCTTCGAGATTCCTCTCATCTCGTGGTTCCGGAAGATGTCCATTATCACTCTGAAGACCAGCATGATCCAGGCGATCCACAAGAAGAAGATCAGCATCGACCAGAAGAGGCCCAAAATCGGATAATCGTAAGCAAGCATATTGCGTTGTCCTTTTCGCTTTCACGGTTCGACACTTGTCGAACTCTTTGCGTGCCAATACTAGAGCGAGCGCCTAGGCAAAAGGTTGCATATCGTCAGAGATTGATCCGCTCCCAGCCACCGCAAGGGATCGCTACTGCGGTCTTGACACTGCTGTGCGGTATCTTTTTTGCGTGCGCGGGACTCTGTCGAAAATCGCATACTGGCCCATGCGCACCTTTCGAGATATTTCCGTTGCGACCCGTTTGTCGTTGGTCATTGTCTTGGTTGCGTTGGTATCGCTCGCCATCACTTCCATCGTCGGGCTTCAACGAGGAAGCCAGATTGCGGACGAGGTACTGCAGGCACGCGTGACCTCTCTGGGCGCAGCTCGCGCCGACGAAGTTGAGCGGTACGTCGGAAGTCTGCAGCGCGCTGCTATCGGCCAGGCGATCAGCCCAAGCACAGCACGAGCGATTAGCGAGTTCGCTGATGCCTACAAAGAGCTGAACTCAAATACGCCAACTACAAATGATCAAACTGCTGTGAGCACGTTCTACGCCGACATCGTAGCTCCGGGTCTGGCCGAGGTGCGCGGCCGTCCAGTTGTTGCGACCGGCCTTGTGCCGAGCGCCAATGCGGCCGTCACGCTGCAAGCGGCCTTCGTAGTGCCGTCGGGCGAAGGCAACCTGCTTGCCGGAACAGGTGATAGCAGCGGTTGGTTCGGGCTCCACCGCGAGTTTCATGAGTCATTTGAGGAATTCACGATTCAAATGGGCGTGGACGACTTCTATCTCATTGAGCCTGACGCCAACACCATCGTTTATTCCACTGCGAAAGGCATCGATTTTGGGACCAGCCTGCTCACTGGCCCCCAGAGTGGGTCCGCCTTGGCAGTGCTGATCCAGTCGCTTAACAGTTCCCCTGAGCCTGGCGTTGCTGCGGTACGCGATTTCACGAGCTATGCCGCAGCCGGTGACGAACCGAGCATGTTTGTCGCAGCTCCGGTTTACGCCGACGGACCACTTGCGGGATTTGTTGCCGTACGCATCGGGCCTCAGCGGATCAGCTCAATTACCACCAATGACGGAACTTGGTCGGCCGAGGGCAACAGCGGCGAGACGTACGTGGTGGGAGCGGACAACCTCATGCGTAGCGACTCGCGACTCTTCATTGAGGACGAAACGGAGTATTTGACGGCGGCGAGCGATCTCGGAGATGTGACCGAGGCCCAGTTGCGAGCGATGCGCACCTTTGAAACGACCGTGCTCTTTCAGCCGATCAACGACAACGACGTTGACGCCGCTTTCGAACTCGGGCCAGGCCTAGCCCAGACAACCAACTATCTTGGAGTCGAAGTCCTTCAAGCTCGGCGCGCCATGACGATTGATGGCCTCAGTTGGGCGATGATCACCGACATTGATTTGCTTGAGATCGAAGGCCCGGTTGCAGATTTTGCCCGCAACCTGTTGATCACAATTGCGCTATTCCTCGTCACCATCACCTTCATCGCCGTTCGTTGGTCGGATCACCTTCTGCGAACCTTGCGAATCGTCTCGACTCGCTTGCGAGCGATTCGCAGCGGAGCCGACATTGAACTCGGAGTCAGTTCTGCGTCACTTCCAGATGGAGCACCGACCGAGTTCGTTGAACTCGCCACGGACATCGACACCATGCTTGCAACTCTCGCAAGTCGTAATGCTGACGCCGCCGACCGCTCGAAGGAACGGCGGCGACTTCTCCGTCGAATTCTTCCAACCCAAGCTGCGCAACGTGCGGAGGCTGGCGACCGAAATGTTGTCGACCAAGTCGCTCATGCCTCGGTCGCTGTCATTGTCATTAGCGGACTCGGACCGCTGCTTCAATCGGGTGACAGCGAAAACGCTCGGGGTTTGCTCGATCAATTCGTCGAGGAGGCCGACGCTTTGGCGCGCCAACGTGGTCTCGAGCGAATCCGGCTCACTGGCGATGCGTACTATGCAGCCTGCGGCACAGTTCGACCCCACATCGACCACGCTGCGCGAACGACATCGTTCGTTCTCGACGTTCAGGACCTTGTCAATGATCTCAGCGATGCGCGCAGTGCAATTTCGATCACCGCCGGTATCGACTCGGGGCCCGTGACCGTTGGACTCACCGGAGGAGCGGACCTTGCCTTCGATGCCTGGGGCCCAACCGTTCGACGTGCTGCGGATTTAGCTCGGACGAACACTCCGAACACGATCCTTGCAACGCCTGCGGTGCAGTCGCAGTTGCCCTCGAGTTTCGCTACCGAGCCACGATCAGAGGCCAACCTGTCCGACATCGTGGCCATCACTGGCCGAGCGATTGAGGGAGCACCTCCCCGATGAGCGAACTGTTTCCTGACTCAAGTGCAGCGTGGGCGGCCCTAATCATCGTGGTTCTGCCGTTGATGATCATCGGCAGCGGCGAAATGGAGGAGCGCCTACGCCAACGCGATTCCCCCTATCAACCCACTATTGCGACGCTTCGCATTTGGGTCGTTCCGCTGCTGACGATTTGGGTGCTGGCTCGGGCACTGCTCGATACGGCCGACGATAGTCTCTTCATCCGACTTTTAGGAACCGCTGTAGTCCTCGCATCTGCGGTTGCGGCGCTGTCCGCGTTCCGCGTCGTCGTGGCCGAGTTGGCCGACCGGCCCCGGCGCACGGGACGCCGTCCAATCCCGCGACTTCTGCTGGCCCTGCCGCGGCTTCTGTTGGTTCTTGCGACCGCATGGCTGCTCATTGCCGGCGTCTGGGGAATCGACCTGTCTGCGTTACTCACGGCGCTCGGGGTCACCTCACTGGTCGTCTCTTTGGCTCTGCAAGACACGTTAAGCGGCATCGCCTCGGGCTTTACCCTCCTCGCAGACCAGCCGTTCAGCACTGGCGACTGGATCGAGTCAGACGACGTTGAAGGCCGCGTCATCGATGTGAACTGGCGTGCCACTCGCATTCAGGACCGCAATGGCGACCTGGTTGTGATACCGAACGGTCAGCTCGCGAAAGCAACCATCGTCAACTTCGATCAGCCAAGCCGGTTGCACAGGGTAAAGGTCAGCGTCCAGATAGATCGCAGTGCACCGCCGACGACAGCGATTGCGATGCTCGTCGATGCAGCTCGGTCCACCCCAGGCATCGTTGAGGACCCGCCACCTTTTGCTCAAGTCACGCAAATTGCTGACCCAGTCGTCGACTATGAGGCATCGATGTGGATAGAGGACTACAGCCTTGCACCTCAGGTCGAGGCTGATTTCGGAGCACTCGTCTGGTACCTCTCATATCGACATGACGTTCCGTTGCCGAACCCCGCTCAAGACGTCTACTTCTTTGATGGAGCGAAGGCGGCAATCGAATCTCGAGTTACCGCTGCAGAGGTGAGACAACGCATCGCTGACATCCCGCTGGTCGCTGCCCTCGACGACGATGCTCTCGACAAATTGGCCGCAGTTGCTTCGATTAATCAATACAGAAGCGGCGAAACAATCATTGAGGAAGGCACCCAGCGAGACTTGCTGCTCATGCATTCTGGTCGCGCTCGGCTCGTTCTTCGCCGAGCCGATCTCGAGGACCTCAACGTGGTCGATATCGAAGCAGGCGAGGCATTCGGGGTGTTAAGCGAGTCTCCAGTTTCGGATAGAGCGCTGGTGGTTGCGACAACCGACTGTGAGGTTTTGAGGATCCCTCCAGAGGGGGCGGGCCGCGCCATTGCGATTGCACCAGATCTTGCCAATGTGCTGGACCAGCTTGCAGCAACCCGCCGTCGGCGGATCGAACGTGTACTTCGACGGTCCGGCCGAGGTGCCGACCCGACCAGCGTCGAAAGTCGTAAGTCGTGAGCTCGGTAGAGGGCGGAGTCGTCCAGAGCAAGCTCATCAGAAACCCGGGCCTGCGAGCGCGCGTCTCGGTCACCCTCGTCGGCGTTGCTCTTGTCTCCGTGCTACTGCTCTCGACGGTCAACTTTGTCTTCGCACGTCTCTTGATTAAGGACAGTGTCGAATCGCAGTTAACGGCTGTACGCGACACTAGGGTGCAGGCCCTAGAGATCGGTGTTGAGCGGCTGAGGTCGCGTGTCTCGTCTTTGGCGATTGACCCGAGTGTTGCTGAAGCGCTTGTCGACCTCTCCCGCGAGTTCAGCAATCTCAACGAAGATCTTTCTAATGACCAGGTTGAGAATCTCACAGCGCTGTACGACGCAGAGGTCGTTCCCCCGTTCGCCAAGGCCGGAGTCGATATCGACTCATCAGAACTGGTTCCGGCTTCAGTGGCTGGCCGTTCTGCCCAACGCCTGTATATCAGCGAGAACCCGAACGGATTCGAAGAACGTAATCGACTCGATGACGCTGGTGACGGCTCGGGTTACAGCGCGGCCCATGCGGTACACCACCCGATGCTTCGTGCCCTCTTGAGGAACGCTGGTATGTCCGATCTTTTGTTGGTGGACTTTGACTCAGGGGAGGTCATCTACTCGACCATGAAACGAATCGACCTCGGAACCAATGCCTACACAGGTCCGTACGCCGAGAGTGGACTCGGCCGAGCGGTCGAAAAGCTCACGACCGTTGCACCCGGCAATACCGTTCTTTCCGATACGTTTTTCTACGTTCCAACTCAAGGCGTACCCGTTTTTTTCCTTGCGGCCGCAGTGCGGTCAGGAAGCGACCTCGTCGGCGCACTGATCACTGAGGTTCCTGTCAGCGCGTTGACAGATGTCATGACTGCACAGGAGGACTGGCAGCGCTTGGGTCTCGGGGTTACGGGAGAGAGCTACATCGTCGGCGGAGACCGGACGCTTCGCACCGACACTCGGGCCTGGCTGAAGGATCCAGCCGACTACCTCGACCGTCACTTACAGCGGTACGACGACCCTGATTCCACTGACCGCATCGCGCTCATCGGCTCGCCAGTTTTAGTGCAACCGGTCGACAACGACGCAGTGACCGAAAGTCTTGACGGCAACCAGTTCTCCGGCACTGTCAAGAACTACCTCGGGACTAAGACGTGGGCGGCGGCCAGCCCTGCTGCAATTGAAGGAGTTAACTGGGCAGTCGTCGTCGAAGTCAACGAGTCCGAGACAAGCGCCGCTCTGAATTCGTTACTGCGACGGTTCGTTCTGGTTCTCGCGATCCTTCTTCCGTTGATCGCCATCTTCGGTGTCTTCCTCGCCCGCTCACTGACGAGGCCCGCCCAAATGCTGGTGCGATCTGCCAAGCGGATAGCTGACGGCGACCTCACCACTGAAATCGGCGACCTCGGCCAAAATGAGCTGGGTGACCTCGGACGCCAACTTGAGGGCGTTGCCCGTCAACTCGAATCGCAAGAGCAGGCAATCATTGATGAAGAGCAGCACATCAATAGTATTTTGAGCGCGCTCCTGCCAGAGAGACTTATCGATCGTGTCAGGAACGGAGAAAGCGCTATCGGCGACGCCTTCGATACTGCGACGGTCGTGTCGATGGTCATTGACGACCTTCCGCCGGCAATTGCGAACGACAACGATCTTGCGTTTGAAATCGCCGACCGGCTGAACGATGGGACCTTGGCGATTGCAAATCAATACGGCGCCGAACGAGTCCAGCGGTCATCGGCAAGCGTGCTCTACTTAACCGGGCTCAACAAAGAGGATGCCAGAGTCCCGGATGCAACAGATTTCACTCTTGCGGTGATGGGTCTTGTCGCTGAGATTGGGGCCGAGTTTGGTTTCGAGTTCACTGCCCGGGCCGGAATGTCGACCGGTGATGTCGCAACTGGTGTTCTGGGAAGCAGTCAGCTGTCCTTCGGCGTGTGGGGCGACCCACCGGGCATGGCGATGACGCTCTCCTCGCTTGCGCTCCCCGGCCAGATTCTGGCAGACGATTCCGTCGCTGCACAGCTTGACCAAACCTGGAACATCGAAGCAGTCGAGAGTCACCCTGGTCTTGCAGACGATGTCCAAGCCCACGTTGTCAACGGCCGTGTCGAACCCCTCGGCGGTTCGTCCAACAACCCCTCAATCTCCTCCTAGTGCAGGCTGCTGGCGACGACCGTAATGAGGCCTCGTCACCAGCGGCACTCAAATACAATTCTCGACGCCCAGCTTTAGCTGCCAAACAAAAAAGTTGATCTGGGTGTACGGGGGCCTCTCACCACGGCGTGCCATTGATGTCATACATCGCCAGCCAATTTGTGAGCGCAATGTCATCGGTGACCTCGACAAAATCGAGCAAGCTCGAACGGGTTGCGCCTTAGCGCCACGCAGCCAGCTGCGATGGGTAAGAGATTTATTGTCAGTCTGGGACTCCCTCCCGTGACACCGTCCGGAAACCCACGTGACTCATCCCGGTATCGATCATCTGTGGGCGCCGCGCAGCCGGACGGTAGCGCTGACAGTAATTGTCAGCACACAAAAAAGATCCGCCCTTGATCACGCGTCGGGGAATCAAGAACTGCGGCTGACTGGGATCGAAGCTTGATTCGACAGTGGGGCCTTGGGGATCAGCAGGGACGCAGCACGCCGTATCGGCGTCTGCAGGATGCCCATCTACGTACCAGTCGGCGGTCCATTCCCACACGTTGCCCGCCATCTCGTACAAGCCAAACGCGTTCGGTGGGTACGACCGAACAGGTGCGGTGCCCGAAAACCCATCGGCTTCACTGTTTCTCCAAGGAAAGTCGCCCTGCCAAAAGTTCGCAAGGTACCGACCCTCCGGCACAGCGTCTTGGCCCCAAATGAAGGCGCTGCCGTCGGCGCCGGCACGCGCTGCGTACTCCCACTCTGCTTCGGTTGGCAGGTCCTCACCGGCCCATTGGGCGTACGCCAGCGCATCTTCGAACGCGACGTGGACAACTGGGTGGTCAAAGCGATCTTCGATGGTGCTGCTAAGCCCTTCGGGGCGATGCCAGCATGCTCCAGGTGTCCAGGTCCACCATTGGCTTATGTGGCGCAGATCAACCGGTCCATGAGTCATCGTGAAAACGAGCGACCCCGGGACAAGATTGCCAGCAGGGGCGCCGGGGAAGTCAGCTTGATCAAGGGGACGTTCGGCCACCGTCAGGTATCCGGTGGCGTCAACGAAAGTCGCATATTCGCGGTTGGTGATACTCGTGGCACGCATCGAGAACGCGCCAACTGTGACGCTATGTACCGGCGCTTCTTCCGGGTAGTGATCGTCAGAGCCCATGCGGAACGTTCCTCCCGGAACATAAACCTTTGGCTCTATCTGTTGGGCCGGCGGACGAGCCCCGTCGCTCATGAGCTTGTGATGCCTGCCTGAAGCTTGGCAATCATCGCACTCACATTGAAGCGAGAGGATTCCTGGCGTGGCGGGAAATCGACTAGCGATGCCGCCATTTGCATGACATAGGCCTGAGCAGGAACCAAGAGGTATGCGTGGCTTAATAACCAGTCGTAGTAGGTATTGGAGGTGATATCGGCGCGTTCAAACGGATCCGTCCGTAGGTTGAAAATTTTTGGCACCCGCAGCTCGGTGAACGGTTCTGCCCACACGCGCAGCGTGCCCTCGGCGCGTTGCTCAAGGAACAGGATCTTCCAGTTGCTGAATCGAAGCGCCATGAGGTCGCCTTCGTCGGAGACGTAAAAGAAATGATCTCGCGCGCTCTTATCAGCTTCACCGGTCAGGTAACGAAGTTGGTTGTATCCATCAAGGTGCACCTTGTATTCAACGCCATTCAGATCCTTGCCTTCCCGTAACTCTTCGCAGATGTCGGGTGCTCCCGCCGCAGCAAGGAACGTGGGGAACCAGTCGCCATGACTGAAGATGTCGTTGAGTACGATGCCAGCATCGATTTTGTTCGGCCACCGAACGAGGGCCGGCACTCGGAACGCACCTTCCCATGACGAGTTCTTCTCATTCCTGAACGGCGTCATGCCGGCATCGGGCCACGTGTTCATGTGTACGCCGTTGTCGGTGCTGTAAACGACAATGGTGTCCTCGGCCAAGCCGAGTTCATCGAGCAGGTCAAGCATTGAGCCGATGCGCTTGTCGTGCTCGACCATTGCATCGTGATACTCGGACTGCCAACGTCCCGCCTGTCCACGAATCTCGTCGGCGATGTGTGTCCGAAAGTGCATCCCCGTCGTGTTGAACCAGACAAAGAAGGGTGTATCTGCATCTGCGGCGTCTTTAATGAAGCGCTGTGCCTCGGGGATGATCTCGTCGTCGACGGTCTCCATTCGCTTCTTGGTGAGCGGGCCGGTGTCTTCGATTCGCCCATCTGCGTAGCTGTGAATGACCCCGCGTGGGCCGAATTTCTTGCGGAAGTTTGGGAAGTCTTCCTCCGTCGGATAGTCAGGATCTTCGGGTTCCTCCTCTGCGTTGAGGTGGTACAAATTGCCAAAGAATTCATCGAAGCCGTGGTTCGTCGGCAGGAACTCGTCGCGGTCGCCGAAGTGGTTTTTGCCGAACTGTCCGGTCGCGTACCCTTGGGCTTTAAGTGCGGTAGCAATCGTGGGGTCTTCGTCGCGCAGTCCAAAGTCGACTCCGGGCATGCCTACCTTGGTCAGCCCGGTGCGATAGGGGTTTTGGCCCGTGATAAACGCAGCTCGGCCAGCGGTGCAGCTCTGTTCACCGTAGTAGTCGGTGAACATCGCACCTTCCTGGGCGATCCGGTCGATGTTAGGCGTCTGATATCCCATCAAACCCTTCGAATAACAACTCAGGTTGCTGATCCCGATGTCATCGCCCCACAACACCAAGACGTTTGGCTTTTTATTTGGCATAGTTCCCCTTTCACATCCGAAGCAGGAATGTAACCCATTCACGCCCGTCGCAAATGTCGGGTGACAGAACCTGATGGATGCAGAGGTAGCGGGACTCGATTCGAAGCTGCCGTTTACCCCACGGACTGAGACACATAAGACGTCAGGCAAAGTCGTCAACTGCTGGTTCAACAGTGTGCAATCACAGTGTTGCGCCCGATATCTCGAATCGATCATTTCGGTCTGCTGAAGGCGGTAGTCCCCCGAAGCGTGGTCAGCGTCTTGGCCAATCGGACGTCACCGAGCAGTATCTGCGCCTCGTAGTAAGCCCAGGACAACACTGCGAGCAAAGCCCCAAACAGCGCGACCTGCGACGACCCATCAAATCGGGTGCGACACCAGGAAATGGCTTGGACGCCGACCACCATCAGAAAGGCCCTGGCTAAATGCAGGACGCGCTACCGAGTGCGGCACTCAGGCTAATATTTGAGGGTGCGGGTAATCCCAAGGACTACTCCGGGTCCAACACGTAAGAACCGGACCTAAACAGTGAGCTCAGTGATAACCCAGGTGTCCATCGCGTTGATTGCGTTCGCATGCGTATCAGGTCGACTTCGCGGGGGGGCATTTACCCCCGCCATATTGTTCTCCGGTGTTGGCTTTTTACTCGGCAACAAAATCCTTGACGTCATCGCTACGGACATCCATGTCGGCAATATCCGGCTGCTCGCCGAGGTGACCTTGGCACTGGTGTTGTTCGGCGATGCGGCGTCGCTCGATGCCCGAAGACTGTCGCACGAGGTCGGCTTCCCGGCACGTTTGCTGGGCATCGGCCTCCCACTCACCATCATCTTCGGTGCCGGTATTGCGCTCTGTTTTTTTCCTGACTTGCTATTTTTTGAAGCAATTGTGCTTGCGGTCTTACTCGCACCAACCGACGCTGCACTCGGCCAGACAGTTGTCTCAGACAAGAGACTCCCCTCCCGGGTCCGGCAAGGCCTCAACGTTGAAAGCGGCTTAAACGATGGCGTGTGCGTGCCGCTGCTATTCACTGCGGTCGCGTTCGCTGAACTCGAAGAAGCGCCAACTTTAGGGGGGACGATCATCGTTGACCTCGGCAAAGAAATCGGTATCGCCATCGCTTTAGGCACTGTCGTTGCATTTGTGGTCGGGTTCATGATGACTGAGTCCAAACGGCGAGGATGGCTCGACGAAGCCTGGGCCCAGGTAGTACCACTCGCCGCAGCCGCTGCGGCATACACCGCAACCGATGAACTCGGCGGCAGCGGTTTCATAGCCGCATTTGTGGCCGGCATGCTGTACGGCCGGCGGATCGGTGCAATGGATGCACATTCTTCATCGCGCTTGCTAGAAGAGATTGGCGGCGTCCTCAGTGCCGTCACATTCTTCGTGTTCGGAGCGGTCCTCATCGGCGATGGCATCGTAAATCTTGACTTCGCTACCGTTGCTTACGCCGTAGCAAGTCTCACCGTCATACGAATGGTGCCCGTTGCACTGTCGCTAGTTGGATCCGGCGCAGATCGGGCAACCATGGCCTTTACAGGATGGTTCGGGCCGAGAGGACTGGCCACCATCGTCTTCATGCTGACGATTGTTGAGGAATCAGACCTCGAGGGCACTGAGCGCATTGTCCAGGTCGCAACCGTCACCGTTTTACTCAGCGTTGTTGCACATGGAGCGAGTGCTCCGTGGCTCACCGAGCGATTCGTCAATCGGATACGGCCCAACGACCCATCGTCTGAGTACGACTCACCGGACAGTCATGCTTCTATTCCTCGTCCACATCGGAGCCTGTGGGTTCACCCTCCACAAGATTCGCGCTAACTGGCAAAGCCTCGGTAAATTCATGGGCCAACTGACGGCGGAGGGCCTCGAAAGCAGCGACAAACCACGCTACAAAGATCAGGCCTCGAACCCACGACTGCAATGGATCGCCGGGAGCAAAGTAGAGCGCCACTACCAGGAGTGCTGCCGCCGCTGACCAAGCCACAACTGGTCGGGTCAGGAGAGCGGGCACCAACATCTCGCGTAGACGCCGGGCTGTTGCGGATGGCCCCGCAAGCGCCGCGTACCCAACAACAAGTGCGCCGAACGCTAGCCCGGCCATGGCAAGTCCACGAAGAAGCCCAGTGCCAATCGTTGCAGCCGCTCGGGCCGCGCCCTCAGCGCCGGGCGACAACCCGGCCGCATCTCCGACTGACCCGACGGCAAGCCACAGTCCAACCAGCACAAGCGCGCTGCCGATCATCAAGGCAAGGCCAACCTCACGAATCGTCTCTCGTCGCCGCTGACCTGCGAGATACAAAGCGGCGGCATAAACCAGGACGGCCAGGACGAACAGCACGACGCTCAGGGCCTCAATCAGACGCACAGCATCCTGCGCTGCGTCGAGATCATCAGATTCAACGATCGTGACCACACCAACGTCTTCAGGCAACTTGTCGACCACGTTCAAAGACAGTCCAAACTCCTTGCCAACCTGTTTGACCAATTCGCCGAGGTCCAAGGTGACCGAACCGTCGGCGGTCGAAATAGAAGGCCTGGTGTCATCTCGAAGGATACGGACCAAGGTCTCGTGTGCCTTCTCGTTCACATCAACCCACAGCCCACGGAAGGCGTCGGTATTGAGCAGTCGCTCCACTCCGCCGGTAGCCGGACCGCGCAAAGCTGCTGCCACGAGGCCACCCAAACCATCGACGTCTTCGGGCAGGCGAGTGCCGAGTTCCTCGGCAACATCGACGGAGTCGTAGAGCTCATCAACCAGATAGGCAGCCAAGACCCCGCGCACCTCATCATCGGCAATGAGTTCGTCGGCGACTTTCACCCACTGATCGGTATCAAGTAGCTGCCGCTCAACCCAAGTACTGAGGCCTGACAGCACGCCCAGTACGGTTGCCACCACGATCAGTGTATGAATGGCCCACATTGGTGCGCGTCGGCCTAAGTCCGCTCTCTGGTCTGACGGCCAGGTCTCAGTGTCGCTAACGGCGTCGACGTCATTATTGGATTGATTTTGGCGGTCCACCGGCTGGAAGATATCCGTTGACTGGCCGCTCGCCACCAGTCTCGATGCGTTCCGCTGCGTGATACTCACCGCCCGATAGCCAATCCAAGTTGCGATGGTCTCGATGCCATCGAGGACTTGGATGTGTCTGTCGATTCTCGTGATTACCCGGCGCCGTTCGCATTTGTGCGAAGAGCCAATCTCGAAAACCCGGTCGACGTCAGCAGACCAGCCTTTGTTAATCTGAATGTTGAAGTTGGCGCGATTCTGAGCTGCGGCTCACCTTAAGAGACCGGCTCCGCTTGCAGCGATCATCCGTCTGAAGGCAAACGATCAAACACGGAAATCGCAGGCGCCTCTTGGGGCACCTCCCACGGAGGCGCAGCGTCAGGAGCTGAAGCAGTGCGCATCCAGTCCTTCAAAATGCCGTGAATCGATTCAGCACCAACGATCGGTCCATTGGGGAGCGCGAACGAGCGCGGCGCTAACAGGAACGGCTCGGCCTGTTTGCCGCCAAGCCCTCCGTGAAAACCGATGAGTTCCTCGAAGGCTGCACCCTCGTCAGCTTCAGTATCGAAGAAACTGTTGACAAGGAGATCCGGGCAATTCGCAAACGAATCTGTGCGCCGAATGTGGTCGGCGGCGTGCGGTCCAAATGGAGTTAACGGATCTACCCCCTCAATTCGTCCATCATCGAGGTAGTGAACACCGCGACGCCCGATGACGATCGAACCCACGGTCTCAGAACGCATGAGGATGAATCCAATCCCTGGATGAACCGCCAAACTCCGAACTAGCCCGGGATGGCGTTCAGCTACCGTCTCGATCGTTGCCCGTCCATTGATGTGCGGAAATGAAATCAGGCCGAGGTTGCCCGATGCCAAGACGACGACATCAGATGCCTCACCAGGTGCTGTGTCGCTCCGACTAGCCGGACCGAGCACTACCTCTCCGTCAGTTGTCCGTCCGCGCGTGACAACACGCAGGAGTCCAGAGAGCCGGCTGTCCTCACGTTGAATTGTGTCGCTGAGGACACCGTTGACATTGCCCCAACCTTCATCCGAAAGTGCCGGGCTCTGCACCTCTTGGCCCTGCTCGACGAGCGAGGCGACGAGGTCCGGCAGAGTCGTTCCATACCGTTGCAGGAATGTCGCCCCCTGCGTCTGACCGTGATCCGACAAGACCACGACATGGTAGGGACGAGGTGCTTCCGCAATAACTTGCTCTATCCGGCCAAATTGCTGATCAAGGCGGAACAGAGTCTCGAGCGCGTCGTGGGCTGCGATACCTGAGTGATGCGCAACCTCGTCGTAGCCGACGAAATCTACGTACGCCGACGGCACGCCACGGTAAATGTCGCTCAGCAGCGTGGACACTGTGATGTCCCGCAGCATCACGGTGGTCGCCGCCCGTAGAATAGGGTAAATCCCGCCNCGCTTCAGTCTCGGTTCCATCTTTCGGCGGCGCGCCCGCCACGATGCGGCGATCTCACGCCCGACATCGGCGACGCTGAGGACGATAAGNCGAGTGAGAGCGTATGGACTCGACACGAAGTAGGTGAAGCCCTTGCCCGACGGCCGACTGCGATCGGTGACCGTGCTGAAAGTCAGCATCGAGTCAGGGCTATCTCCAGAAAATACGTTGGACCGAGACACACCCCCATCGGCGAGTAGGCCGTGACCGTCGGAACGTCCGCGCTCAATCTCGGCTGCGTCCTTTGGTCGATTCGATGTGAAAACCTTGCCCGTCTTTTTGTCGAACCACCGAAATGCGGGCATATCGCTGTTGTCACCATGCAAAATTCCAGCCTGGCTAGCCCCAGTCTGCGACGACAGATCACACTCCCAGCTGGCTATTTGGTGGCTGCCCGACCTCACCCACTTCGCAAGCGTCGGCAAATAGCCGTCGCTCAAGGCGCGCCGCAGGACCGTCTCGGATAGCCCATCGATTTGGATGAAGAGCATGCCGGGGACTTCGGTTACTTCCGGCTCTCCAATTCGACGCACCATGCGGCGAATCGTTCGTCGCATCCACACGGCATCGTCATCAAGGGCGAGCAACTGGCCAGCAATCGCAGTAATCGCCGTCATTCCCAATGACGCCCAAACGGCCGTGACAAGATCCGACACTGCGAAACCGGGGACGACATCCGACGCAAGCATCAGAATCAACCCGTTAGCTACTAACCCGAGCATGCCTGCGGTCCAGAGGATTGCGCCGCCGAGATACCGGGCGACAAGAGGCCAGATCACAGAGTTGATCGCAGCGAGAACTACCACGGCACCGACCGCAGCCTTCCAACCCTCGACCGTCATTCCCGGAAGAATCCATGTCACCAGATAAAGACTGAGCCCGTTGACGACGAAGACCGCTACCAAACGACCGATGTGGTTTCGGAGATGGTCGACCGGATCTCTATCGTCCGGTGGCAATCGATGATTCACATCTCTAAGCGTAGGCCCGCAGGGATCTAGATGGATTAGGCCTAGTTTGGCGACCTGCTGAATGTCCTGCCTGGCCTTGGGTACAATTTGCGAAACGAAGCCATCAGATCAGAAAGAAAGACTATGAAAGTAAAAATTCCTCTCGGCCTCCTGCTCATCCTCGCATCTGCAGTTGGCTACCTCCTCGGAACAGAAGCCGGCCGCGAGCAACGCGACAATCTCATCCGCATCATCCGTCGACAGAACGACGTGATTGAGGCCGAAGC
The DNA here is from genome assembly GCA_002711735.1 of Ilumatobacter sp. GTDB lineage: Bacteria > Actinomycetota > Acidimicrobiia > Acidimicrobiales > Ilumatobacteraceae > Ilumatobacter_A. The sequence continues at coordinate 17,037 of PASB01000001.1, forward strand.
CGCCAACGAAGATGGCGCTGAGGCCAGCACTTCTGAAGCCGCCGACTGAGCATCGGCCGTTGCGACGCATTCTCGCGTTTCGCAGTGGCCATGGTGTCGGTTTAAAATTGTCAACACAATCTGAAGGGATCCACCATGCGGAGGCTTTCCCCGGCGGAAGCAGCGGGCGTTATCAATCCAGTCGACTCACTCTCGGTTCCTTTAGGTCCGGGAGTGCCTGGCGAGTTCATGCACGCGCTCGATGCCCGCGAAGACTTTGAGAACTTTGAGATCAATGGGGCACTACTCCCCGATCTTTTTGGTGTGCTCACGAAACCGGGAGTTTCGTACCGTTCCGGTTTCTACGGCCCAGCCGAACGTTTCCTTATCAATGCTGGTGTCGACGTGCAGTTCGTGCCCTCAGACTTCCGAGGCTTTGTCAGCATGCTCGAAAAACTCAAGACGCGGGTTGTAGCGACTATGGCGTCGCCACCTGACTCAGAAGGCTGGATGAGCCTGTCGTTGCATGCTGGCGCTCACGTTGCCGAACTGCAGCGTGCCGCTGCTGACCCTGACCGAATCTGCCTCGTCGAGACCAGTCCCCTGTTTCCGACAACCTTCGGAATCGGACTCGAGCACCGTCATGCCCTTCACATCGACGACGTCGACATCGTGGTTGAGGGCAACTACACACCAATCAACCTCGCCGACGCGCCAACCACTGAGGTCGAGGAAGCCATCGCATCGTTCGCGCTTCCCTTCATTCCCGATGGAGCAACCCTTCAAACCGGCATTGGCGGCATTCCCAACACCATTGCGACTGCGCTCGCCGAGGGACCAGGTTCGGGCTACGGCATTCACTCCGAGATGTTCACAAGCGGCTTAATGCGCCTCTGCCAAGCAGGCAAGGTCACCAACGATAACAAAGGCATCTACAACGGTTATTCCGTGACAACGTTCGCAGCTGGCATCCCTGAGCTATACGAATGGCTCAACAACAACGACGACGTTCGATTTTTGCCGGTCGAAATCATTAACTCGCCAGAAGTGATCAGCCGCAACGAGCAAATGGTCACCATCAATGGAGCTATGGCCGTTGATCTCTCGGGTCAGATCACCGCCGACACCATCGAGGGAAGACAGTTCTCCGGCATTGGTGGCCATGAAGACTTTGTTGCCGGCGCCGCACTCGAACTGAGCGATCGATCCTTAGTCTGTCTTCCGTCAACCACATCGGTGGACGGCCAGACTGTGTCACGGATCATGCCCAAGCTGTCGGAGGGTTCGATCGTGACGACGCCGCGACACATGGTCGACGTAGTTATTACCGAGTACGGCGTTGCCGAGTTGCGAGGCCTCACCGTGCGCGAGCGGGCGCGTGCACTCGCTTCTATTGGCCATCCCGAGTTTCGCGAGGAGCTGCTCACCGTGGCGGAGGTCTGGCCGGTCTAAGTCGAATCGCTGGTCGAGATCATTGATCCGGGCCGGCACTTCCTATCACGCGCCTTGATATCGTTTTGCCCGCCATGGGTGGAGATCACGAAGATAAGTCGTCGGCCACGGTGGCAGCCGAGGGCCTTCCTGCTGACCTGACGCCTAACTCGCGCCGAAACACGATCCGCCGGATCGCCTTCCGCGTCGCATTGGTGGTTGCTGTGCTCGGGTTTTCAACATGGGTCCTGTTCAACGTGTTCGACGACCTCAACTGGAACGAGGTCCGTCGGTCGATCGCCGAACTGTCCGACGCCGAAGCACTTTCGCTCATATTTGGATGGATGGTCTGGGTCGTTACCCAGGGCGCGTTGACTGCGTCGCTTGTCGACAAGCTGGCTGTGCGACGCGGCGTGCTTGCCAGCCTCGGACCCACCGCTATTTCATCGTTGATTCCCGGTCCAAGTGACTTGCCAATTCGGTTTCGGATGTATCAATCCTGGGGCGTGTCCTCCTCGGAGGCGACTACCGCTGTTGTTGGGAGCGGGGTGTTCTCGATTGGCGCCAACCTCATCTTGCCATCCATCGCCGGCGTACTCATCGTGCTCGCCGATGTTCCGCTATCAGGTTTCTTCTCAGTCATTGTCACTGCGTCCGTGGCGCTCGCCATCATCGTTGCCGCCGCGGGGTTTACACTCGGGTCACAGCAGCGGACACTTACTGTCGGCCGCTGGCTCGACCGACCGACACGAGCGGTAACGAACAAGCTCCGCAAAACCTTGCCTGACGACAATCTTGGAGTCTTCTTCGTGAAGAAACGCGCTGAAGCAGTCGACCAATTGTCCGGCAAGTGGTTGAAGTGCTCACTTGCGACTATTGCAACGACAGCAGCAAAATGCTCACTCCTAGTACTGACCTTGCGGTTTGTCGGAATTCCGGAAGACAATCTCGGCTGGCTGGCAGTTGCAGCTGCGTATGGGCTGGTGGCGGGAATGACTGCAATTCCAATCACCCCCGGCAGCGCCGGAGTGGCCGAACTTGGCTTCGTTGGGTTGCTAACTGCTGCAGCGGATGGCGATTGGGTTAATCAGATCACTGCTGGTGTTCTTCTGTACCGACTGATGACCTGGTTGCTGTTGATTCCGGTCGGTATGGGAGCACTCGGGGTCTGGCGTTACGGCGTCCGGGCCGCTGAGCGTCGATCCGCTGAGATCAACGCTGTCTGATGGCGGGCCTCGCATTGACCAACGCTGTACTTCGCAAGCTTGGCGAGACAGATTGCGAGACACTCGGAAATGGTTGGCTCGCCCAACCGGTAAATGCGCTGAGCAGCCTGGCGTACTCGCTGATCGGCATCGCCATCATTTTGTCTGCCTTGCGTTCGGGCCGACCGCAAGGCAGACCGCTTATCTACGCCGGATGTCTCATCGCTGTCGGATTGGGCAGCGTTGCATTCCACGGTCCGCAACTGAGCGGTTCTCAGCTCATGCACGATTTGCCGATTCTGCTCACCGTGCTCTTTATGGTCAACCATGACCTCAGCCTTCTCCAGCCTCGTTTGGGTCAGGAGTTTGCCAATTTTGCCGCCTTGACGCTTGCTGCTGTGCTGCTTGCCGTAACCGTTCCTGCCGTCGTTGCCCCCTTGACCATCGCAGTTGCGGCCGCCGTTGTTGTCGCTGAAATCGTCATCTACCGTCGCCATCTTCGGCACGTCCCCGCCCGCCACCGTCGCAGCGGTTGGGTGGTAATCGTTGCCTTTGCCGTCGTCAGTGGCGCGTCATGGGTACTCGGCCGCTCTAACAGCCCTTTGTGCGAGCCGGACGCTTGGCACCAATTACACGGGCTATGGCACGTGCTGTCCGCCGTCGTCTTTGGACTCTGGTACTGGTGGGCGATTGCCAATGTTCGAGACTGGGCATCATGAGTAAGACCGAAAGTCGCAGGTCGACAAAGGACCGTTTCATCGGAAAGGTTGTTGGGTTCCTGATCAGATCGCTGTATCGAGAGGTCGATGTCTACGCTCCTGTCTCGATTCCGAGCGGAAGTCCGAAGTTGAATGTCGCCAACCATTTCGGCGGGGTTTCTGATGCGATCCTCTTACTCGGGGTCCTCCCCGATCGACCCGGGATCGTCGCCCGAGACGTCATCTGGAACGTTCCCGTTGTCGGGCGCCTGATGAACTGGATCGGTGCGATTCCAGTTCACAAGCCCGAGGATCACAACTCGCCTACCAGTAATGACGAGATGTTCACCTCATGCTACGACGCCCTCAACGATGCAGGAAATATCTTGATCTTCCCTGAGGGGGTCACGCGCAACGAACCCTCGATTGCGACGGTGAAAACGGGCGCCGCTCGAATCGCAATCGGAGCGCGAGCACATGGCGTGGACGGTATTCAGATCGTTCCAATCGGCATCCACTACGAGAACAAGGCCGCGCTGCGCAGCCAAGTCTTCATTAACGTCGGGATGCCGCTCGATCTGGATGAGTTGATTGCCGATCAGGCGCCCTCCGGCACTGAGGTCACCGCATCGAACCGTGCAGCAGTCAACGCCCTCACTGACGGTATCGACATCGCCCTGCGTCGAGCGGCACCTGACTACGAAGATTGGAGCGAAGCAAGTCAGCTGGCGACAGGAGCAGCGATCGCCCTTCGGAGCCAACTAGATGACTCCGCCAGCGAGGTGCCCTTTGCCCTGCGAGACCGGCTGGCGAATACCCTGGCAGACCTTCCCGCCGAGCACCGTGCGAGGATTTGTGCCTCGGTGAAAGAGTACCAAGAAGACTTAGAGATGATTGGAACGACCGACGCAGTACTCCACGCTCGGCTACGTACCGGAGGGTTTCTCAGTGCGCTTGTGTGGCAACTCATCATCGGTATCTGCCTTCTGCCATTCGTTGCAGTTGGCATCGCTGTGAACGTCATTCCCTTTCTACTGGTCAAGGCGGTGGGCCGCCTCCGTGTAGCTCCGTCTATGCATTCGACAATCAAACCTGTCGTCGCTTCGCTGGCATTTGGTATCACCTGGGGGATCGTCATCTGGCGGGCAATCGCGACGTTCGGATGGTCGGCCGGGGGCGTCGCGTTCATCTTGCTGCCGGTATATTTCGCCGCAGTCGTGCTGTTCGTCGAGCGACTCATGCTGATGTCGCGTGCATACCGCCGCTGGCGTACTCCAGGCTATCCACAACCCTTCAGTGAACAGGTCGCTGCGCGCCGCTCGGCTGTTGTCGAGGCGGTGCTTGGATCATGAGTGGCCCAGTTGTTCTGCTCGTCGTCGGAGCACCGCTGCTCGCGCTCTGGGCATATGCCCTCGGTGAAGCGATCTGGCGCTCCGACCTCTCCGGTGCTCGAAAGCTTGCGTGGGTACTCGCACTCGTCCTCGTACCGGTACTCGGGCTCGCTACTTACGTTGTTTTACGCCCCACCCGAGCGCAGCAAACGGATCGGCCGGCTATCGGAATCTCCACCGCTGAGCAAATCGTTCGCGCCGCTGAGCGGCGTCAGCGCGGCGAATTCACCGATGACGAATACCTCGTCAAGGTCATGGCCATTGCTACGTTCGCGTAATACGCAGTCCGGCGCTGAGACTCTCCAAGACCATCACTGCTCCGGGAACCTTTTTGCCTTAATCGTCGAGCACCACTGCACTTGAACTGGACATCGATTGCTATGTTGTGGGTCACGCGAGTCCTCGCGAGGTTGGGTGAAATTCCCTATCGGCGGTGCAAGCCCGCGACTCCTGAACTGAACCGGCGACCTAAAAACGTCGGAGTGTGACGGACTGATCCTGTTACATCCAGGAGCCGACGGTCAAAGTCCGGATGAAAGCGAGGGAGACGGGTGCCTTTGCGTACGCAGACGGTCCGGCGGAGCTACCGCTGCGGTTCTGTTTGCTCCGCCGGGGCCTCCAGTGTCCCCAATTTACTCAGCTGTAATCACGGTTGAGTCTGATGGGAAACGAGGAGACGATGTTCACAGGAATTGTCGAAGAGCTTGGTGAGGTAATCACCCGCAGCGATGATCATGTTTTGGTCCGTGCCCAAGCAGTGTTGGCCGACACCAAGATCGGTGACTCGATTGCTGTCAACGGCTGCTGCCTGACTGTTGTCGATTTTGACCTCATTGCCGGATGGTGGCGGGCCGACGTGACTCTGGAAACCTTCAATCGGACAAGCTTGGGCGAGCTCAAGCCCGGGAGCCCGGTGAATCTCGAGCGACCGGTCCGTCTCATAGATCGTCTCGGTGGTCACCTCGTGCAGGGCCACGTTGATGCCGTTGGCTACATCGTCGAACCCGCTCCCGACCTTTGCATTCGCATGGACCCGGCAATGACGCGCTACGTGGTTGAAAAGGGATCGATCACCGTCGATGGGATCAGTTTAACGGTTGTTGCCGCTCTCGATGACGGCTTCACCGTCGCCATTATTCCGCACACTCAAGCTGTGACCACGCTGTCATCGAAGCAACAAGGAGCCGCTGTGAACATCGAAGTCGACATCACCGCCAAATACGTCGAGAAACTGATCAGTTGGAAAGTCTCCGAGGGACAGGCCGACGAGGTGACCTCGTGAATGCGGGCACCGATCTTCCCGATTCAGACCGTCGGAGCGATTCGACATTCGAGATGAATGGCGGGCACGAGGACCGAGGCTTCGCCCAAATCAGCGACGCTATTGAGGCAATCGGCCGGGGCGAAATCGTGGTTGTCGTCGATGACGAGGACCGAGAGAACGAGGGTGATTTGATTATGGCTGCGGAGAAGGTCACGACCGAAGATGTCGTGTTCTTTCTCCACCACACATCCGGCTTCCTCTGCACAGCCATAACGCCCGAACGCGCCCGCGCCTTGCGCCTTGATCCGATGGTTACAGACAACACCGAAAGCATGAACACCGCCTTTCTGGTGAGTGTCGATCATCGAGTGGGAACCTCAACCGGTATCAGCGCCAGTGATCGTGCATCGACTATCCGGGCACTCGCTGACGTCGAGACAGCGCCAGCCGATCTGGCGCGCCCTGGCCACGTTCTCCCGCTCGAGGCACGTACAGGTGGAGTTCTGAAGCGGTCCGGACACACCGAGGCAACCGTCGACCTAGCCCGGCTCGCCGGACTCCAACCCTCAGGACTTCTCTGCGAGATCGTCACAGGTGACAAGTCAGAGATGGCCCGGGTTGACGAACTTCGATCTTTCGCTGACGAGCACGGACTTCTCATGATCACCATTGCCGATCTTGTCCGGTACAGACGCCAGACCGAGAAGCTCGTTCAGCGAGTATCGACCGCCAAAATCCCAACGCAATGGGGGACATTCGAATGCCATGCGTTCCGGTCCGAACTCGACGGAATCGAGCACCTTGCATTCACAATGGGCGGCCTGCACGAAGACGACGGCGACCCAGTCCTTGTTCGAGTGCACAGCGAGTGCCTGACTGGAGATATTTTCGGATCCCGTCGCTGCGACTGCGGCCCCCAACTGGACGAAGCTATGCGACTCGTCGCTGACGCTGGACGCGGCGCAGTGGTCTACCTCCGGGGACATGAAGGACGCGGTATTGGCATCGGGCACAAGATACGGGCATACGCATTGCAGGAACGAGGGCGCGACACCGTTGACGCAAATCTCGAACTGGGACTGCCTGTTGACTCACGCGAGTATGGAGTTGGCGCCCAGATTCTTGTCGACCTGGGTGTCACAAAAATGAAAGTGCTGACCAACAACCCAAGCAAATACGGTGGTCTGGCAGGCTTTGGTCTCGAGGTTGTGGAGCGGGTGCCAATCTTGTCTACGCCGACCGATGAGAACCTCGGATATCTCCGCACGAAGCGAGAACGAATGGGACATCTTCTTGGTGACCTCGGCGACCCGCAACCTGGTGTCATGCCGAAAGAAGAGAGCTGAGCAATGGCAAGCGGAACTGAGCGGGCAACGATGCTCGATCTTGATGCTAGCCATCTACACATCGCCATCATCGCAACGCGTTGGAACCAGCAGATTGTCGATCGTCTTATCACCGGAGCTGAACGCGCGCTAGCGGCGGTTGGGGCGACGCACCGCCTCGTCACGGTACCCGGCGCATTCGAGCTACCCTTTGCGGCCCAATCGGTGATCTCGTCAGGAACCGTCGATGCCCTGGTCGTGCTCGGCGCAGTGATTCGCGGCGAAACCACCCACTATGAACTGGTCTCTGAGGGCTGCGCCGCAGGCATTATGCAAGTTCAGCTTACCCAAGGTACTCCTATCGGAATGGGAGTCCTGACAGTCGAGAACGATGCTCAGGCATTTGCACGCAGCGAGCCAGCCGGCGGACACAACGTTGGCGAAGAAGCCACTAGCGCAGCAATCGAGATGGCCTTACTCGCAGCTGGAGAAGCACCTCAGAGCCCAATCCACGATGCCGGGAGCACCGCACCTTGATAAACACGTCCGCTTTTTGCGGCCGAGAGATTCATCGTGAAACAGGTGGGCGGCCAAGTTGCCGTCTCGTAACCATCTCACTCAGCCACAAGCTCGGAGGTCTCCGCCTGATCATCCGCAAGCGTCATCTTCAAGAGCGCGACAAACTCGACAGCGTGCGGGTTCGGAGAAGTCCGAATGGGGAAGTATGCATTGATGCGGCCAGCATGGCGAACAGTGATGTCAGGCACGCGGACCAACGTTCCTGCGTCGAGTCGTGACCGAACTGAGCGCTCCCAACCCAGTGCTATACCGCCGTCGCGCTCGGCAACATCAAGGCAAACCTGGTACGAGGTGAATACTACGGACTTAATCCGGCCAGGCTCGCCGACAAGCGCAGATGCAAGCACGTCCTGCCACGTGGTCCAGCCCGGATTGACGTAGTCGACATGCAGCAGCGGCAGCACGGCGAGATCAGCCGTGGTGACCGGTGTCGGGAGCTTTGCTGCGAACGACGGCGAGCAGACGGGAAACACCGCCTCCTCAGCGATGAAATCAACCGCAAACAGGCTCGATTCACTCGGGCCGTATCCCAGGGCGAGGTCGAAGTCTTCGTCTGTCGACGCAATCAAATCGTCAGACGCAAGCACGCGAATATTCACATCCGGATGCGTTCGTTGAAACTCACCGAGGATGGGAGCGACCGTTGCGGTCGCCAGCGACAAACTCGTGAGCAACGTGATCGAGTCGTTGCCTAGAGATCGCCGACGGATCAAGTCGGCTGTCGATGAAAGTTCACTCAATGACAGGCGCACCGACGCAGCGAACAGTTCCCCGTCAGCGGTCGGCGAAACGTCATGACGATGTCGCTCAAAAAGCGCAACACCCAGGTCAGCCTCAAGCTCTCGAATACGCCGGCTGACTGTGGCTTGAGACTGGTGCAGTTCATGGGCGGCCCGAGTGAAGTTCTGATGCCGGAATGCCGCCTCGAAGGCAACAAGTGTCGCAAGGGGGGGTAGCACTTGATCGAATTCAGACATCCGCAAACCAAATGCCTGGTAACAAAGAACGTTTACCTCGTGCCATATAAGCCACCCTACAATCTGCACTAATCAAGTACCTCAATGGTCAACTCACGAATGGGAGATGGAAAATGGGAATTGCCGCACCGGCCAGAGAGCGCAACCAACCCGTGCTCCGCAAGGTCAACCAGTGGGTACGCCACTACCCCGGGTCACTAAGCACTCCGAGCCAAAAGGCACTCGAAACAAATCCCCGCGACGCTTACTTCTGGCGCCGCTGATCCTCGGGACGTCGCCACGGCATAGATTCCAACGGTGACTCCGTGCGCCACATCCGGCCAACGCAATTCGTTGATCGCCGGCATTTTCGTCGTGGCGTACGGCACCAACGTCTCGACACCATTTCTCGTTGAGTATCGACGACGCCTCGACCTCGCCGAGTCTGCCACCGTTGCGATTTTCGTGGTCTACGTCATCGGTATCATGGCAGCGTTATTACTCGCTGGTCCGATGTCGGACCGGTTTGGCAGACGACCAATCGTGTTGCCGATGACTGTGCTGTCTGGCATTGCCTCACTGGTGATGATTGCCGGTCGTCATGAATTCGTCTGGCTCTTGTTCGGCCGTTTTTTACTCGGCATTGTCAGTGGCGCCGTGCTGGGCATTGGAACGGCTTGGCTACTTGAACTGTATGGACCGGGAAAAGAGCAACGGGCTGCGGTGCGGATCACCCTCGTCACCTACGCAGGATTTGGCCTCGGGCCGGTGATCTCGGCTCTACTGTTCTGGCTGGCGCCCGGCCCCCTCGTCTTCGCTTTCGCCATTCATGCGGCTGCCTCGTTGGCGGTCGTTGGCCTAATGCTCTGCATTCCTGAGACACATCCGGCCGATGCAGACCAAAGAATTCGCTTGTCGCTTGGCGTGCCCCCAGCAGCGCGTCAAGCCTTTGTCGTTATTATCGTCCCCGCAGCCATCTGGGTCTTCGTCTTTCCGTCGGCCGGGTTTGCGCTCTTTCCCGTCCTGGTCGGCGACTCCATCGGCGTCAGCGATGTCGGCGTTGCCGCTGCCGCTGGAGCCCTAACCGCCTGGTCGGGGCTCCTGTCTCGCCCCCTCGTCGTCGCCATCGGTCCTCGGGCGGCCCTACCACTCGGTATGGCGATGGGCACCGCTGGCTACATCGTCGGGACCGTGGCGTTCGCAGCCGACCAGTGGCCGCTTGTTCTCATCTCTGCGCCCCTCCTGGGAATGGCATCGGGAAGTTTAATGGTCGCCTGCCTGTCGCTGATTGGAGTCATGACGGACACCGACCGACGAGGGTCGCTGACCTCGAGCTTCTATCTTTTGGCCTACCCCGGGATGGCGATGCCGTTACTCATCACAACACTGGCCAACCTGAACTCAACATCGGGGGTACTCATCGGGGTATCGGTAGTCGCCGCAGCATGCAGCCTTGTCGTGCTTGCCGCATCACGCCGCAACATCGTTGGGGCGTGAACCAGTATCAGCGTCCAGGTTGACGCCGGGAAAATTCCGGCGGACCCTCTCAAAACATTTTTTAAAAATTTCTCAAGAGATCGTCAAGTTTTCTTCAAGAGCGTCGATGAAGGTTCATGACAGTAATTCGTCGTCTTGCAGTCGTCGTCACGTTGGGGATCGGCGTTGGTGCTCTCACCATGCCCGCAATCACTCATGCTGAGAACGAGCAAACCTACGTTGTGGCCAAAGGGGACACCCTGATCGGCATCGCCTCCAAGTCAGGCATTCGACTGTCTGATTTGCTGCGCTCCAACAACCTGAGGCTCACCAGCCGGATTCTTCCCGGCCAGGAGCTCGACATTTCCTCATCTGCTGGGGGAACAGCATCATCAGCCAGCACACCGAGCTCGTCACCGGCCGTGCGGGTTGGGGAAACATATGGGGTGCGCTGGGGGGACACCCTGATCGGCATCGCCAGGCGCCACCGGGTTTCGCTGGCATCGCTCGTCGAAGTCAACCAAATGTCAACCACCAGCCTGATCATGCCCGGCATGCAACTCAGTCTCCCGAGCGGCGCAACCAGCACCTCGATATCACCAGCACCAGCACCAGCACCAGCACCGCCGTCAAGTCTTTCGAGTGCGACCCACGTGGTGCGGGCTGGCGACACGTTGAGCGGCATCGCTTCCAGGTACCAGGTTTCGCTGGCGTCCTTCGTCAAAGTCAACCAAATGTCATCCACGAGCCTGATCATGCCCGGCATGCAACTAAGTCTTCCGAGCGGCGCAACCGACAAGTCTGGTGTCAGCCCTGCGGCCCCGACGAGTCAACAAACCATTACCAGCAGTGGCTCCGGTGCGACAGCCGTGGTTAATTATGCGCTCGCCCAGGTTGGTAAGCCGTACCGCTTCTTTGCCAAGGGGCCAGACGCATTCGATTGCTCGGGCCTGAGCCTCGCTGCCTACCAACAGATCGGAATCAAACTGGTCCACTACAGCGCATGGCAGGCCCGCCAGGGAACGAGCGTCGACTTTCGCAATCAGCCAATCCAGCCTGGTGACCTGATCTTCCAGGCCAACCGGGGCAGCGACACGATCAACCACGTCGGCATAGCGGTCACGTCGACGACATGGATTCATGCTGTCGGAACCGGCATCCCTGTTCGGGTCGGGCCCATGCCAGCAACGAGCACGATTGCCGTTGTCCGTCGCTACGTCGACAGCGTCTGACCAAACGTTCCTTCACTCGAACACAAAGCGTAAGCCGCTGAGACCATCGATGACTGAGCTCCGAGCGGGCACGTTGTTCGTGTCGACGTCAAATATGCGCTGATCCAAATGAGGTCATTGAGGAAGACCTAATTTTTAGGAGCAGAAACCGGCACTGTCTTGAGAGGTGCTCGTACTGAAAAACCGTGTCCACACCGCTCATGTCATAACGCCTGGCTGAACTTCAGTGCGATCGCCTCAGGGGTTCCTCCCGCTTCAGTTTTGCTGTCTGAGTCGACCCCGTCGTCGAACACCTCACCCAATGAATCGCTCTGCGACTGCGATGCAGTACTTTAAGGCGGGGTTCACGGCGCAACTTTTATGGCGCTGACTGCTCTCAAGTTCCAGCCAAGAGTCTGCTCAACCGACGGAAAGTTTGGCGACGGATTTCGACCTCTGCATTTGTGCAGGGTTCGCAAAAATTCTTGCGAGTGGCAGGGGTGCAGCGTTGCGCTCTGGAGCTGAGCAGTTGGGTCGGCTGTGTGACTGTGCTTGAAGACTTCCAAGAAGTTTCTCGGGACGTCGCTGTTCAGTAACTTAGGTTAGATGCAAGGGTGTGCGAGCTTTGGCGGCGTCAACGAGAGATTGGCTTCGCCTCTGCATGTCGCGGGCATATTTTGGCAGGTAGGAATCGACGAATGATCCGTCAGCAACTTAGAGCGGGCTCTCAGCAGGCAACCCACAGAACGCTACTCAGCATGGCTCGGCTATTTTTTGTTGTTCTCGCAGCAGCTATCGGAATTGGTGTTAACACCGCAGTCGCAACGGAAGGCGACGATGCGAGTCCACTCCAACCGCTTGACACCTCAAGCCCAGCGGCCACCTACTTGTCGTTTATCGAACAAGTCGTTGTGGCCGAGGAGTTGTACGTTCAGTATCAGCAGAACCGGTCGGAGTCAACACAGAAGGCGTTGGCTGATGCTCTCTCTGATACCGGACGATTGTTTGATCTGTCTGATGTAGCTAGCGCAAACGAAGACGAGGTGATCGTGGCCTCGTTCGGGCGCTTGGCGGACATTTTTAATCGGATACCTGAACCTGATCTTGCGGACTTCCCTGACGCTGATGATGTTGAGGAGGCGTGGTCGAGCAGCAGTGACTTGTTCATCCAGCCGCCCGACGTGACCGCTACAGAGAACGACATTGCCGCCGAAGCGAGTGAGCAACAGCTACGACCATCGGTTGGGATCGAGCGGTACGTCATCCCAGGAACAGAAATCACCATCGTTCGGCTAGCAGCCGGCGCACGAGCCGGTGACTACGTGTTCTCCGCGAGCACGTTGAACGGGCTCAAAGGCTGGAGACAAACAGTCAGCGATCTTCCTGTTCGCGACGGTGTCATAGTCAAAAACTGGGTGAACGAAATCACTAACGCAACCGGATACCGGATTCCCCAGTGGCTGCTTGATGCAATGCCAGAATCACTTGAGACTCAGGTCTTTGGCATCCCTCTATGGAAGTTGATTGCCGATATCTTGGTCATGGCCGGAGTGTTAGCCTGCACCTGGTTGTGGCGCCGTTTCGTTGTCGCAAAACGGGCAGGTGACTCCTGGCGAGGGCACATCTGGAAGCTCACTACGCCTGTTGTACTTTTGGCGCTCGTCATTGGTGCTCAAAAATTTTTGAACGAGCAGGTCAACCACAGCGGCAAAATTGCGACCACAGTGACTGCTTTGGTCACGGTCGCAACTTGGACTGCCTTCGCCTGGATCTTTTGGCTGGGATCGTCAATGCTGCGGCATGGGCTTGAGGACTCACCAAGATTCAAGGACAACAGCGATGGCCATTTCACTCGACTCGTAGGAAAAGTAGTCACTGTTACTGGCGTCATGGTGATCGTTTGGGTTGGTCTCGCCCAGCTTGGCGTGTCCACTATCGGTCTCGGCGTTGGAGCTGGCGTCTTCGCCCTCGCTATAAGCCTCGCAGCGACTGGGACACTCGAAAATCTCATCGGTGGGATCACGTTGTATGCAGATAAGCCCTTCAGCGTCGACGACAAAATAACTGTGGATACTGATTACGGGACGGTCGTAGAGATCGGCCCTCGTTCGACCAGCATCAGAAAGTTGGACGACACCGTGATTGTCCTGCCTAACTCCCAGATCAGCAGCATGAAGACTACGAATTTCTCCGCTCGGCGCCACATGGAGTTCCGCCACGTCATCGGGGTGCGATATGAGACAACTGCAGATCAGCTCCGCAACATCGTTGATCTGGCAAACCAGCGGCTCCGTGAGCACCCGCAGGTGCTCAACCAAGTCGACTACCCGCGGGTCCTTATCGTCAACTTTGGAGAGTCGTCGATCGATATTGAGGTTCGGGCCAGATTGTCCACCCATGAGCTGTTTGATTTTCAGGTGGTTCAGCAAGATCTCCTGCTAGTCGTNCTTGATGTAGTCGAGAGCGCCGGNAGTGGTATGGCGTTCCCGTCAACGACTATGTACATCGCCCAAGACGAAGGCCTTGGAGAACAGGTCGGGNCAGACGCATCAGACCCCGGAGTGTCCTGACCTCAGCCACAGTATTGACCCGAGGCCAATCGCCTGCGCGCACACGCTCCTAGCAATCACAGCATCACTTCTCGTATGTCTNTTGTATCTGCGACTGAGCAGCAAACCCCTCGCAGGTANTAGCGAAANTTTCCTGGGCTTCCTCACCTGCTTGATATCGCACACAGCGCGTGCATTTGATCACCGACGTGGCGATCAAGTTCGGCTCCTCAGTCGATTGGCTCCNCAGTTCCAGTAAGCAACTTGTCGCCGATAGCGCGCTGTGTTTTGAACACCTAGCGAGCAACTTGGTCGGAGCTAACTGCCAGGGACAAACTCAAGAGCAAACTGGCGCACGTCACACTTCTCCGAGGCAGTCAGACGACGAACAACATCTGACGCCAAACAGCAGCGACAGGATCTACCAGTATTGCCGCTCAGATTTTGATCAGTTCAGCTGCGACCACTGTCCGGTGTGCTCGTCGACGAGGGTGCTCGAAACGGGCAAACCCCCAGCCACATCACTGTGACCAGGGGTCTTTGAATTTAGCATCCCGTACGGGATTCGAACCCGTGCCGCCACCTTGAGAGGGTGGAGTCCTAGGCCGCTAGACGAACGGGACCTGGTACTCAGCGCCTTGCCGCAAGGGCGGTGCTGCGGCCCTGACGATAGCAGCAGGCCATCAACGTTCACACCCGAGAATGCGCCACTGGAAACGGCCGGAAATTGATGTACGACGGCTCGCTACCGATCGCGTTTTGAACTGAAATGGTTGGGGCGGGAGGACTTGAACCCCCAACGACAGTACCAGAAACTGCTGTGTTACCAATTACACCACGCCCCACCGATGAGCCGTTCTGATCCCCGGAGAGATTACTGCGACCGATGCGGATGATGAGCATATCGGCGGTCGGGCTGGGCGCCCACACACGCTCGGCGCGCACTGCCGGATGCCGTATTAATCAGTGATGCCACTGAGCCACCGGAACCCTGTGAGGCGTCCGATCGCCACGCCACCTGCTTCCCACACATGACGTTCGAACGATCGTGCACCCCTAACGACCGAGGTCGGAGTTGGCGATCCATAGGTTGTCAAACCGACTTCTGAGGCAATTAGTTTACTCCGCAGGGTGTGGTAGGGATCGGTGACGATCAGCACCGAATGGGTTCCATCGGATCGTTCGTCAAGCAATGCCTTAGTTCGCTTGAGCGATTCGTACGACGTCGATCCGCGATCCTCGCGCAGAATTGCACTGTCAGGGACCCCACGTTCGATGAGGTACGCGG
>PASB01000047.1 GCA_002711735.1 Ilumatobacter sp.
AAACGTTCGGCGTCGACAGCGACAAAGCCGTACTCAATGTCATCGGTCAGGCCGCGATCGATTTCGCTGAGGTGTTTGACAAGGCGAATTCGTCCTGTCTCAGGGAGGGTGTTGAGCTCGCTCATAGTCAAGCCGACCGACGCGATCTGCGGACGACAGTACACGGCGTTGGGTAGCGCTCGGGGTTTCCCAAACTTGGGTAGTGGCAGTGCAATGGCTCGAATCGTGCGACGAGCGACCGCATTTGCGCCGTGCGTGGTCGCAGTATTTCCGGTGACGTCACCGACGGCGTAGACACCGTCGACGGACGTCCGGCCCCAGTCATCGGCGATGATGCCGGTGTCCGCAAATTTAACGCCTGCGTCCTCGAGGCCTAGTCCGGCGAGATTTGGGCGACGACCTATGCCGATCAGTACCTTGTCAACGCCGACAATTGTGTCGCCGTTGGTGAGGTGAGCTGTTTGCTGTAGGTCGTCGAAGCGTTTGATCGACGCCGACGTGTGCACGTGTGCTCCCCGGCTGCGCAGCACTGCTTCGATCGTGGCCGACACCAGAGGGTCCTCCGTCCCGATCAGCCGTTCGGTACGTTCGACGATGTGAACCTCGCTTCCGAGGTCAAGAAAAGCTGTAGCCAATTCGAGCGAGATCACACCACCGCCGACCAAAACGACGGTGTCGGGGATGGTCTTCAATTCGAAAATGTCTTCATTGGTGAGTAGGCGCTCTGGCCCAAGACCCTCGATTGGAATTTCGATCGGTTTCGAACCGGTGCTCACGATCACGTTTTCGGCATGAACCTCAACGTCTCCATCAGGCCCGCTCACGCAGACGGTATGGGCGTCGTTTTCGGATTTTGTGAGGCGCGCCCAGCCGCGTACAAGATGAATGTGGTCATCTGTTTCCATCTCGACGTCTTCGTGAGCTGCAAGCCCATCGCGCCTTGCCTGAACCCAGGCAAATGGATCGTCCATGCCTACTCCAGCGGCGTGCAACAACGCCTTAGAAGGGATGCAGCCGACGTTCGTGCAGTCGCCCCCAACTTTGTCTCCTTCGATCAGCACGACGTCGTGGCCGAAGGTTGACAACCCGATTGCCATGGTCAAGCCACCTGCGCCAGCGCCGATTACGGCAGCTTTGTAGGTGGTTAAGGGGTCGTGGCCAATCATGTGCTTCTCAGTTCTGTGGATTGGTTGCGTAGTGCTCAGCACATTTTGCCGTCATCACGAAGCGCGTGCGACTGCGAGACCGGTCACGAAGTGCTCGGTCTCCGGTGTCAGACCGTTGCGGGAGGCCAAATCTGCAGGCCGCAGTTATGGGATCAATTTGCTTTGCAGAGGCGTCAGTGACGACCGGCAGCGCCAGTGATGGCTTGGTGTCAGAAGAGGTATCACGTAGACCAAAAACGAGCAGTTCGCAGAGAGGTGTTCTTGGCTGGCGAACCAGGAGTGTGCATTCGGTTCCGATGGGAGCAACAGCGAGGCTCATTCCTTAAGGAATTTTAGACGGCGCTTCGCAAAACTAGGCCGGTCCGAAGTTTCGGCGTAAAGAAGGTCGACTTCGGGGGCATGAGTAGTCCTTCCCGAGCTGTGCGCTCAATTTCAGCGACGCTGACCGGACGGATGAGAACGGCACCTGCTGCTGCGCCGCTCATGACGGCATCAACGACGTTGGCTACGCCATGCTGGTATGCGACAGAGTGCGGAACGTTGGCGAGCACTTGTTCGAGCCATGCTCCATCTAGGGGCCGTACATCTCCGAAAGCACCCAGCTTGGGTGTCATGAACTGCCCTCTGCCGTCAGGATTTATCAAACAGAGCTTTCCGTCGGTCTCCATTGCAGCGAGCGTGTCGCCTGTGGGTTTCCCAGTATCGGAGAGATCAAACGCAGTACTTAGTGCCGATCGCAGCGCGTCAAAGTCGATGTCGGAGTAGAGCCTGTGGATTGCCTCGACACTGAGCTGGTCGGCCACTAGTTCGCTGACGAAAGCAAGCGTGTCTTCAGCCCTTGCGTTCGAAGCGCCACTAGCCCGAACCTCATCGCGAAAGGTGCGACTAATGCCGTACCGGTGATGGCCATCTGCAATGAGGACGTCGTCAGATCCAACCTTGCCAGCGATTGCAGCGACGCGCTCTGCGTCGCTGACACGTTCCACGACGTGCTCAACGCCATCGACGGTCACCGATGACAGGTGCTCAGCAGGTTCGGCCAGCAAATCAGTTAGGCCTGTAGCGAGCGAGAGGCCCCAAATCGGAGACATATTGGCGTGGGTGGCACGAGTGAGGTCGAGCCGGTCGGTCGATGCCTTTGGTGTGACTCGTTCGTGTGGAAGCACGCCGCCGGCACCCTCGTCAACGACTTCCAAACCGCCGAGTACTCCGGCAATGTCGCGCGGGGCTCCGGTGGCGTCGGTGAATCGCATGCGGTAGATCGTGAACGTAGGAGAGTCGTCGAAGTCAAGTACCCCGGCCTCAATCCACTCGTGAAGGACGTTTCCGGCGCGCTTGTACCTGTCGGGGCCAGAGGTTTCGCGCGGTACGTCAATGTGGGTGATATTGAAAGCGCTGCGAGCGTTGAGCGCATCGATGTCGGTCTCGGACAGTACGTCATACGGCGGGGCGATGACGTCGTCGATGGTGCGATCGCGGTAGCGAAGAGCTGGAAATGGAGTGAAGCGTGGCACGGGTCCAGCATGCCAGTGTTGGACGGTCGCCGCTGCAACGATCTACACGTGATCGACAACAAGATGGTTTCTGCTCGCACGGTGTTGTGTGACCTTGATGGAGTGGTTTGGTTGGGCCGAGAGCCGATTCCTGGATCGCGTGATGCGGTTGCCAGACTTCGCGCATCTGGTCGTCGGGTGGTCTTCGTGACGAATAACTCGGTTGATCGCCTTGAGGACCACATTGCCGCACTCGGCAACATTGGAATCCGGGCTGACGGGGACATTGTCAGTTCGTCTATCGCTGCTGCACATTTGATCGTGCCAGGTGAGCGGGTTCTCGTGACTGGCGGTCCAGGTATTGCGCAAGCTGTTGAGCGCAACGGAGGCCTCGTCGTGGTTAACGATGGCGTCGTCGATCGCGGATCATTCGATGCGGTGATCGTTGGTCTCCATCGGGACTTCGATTACGCCCGTTTGGCAGCGGCATCACGTGCCCTACGTGATGGAGCGCGGTTAATCGCGACAAACTCTGATTCGACATACCCAACGCCGCAAGGACTTGAACCCGGTGGAGGTTCGATCGTGGCAGCGGTGGCGGCTGCGGGTGAGCGGCTTCCAACCTTCGCGGGTAAGCCGCACCAACCAATGGCCGCCGCTATCGCAGCATTGATCGGCGAGGACTTTGATGCAGCAACCACGGTGATGGTGGGAGACCGTCCGGAAACTGACGGTTTGATGGCTAAGCGTTTGGGCTGTGCATTTGCGTTGGTTCGGACTGGCGTGCTGCAGACTGGACAAGTGGTTGACGACGACATTCCGGTTGCTGCAGACCTGGCGGATCTAGCTGCTGTCGCAGCGATGATTGCGGGTTGACCGCCGGCTTGCTATTGGGTGAGGGCCATAGCGCGGATTTTTCCGCCGGCGTAGCAAACCGAGGAGAGCGATCGAAGCGGTGAGTATCATGGTCATATGGCGAATTCACCGATCCAGAAGCTCATTGACACCGGAATCCAGTTCACCGACGTATCGAGAAAACAGGCAGAGAAGATCGTGTCAGAACTGGTAAAGGCCGGCGATGTCCAAAAGCGCGATGCCGAAAAGGTGGTCGCGCAGCTCGTGGAGCGCGGTAGGGAAACGTCGGACAAGGTCGCCGAAGTCGTGCAGCGCGAAGTCGCCAAGCAGGTTGGTTGGCTGTCGGAGAGGTTTGACGAACTTGAGGATCGTTTCGAAGAGATTGCTGGGCGTCTCGCTGACCGCGGGCGGGGGACAGCGCAGCCAAAGAAAACTTCTTCAGTGAAGAAGGCCCCAGCAAAGAAGAAGACCGCTGCGAAGAAGAAGACCGCTGCGAAGAAAGCCCCTGCGAAGAAAAAGGCCCCAGCAAAGAAGGCTCCTGCAAAGAAGAAGACCGCTGCGAAGAAGAAGGCCCCAGCAAAGAAGGCTCCTGCAAAGAAGAAGACCGCTGCGAAGAAAGCCCCTGCGAAGAAGAAGGCCCCAGCAAAGAAGGCTGCGGCCAAGCGAACCGCCGGGTCGGACTGACGAGACGTCGGTGGCGGCTCGGCGGCGGCTAGACGCCGAATTGGTGCGACGTAACCTGACATGTAGTCGCACCGAGGCGCAGCAACTCATCGCCGCGAACCGGGTGCGTGTGAACGGCTCAGTAGCGGCCAAGTCATCGCGCCAGGTGGCGCCCGGAGACGCACTCGTTGTATCAGGACCACCGGCCCGCTTCGTGGGCCGTGGTGCTGAAAAGTTGGAGAGCGCGCTCGCTTGTTTCGATCTTGATGTAACCGGCCTTCGGGCTCTTGACGCAGGGGCTTCGACAGGCGGTTTTACCGACTGTCTTCTGCAGCGCGGTGCACGCAAGGTGATTGCTCTTGACGTTGGTCACGGTCAACTTCACGAGCGGTTGCGCAGCGATGATCGAGTCGTCAATATGGAGCGGACCAATGTCCGGCACATCGGCGCTGCCGATATCGGTGGGCGAGTCGACGTTGTCGTCGGAGACCTTTCGTTCATTTCCTTAACACTGGTCATTCCTGTCTTGGTAATGGTGTGCCAATCTGAAGCTCCCATGGTGCTGCTCGTCAAACCCCAGTTCGAGGCCGGCCGCTCGGAAGTTAGTAAAGGACGCGGAATCATTACTGACCCGGAAATCCACAAGCGGGTTCAAGCCGAGGTGACTGACGCCTTAACGCAGAGTGGTTGCGCTGTTCAGGACTGGACGAGGTCGCCGATCACTGGAGCCGACGGCAACATCGAATTCCTCGTCCACGCAACGGCACCGATGCTGCAGTCCAGTGAGGCCAAGCAATGAGCGGGGTCGCACTGGTCGCACACCACGAGCGGGATTCGGTTCGCGCTCATGCACTCCGTGCAGCAGCGTGGTGCGTTGAGCACCAGCAAGACTTCTGGATGCCCCAACAGGATGCCAACGCGCTCGGTCTATCTACACACGCTAAGGACCAAGCGATCGCTCAAGCCGACATCGTGTTGAGCTTGGGCGGTGACGGAACGATGCTGCGTTCAGTCAGAATGCTCCAGGGGGCAACGGTTCCAGTGCTTGGGGTGAACCTGGGCTCATTAGGTTACCTGACCGAAATCGAGCCCGAGTACCTCGAGCAGTCGCTGTCCTCATTTTTTGCCGGACCTGATTCTGACGAGTGGCATATCGATGACCGGATGATGCTTGATGTGTCTGTCAACGGAGTGCACGCAGGCTGTGCGCTCAACGAAGCAGTGGTCGAAAAGAGTCAATCTGGCCACACCGTCCGATTGCTCGCCCGGATCGACGGTGAACCGTTCACGCACTATGAAGCCGACGGCCTCATCGTCGCGACACCGACCGGATCCACTGCTTACTCGCTGTCGGCCCGCGGGCCGGTGGTATCGCCCCGACACCGGGCCGTGCTGCTCACGCCCGTCGCGCCGCACATGCTCTTCGATCGGTCTCTGGTGCTTGATCCCAGCGAAGTCGTCGAAATCAAGGTCTCAGGACATCGTCGTGCCGAGGTGGCCATTGATGGTCAACCGACGGCCACGCTTGACGACGGAGACGTGGTCTGCTGCGTTCCATCGCAGGCCACAGCCAACTTTGTTCGATTCGGTACATACCGGTACCACCAGATCCTGAAGGCAAAATTTGGACTGACTGATCGCTGACCGTTTCGCCATTGCGAAGCAAAAGAGACTTCTTTGCCGATCCCGCCATTTCGTCGATTCGATCAAGTAGCCGCTGGGCGCGGAACGCCATCTGACGTTGAAGATAGACCTGGCAGTACTGCAAGGAATACAAAGACCGGCCAGGTTTATCAATCTGAACCAAGAAACCGTGATTTTGGAGCAAACGTTCCGGCGGATGCGCAACTCTGTAACTTTGGATTGTCATAATTGCAACGTGCTGACCGAGCTCCACATTGAAAATCTGGGCGTGATCGAGCGACTCGAGCTAACGCTCAGTACTGGGCTCACTGCGCTGACTGGCGAGACGGGCGCCGGTAAGACGATGCTCGTCGAAGCGATCGAGCTGCTTGTCGGTGGTCGAGCCAATAACGCAATGGTCCGGCAGGGGGCCGCCGAAGCGCGGGTTGACGGCCGTTTCATTGCTGCTGACGGCACCGAAACGATTCTGAGTCGGGTCATTCCCGCAGAGGGTCGCTCCCGGGCGTACGTCAACGGCCGGCTAGCAACGGCGACGTTGCTCACCGAATCAGCTGCGAACTCAGTTGATCTGCACGGACAGCATGCGCACCAGGACTTGCTTTCGATTTCCGCACAGCGGGCAGCGCTCGATGAATACGGCAAAGTGGACCTCGACCCACTGCGCTCTGCGCGCGGCCGGCTGGCAGAAATCGACGCAGCGTCGGCCACCTTGGGCGGTGACGCTCGGGCACGTGCCCGAGAGATCGATTTACTCCGATACCAAATCGCCGAACTTGATGCGGCAAACGTTGTCGAAGCCCGTGAAGACCTACTTCTCGATGCTGAGGAGTCGTTGCTTGCCGACGCCGTGGCGCATCGGGAAGCTGGAGCCACTGCGTACGCATTGCTAGCCGACGATGATGGAGCTCGTGATTTTCTCGCGCAGGCGCTCTTGTCATTAGATGGTCGACGACCGTTCACTACGCAGGCCGAAGGACTTCGAGGCGTGCTTGCCGAGGTCGACGACCTCATAGCTGAGGTACGCGATATTTCAGAGAGCATCGATGAATCACCCGACCGACTTGCTGAGCTACGCGAGCGGCGTCAACTGATGAATGATCTTCAACGCAAGTATGGCGACGGTCTGTCCGCCGTGATGGCCTTTCACGCCGAAGCCGAAGATCGGCTTCGACAACTAGAGAGCTTCGACGAGCGCTCCGCTGTTTTGGATGCGCAACGGCAGTCGCTCCTGGCCGAAGAGCGAGCGGTCGCAGAAGCGGTTGGAAGCGCCCGCAGGGCAGCGGCACCCAAGCTGGCAGCTGCGGTACAGAAACGACTTCGCACTCTTGCGATGCCGAATGCGGCGGTTGCTGTCGAGGTCGACGGTGATAATCCAGGAGATCGCGTCCAGTTCCTTTTCGCTGCTAACCCGGGGTCGCCGCTGTTACCTCTGACTCGTGTGGCATCGGGTGGCGAGCTCGCCCGGACAATGCTTGCGTTGCGGTTGGTCTTGTCCGCTGCGTCCGGCATTCGCGCTAATGAAACTTTAGTTTTCGACGAAGTTGACGCCGGAATTGGTGGCGAAGCAGCTCAGTCGATCGGCGATGCGCTTGCGGCACTCGGCCGCCACCACCAAGTGCTGGTTGTGACGCACTTGGCCCAGGTAGCTGCCGCAGCCGACACCCATGTTTCCGTGTCAAAAAAAATAGAGAATGGCGCCACATTCGCCACCGCACAACATTTGCCAGCCGACGAACGCGTCGACGAAATCGCCCGGATGCTTTCGGGCTCAGCGACTCATTCGGCACGCGAGCACGCCCGCGAACTTCTTGCGGAATCACCGCTATGAAATTTTATTCACAACGCGGTAGGGTGAGATTCCGTCGTGATGTACTTTGACGGAGGTCTGAAATGCCCAAGCACATTTTCGTGACAGGCGGCGTTGCCAGCTCCCTGGGCAAAGGCCTCACAGCCTCGTCACTCGGCCGCTTGCTCAAACACCGTGGCTACCGAGTCACGATGCAAAAGCTCGACCCTTACATCAACATCGACCCGGGGACGATGAACCCCTTCGAACATGGTGAAGTTTTTGTTACCGACGATGGCGGCGAAACCGACCTCGACCTTGGACACTACGAACGCTTTACCGACGAGAACCTGTCGCGCAATTCCAACGCAACGACTGGATCAATTTACCAGTCGGTGTTGGCTGCCGAAAGACGCGGCGACTACCTCGGCCGAACCGTTCAGGTCATCCCTCACATCACTGATGAGATAAAGCGGCGCATTGAACGCGTCGCACGAAACGACGTTGATGTGGTCATTACCGAAGTCGGTGGCACGGTCGGCGACATCGAGATCCTTCCGTTTTTGGAAGCGATTCGACAGTTTCGCAACATGGTAGGCCGCGACAACGTCTGCTATCTCCACGTGACGCTAGTTCCTTTTATCGGTCCTGCCGGTGAGCAAAAGACCAAGCCGACGCAGCACTCAGTAACCGAACTACGCAGCCGTGGCATCCAACCCGACGTCATCGTGTGCCGCAGCGAAGAGCCGCTATCCGATGATTTGAAGCGCAAGGTCTCGGCAATGTGTGATGTGGAAGAGCGAGCCGTGGTCAACGCAGCGGACGCCCGAAACATTTACGAACTGCCGCTCATTCTGCACGACGAGGGTCTCGATGACTTTGTCTGCGACGTACTTCGACTTGACGGCGCGATCGACCTCACGTACTGGCAGCAGTTCGTCGCCAAGGTCGAAGCAGCTACAACTGCGGTCCGGATTGGTCTGATCGGCAAATACATTCAGCTACCTGACGCCTACCTGTCGATAGTCGAAAGTTTGAAGCACGCCGGGTTTCACCACGGCGCCGACGTCGAAATTGAGTGGATTCAGTCTGAAAACGTGGAAGGCCTTCTTGCCGCCGGTCAGCTGAGTCACCTTGACGGCATTGTGATTCCAGGCGGCTTTGGCCACCGGGGCGTTGAGGGCAAGATCGCGGCCGCTGGGTACGCACGTGAGGAACAGGTGCCGTGCCTTGGGATCTGCCTTGGTATGCAGGCCATGAGCATTGACTACGCCCGCAACGTTGTCGGTCTCACGGATGCGAATTCGACAGAGTTCGACCCCACAACAGCGCACCCAGTCATCGACCTCATGCTTGAACAGCGCGGGATCGAAGATAAGGGTGGAACCATGCGGTTGGGGGCCTACTACGCGGTGCTTTCCAGCGGGTCGCAGGTCGCAGCGGCATACGGAGAACCGGTAGTCAGCGAACGCCACCGCCATCGCTATGAATTTAACGAACAGTACCGAGGACAGCTCGAAGAGCACGGCCTCTGGTGTTCAGGCACTTCGCCTGACAATCGCCTCGTCGAGTTCATCGAACTTCCGGGCCACCCATTTTGGGTGGCGACACAGGCGCACCCAGAGTTCAAGAGCCGCCCGGACCGCCCTCACCCCTTGTTCCGCGAACTGATCGCTGCGGCCCTCGAAAGGCGGGAGGCAGCAGTCCGCACCGACAAGCCAGCAACCGTTGCGTCGGTGCCCACCGAGCCGTCGTTGCATTCGTGACATCAGCCGTTGGGTTTCGGCGGCTCAAGGAGTCGAAGGTCCACCAGGGCTACGTATGGCACGTCGTCACAGCTGAGTATTCGGCGCCGGACGGATCGACGTTCCAACGCGACATCGTTCGTTCTCCGGGCGCGGTCGGTGTTCTTCCGCTTGTGTTCGACTCCGAGGGCAACGCCGCAGTGGTGCTGGTGGCGCAATACCGCCCGCCTTATGAAAAAGTTGTGATTGAAATCCCGGCTGGGATGCGCGACATTGAAGGGGAGTCACCAGCACAAGTGGCGAGTCGCGAATTAGTTGAGGAGGCAGGTCTTGTCCCTGGCGAGCTTTCTTTCTTGGGCGAAATCTTTCCCTCGCCTGGCATGACTGACTCGGTCACATCGTTGTACCTCGCAACCAACAACACTTCCACCGCCACCGATCGTCATGGACCTGAAGAAGAGCACATGGAGATCATGCATCTGCCACTTGAAGACGCGCTCGCAATGATCGATCGTGGCGAAATCTGCGATGCAAAGACTGTCGCGGCATTGCTGCTCACTGATCGACGACTGCGGAGCGCCGACGCCGGCTGATGCCTCGCACCGAACTGCCCCTCGCCATTGAGGAGTTCCTGTCATGGATGGTCGCTGAGAAAGGTCGTTCAGCGAATACGCTCGCCGCTTACCGGCGTGACCTCGAGTCTTATTGCGACTGGCTCGACCGTCGTAACCGGACGGTATGGACCGTGTCGCACAGTGAGTTGGTCGATTTCGTCGCCGAGCGACGCGCATCTGATGCAGCGACGTCGTCGATAGCGCGTCAGCTCGCCGCCATTCGGATGCTCCATCGCTATCTGTCAATTGAAGGCCAACGTCCGGACGATCCGGCAGCGGAGTTGGAGGGCGTTCGCGTACCTTCTGGCATTCCAAAACCACTGACCGAGGAGCAGGTCAGCAGCCTGCTTGACGCAGTTACCGGCGTTGAACCGCTGAACACACGCGACCGGGCGTTGTTGGAACTGTTGTATGCGACCGGTGCTCGAATTTCAGAGGTAGTCGGCCTATCGATCGGCGACATCAACCTCGATGACAAGCTTGTGCTGCTGTACGGCAAAGGTGCAAAGGAGCGGCTGGTTCCTTTTGGCGGAGTCGCTCAGACGGCCATCGAGAAATGGTTCGGCAGCGGAGGTCGTGAGCGGCTGGTTCCGGTTCACTGGCAGAAACGGGGCGATGCGGAGGCTGTCTTTCTCAACTCTCGCGGCGGACGCCTCACACGGCAGGCCGCCTGGCTGATCGTTAAGAAGTACGGCGACCGAGCTGGTATCTCAGAGCAACTCTCACCGCACGTGCTTCGGCACAGTTGCGCAACTCACCTACTTGACCACGGCGCAGACCTCCGCGTTGTCCAGGAAATGCTGGGCCATGCCTCCATCTCGACGACGCAGATCTATACACGAGTCAGCCAGGAGCGATTGTGGGACGTGTACCGCTCGGCGCATCCCCGCGCCACACTGCTCTGATGTCATCGCTGTCGTTCAGCCTGACGGGCCTACGGCATCTCGTCGCCCGGTTTCTTACCTCACTGGCGCCGACACCGCCGCCGGCCGAGCACGAGGCATGGGTTGATGAACATCTCCTTCCAGGCGAACGCGCCCTGTGGGTCCAACTTGGCAACCAGGATCGCCGACACAGCGCGCTCGTCGCTCAGCGGTTCGTCGCGGTACGACCGGCGGCGAGCAGGGAAGAGATTGCTGGCGCGATCCTGCACGATGTCGGCAAGATCGAATGTCGGCTCGGTACCTTCGGCCGTGTCATTGCAACCATTGTTGGACCTCGGACCACGCGTTTCGCTGCGTACCGTGACCATGAAGCGATCGGTGCACACATGGCCACTGCGGCCGGTTCTGATCCGATCACTGCCGAACTGATTGCGGGCAAGGGTCCGGCCTACGACGCACTCAAGGCGTCAGACCACGCGTGATGCTTGCCGGAGAGCACAATTGCGGTGCGGCGATGGTTGACAACGGCTCGGAGGGGCATCCACACCAGCAGGCCGAACCAGATGCCCACGATTCCGAGTGACGGAGTCAAGACGACGACCGCTGCGATCGGGACGACTGCGAGCAGATAGGCGAGCGAAGCGCGTCCGATGAACCGGTAGTCGGCTGTACCGATAAGAATCCCGTCATATGCGAACGCAACAGCGCCGGGGAGAAGCAGAACGGCCAGGATAAGTAGTCCGCTGGTCGTTCGGCTGATTACGTCCCGGTCGCTTGAGAAAACTCGAGCAAGCAGCGGTGACAAGGCGGTAATAACGATGGCGAGTCCCGTCGCAAAGATCACGGACAGTCGCATCACTCGGCGAGCGAGCAGGAGCGCATCGGCGCCGTCAAGCCCACGCTCGACGCGTCCCAGTTCCTCGGCGACCAACGTCTGCGCCGGTATGGCTAAAGCGTCCAATAGGAGTGCTAGGAAAAGGAAAATTGTGACCACGATCTGGTGGGCGGCCAGCGTGGCATCGTCGATACGCGCTGCGATGGCCGTGGCGCCGGTGAACACAGCCAGCATTGAACCAACGCGAAGCAGGAGATGTCGGCCGGCGGTCAGCAGCGGCAACATTTCGGAATAGTTAGGTCGTCGTTGTGAAGCGTGTTTGAGTCGGCCTTGGATGACGGCTAAGAATGCGATGCCGGCTCCCGCTTGGGCAATCACCGTGGACCATGCGGCCCCAGCGACGCCAAGGTCGAATCTGAACACCAAAATGAGCTCGACGACGACATTTGCGGCGTTGGAGCAGACCAGGATGACGAGCGGGGGCGGAAAGTCAGATGCGCCACGTTGCACTCCTTGTGCTGCGAGTGAGACGACGACGAACGGAACACTAAGCGCCGCGATACGCAGATACTGAACAGCGAACTCCAGCACCTCATTGCTGGCACCCAGCGCTGATGCCATTGGTCCGGCACCCAGGATCAAGATGGGTACCGCGGCGACTCCAACGATTGCGCCGAGCCACACCGCCTGCACGCCGACGTTGGCCGCCTCGATGATCTGTTCTGCTCCAAGACGGTGAGCTACACGTTGCGTCGTTCCGTAGGTGATGAAGTTGCTGCTTGCGATCACGAGCGAGAGGACCGCAACAGCGATGGCGAGCCCGCCGAGTTGATCGGTTCCGAGTCGACCAACCACCGCAGTGTCAACAAGTCGATACAGCGGCTCTGCCGCCAAGGTGCCTAACGCGGGAACGGCGAGAGCGATAAGGCGCTGGTCGAGTTTGTTCAAGCCGGCAACATGCCAATGTTCGTGTAGGCCCGCTCGAGGGTTGCAGTGGCAACGCCTCTTGCTCGCTCTGCGCCGATCTTCAGGAGCCGCGCAAGTTCACCGCGGTCTTCCATCAATTCGTTGTAGCGCTCGCGAATGGGATCGAGCACGGCCAACACCGCCTCACCAGTGGCGACCTTTAAGGCGCCGTACTGATCGAATTCCTCTGCAACAGCCTGGGGGGTCCGGTCGGTGACGGCAGCGTTTATCTCGAGCAAATTGCTCACACCTGGCTTGGTCTCGCGGTTGAATCGGACGGAATCGCGCCCAGTCTCGGAATCGGTGACCGCTCGTTTGAACTTTTTCATGACCGCCTTGGGATCATCTGTGAGGTAAACGCAGCCGGCATCGGACTCGTCAGACTTCGACATCTTCGATGAAGGGTCCTGCAAGCTCATCACTCGTGCGCCAGCAGCGGGCGTGACTGCTTCGGGCAGCACAAACGTGTCGCCGAACCGATGATTGAACCGGAGGGCGGCATCGCGGGTTATCTCGATGTGCTGGCGCTGGTCGTCTCCGACAGGGACCTGATTGGTGTCGTAGAGCAGAATGTCGGCGGCCTGCAGCGCGGGGTAGCTGAAGAGCCCGCCGCTGATGAAGTCCTGCTCGCGTTTGGCGGACTTGTCCTTGAACTGTGTCATTCGCGACAACTCGCCGAAGCTGATGGTGCACTCCATGACCCAGCCCAGCTGGTTGTGCTCGGGCACATGGCTTTGGAGGAACACGGTTGCAACGTCGGGGTTGAGGCCCACCGCAAAGAACATCGCAGCTAGCTCAACGGCAGCCTGACCGACGACCCCTGGTTTGTCGGTCACGGTCAGCGCGTGCAGGTCGACGATGCCGTGGAACGCATCGTTGCGGTCTTGTCCGGCGGCCCAGGGTTGCAGTGCGCCGAGGTAGTTCCCGAGGTGGACGTCACCAGTCGGCTGCATGCACGACAGCACGCGGGGCTTGGTGGAAGATGTTGCTGGATCGGTCACGTCAGAGACGATACCGCTGGACTCACCGCCACTTCTGTATCGTTTCCCTGGATGGTTGATGTCGCAACACCAGTCTATGAGGGGCCGTTCGA
This sequence comes from Ilumatobacter sp., assembly GCA_002711735.1. Classification (GTDB taxonomy): domain Bacteria; phylum Actinomycetota; class Acidimicrobiia; order Acidimicrobiales; family Ilumatobacteraceae; genus Ilumatobacter_A. Next base: position 13,745 of record PASB01000047.1, read on the forward strand.
TCTGCTGCTGCAGCTGATNCTGAAGGAGCAGGTCGACATCTACGAAATCAACCTGTCGACCATCGTCGATGCCTACCTTGTTGAACTNGAGCGGCTGGCCGANCTGGATCTTGACATCGCAACCAGCTTCTTGCTGATTGCGGCGACCCTTGTCGATCTNAAAGCNCGCCGCTTATTGCCGAATACCAGCGACATCGANCTNGACGACGAACTTGCCNTGTGGGAAGAGCGCGACATGCTGCTCGCTCGACTTCTCGAAGCGAAGACCTTCAAGGATGTTGCTGGAGTGTTTGGTCGGCTCGCCGACGAAGCAGACAAGACGTTCCCGCGAGTCGTTGGGCCTGATGAACGTTTCAACGCCGTGCTCCCGGACATGCTTGAGGGTACGAGTCTGAAGCGTTTCCAGAACGCCGCAATCAAGGCCTTGACTCCACGACCCAAGCCAGTGGTCGACCTCTATCACGTCAACCCGATCAAGGTCACAGTCGCCGATGCTGTTGCTGAACTGCTCGACGAATTACCCCGTGTTGGGAAGATCTCGTTCCGACGTCTTACATCGCAGTTCGCCGATCGAATCGACGTTATTGTGCGATTCCTTGCACTCCTCGAACTCTTCAAGCAGGGTGCGGTCGAGCTCGAACAACCCGAACGCTTTGGTGACATTGACGTCGTGTGGTCTGTTGACGAGGAATTCGACGCCGATTCCATCCTGATCGACGCCTACGAAGGCTGACACTACTGATATGACTGCCTCACCGACTCCAGCCAGCGCAAGTGCGCCCGAACCAGAGCGACCTTTTGCGCCCATCGGCGATCAGGTCCGCGCGTTGAAACGGGCAATTGAAGCGATTGTGCTCGTTGCTCATGACCCGGTTCCAGCGGACCTGCTGGCACAACTTCTTGAACAGCCGACAACTTTGATTGACGTCTGGTGCGATGAGATCGCTGAGTCCTACGCCGTAGCCGGCCACGGGTTCGAGTTCGTTCGCGTGGCCGGGGGCTTGCGGTACCAGACAGCAGCCGACGAGACGCCGTATGTCGAGCGGTTTCTTTTGCACGATCAGCGGGCTCGGCTCTCTGGTGCCGCACTCGAGACGTTGGCGATCGTGGCGTACAAGCAGCCGATCTCTCGCGCCCAGGTCGGAGCAATTCGCGGGGTCGCCCCGGACGGCGTGCTCCGGACCTTGCAGGCTCGCGGCTACATCGACGAGGTCGCTCGCGATGATGGGCCAGGCCAGGCCATTCTGTTCGGCACAACAGCGGTCTTCCTTGAGAAGCTTGGTCTCGAATCACTTGATGACCTGCCGGCCATCGCTGAGTTCATCCCTGGCGCTGACGTCGTGGAGCTCCTCGAACACGGGCTACGGGTTACCCCGGAGATCGATGTGGCGCCGACTGCGGTGGATGCTGCAGTGCAGAACGAGCCGGCTGTCGATCCTCCTGCCGACGATGTCTCGTGACTGACGACAACGGTGCGGGGGCCGAGTTCGAACCGCCCCTGTGGGAGCAACTGGCAGAACAAAGAGCGCAACTTCATCAGGGAGTGCGTCTCCAGAAAGTGCTCGCCGCCACTGGTTGGGGAAGCCGTCGCGTCTGTGAAGAACTGATCGCAGAGGGTCGTGTCACGGTCAACGGTGCTGTTGCGCTACTCGGCAGGCGAGTCGATGCAGATGTCGACAGAGTTGAGGTTGATGGTGCCCCAATCGGAGTCCGACCGGGACTGGTGTATTACCTGCTCAATAAGCCTGCGGGAGTGGTCACGACGGCAAAGGACACACACGGTCGGCCCACGGTGGTGGAACTCGTGCCGAGCGAGCCGCGCGTTTTCTCTGTTGGACGGCTTGACGCCGAGACAGAGGGTCTGCTGCTACTGACCAACGACGGCGACTTGGCCAATCGAATTGCTCATCCGTCGCACGGCGTCGAAAAGGAATACCTCGCCGAAGTGAGCGGGGGAGCGCTCTCGGCCGGGCATCTGCGACAACTGCGTCAAGGCATCGAACTTGAGGACGGAATCACTGCACCGGCGCGGGTGTCTCAACCCAACGCTGGTTTGTTACGGCTGACGATTCACGAAGGCCGCAACCGGCAGGTACGCCGGATGTGCGATGCGGTCGGCCATCCGGTGACCCGCCTCGTGCGGACCCGTATCGGTCCGCTGTTCGACCGTTCGCTGGTTCCAGGTGACTGGCGTGAACTCACAGCCGCTGAGCGTCGTTTGACAATTGAGGCGGTCGCTGAATCCACCCGCCAGTACGATTCACAATTGTGACCGATATGTCGAGTGCCCCGCAGCGGCGAGCCAACGTCATTGGCCTCGGCCTGATCGGTGGGTCGATCGCACTGGCGCTGCAGGAGCGGGGGTGGACCGTGTCGGGCGATGACGCCCGCCAGCCAACGCTTCGTGCCGCGGTCGATCGGGGAGTCATCGATGCAACGGGTCTGGATCCGCAGGCCGAGATCACATTCGTTGCGGTACCGGTGCTTGCCGTCGGTGATCAGGTCGACCGAGCGCTCGCTGCGACAACGGGTTTGGTGACCGACGTCGGCAGTGTCAAGGGCCCGGTGTGTCGGGCGCACGACGACCGTCGCTTCGTCGGCGGGCATCCGATGGCCGGGAGCGAATTCGATGGCCTCGACGGCGCTCAGGCAGATCTTTTTAACAGCGCAGTCTGGGTACTTACGCCCCTCTCAACCAGTGATGATGCAACGTTCGCCGAGATCAACAGCATCATCGCATCACTTGGTGCC
>PASB01000048.1 GCA_002711735.1 Ilumatobacter sp.
CTACTGCTGGCACTTGTCACGTTGGCAATATTGCTGATAATCGTGACCCTGATACCGAATATCGCGCCCGGAGATCCAGCCCGTAAAATTGCAGGAGGTACAGCGTCTCCTGAACGTTTAATAGAGGTCACCGAATCGCTCGGGCTGCGCGACTCTGTCGCAACTCAGTTGAAGAACTTGTCAGTCTCAGTGTTCACACTTGACTTCGGAGAATCATTTTCTGTAGCAACGGGTGAGCCAGTGATGAGTTTGGTCTGGAGTGCGCTGGCCAACTCGGCCAAGCTCGTCATACTGTCCCTTCTGGTCATCGTGCCGGTGTCGATTCTTGGCGGCCTCGTCGCTGCGTATAAGAAAGACAGCTGGATTGATCGCCTCATCGTTAACACCGGACTAGCATTCTCAGCGATTCCCGACTTTGTAGCAGGTGTCTTCCTGCTTGCGTTCCTAGCCGTCCCATTTGAGTTCTTTAAAGTTCAAGCCAGTGCGCCGCCCGGGTCAGGGCCACTGGTTCAGATTCAACACTTATTGCTACCCGTCATCGCCGTATTGATGGTCTACTTCGGGTACATAGCTCGTATCACCAGGGCCGGAACCATTACAGCGCTCGACTCTGATTACGCCCGAACCGCCTTTATGCGTGGACTCTCCACCGGCCGAGTCTTTCGAAAGCACATAGCTCGCAACGCACTCCAACCAACAGTTGCGGTGCTTGGTACCCAACTCGGCTATCTCTTCGGAGGCATGGTCGCTTTGGAAATCGTTTTTGCTTACCAAGGCGTCGGCAACCTCATCATTCGTGCCGTTCAGCGAGCTGACTACCCAGTCCTTCGCGCAGGGGTCCTCACAGTCGCGATCATCTACATGCTTGCAACCCTCGGTGCTGATTTGCTGGTGGCGTGGATGAATCCGCGGGCACGTCAAACGCTTGGTGACAACTGATGAGCGAGACATCAGACCTCCCGAATGGTGAACCCGCTAGGAGTGTCGGCGAGAGGAGCTTGGTGACGTCGGAGAGAAGCGCAAAGAATCAAATCAGACGAGAACAATTCAGAGTTCTCTACAGAAGCCCAGGATTCATCTTTGGGGTTCTTATCGTTGGCTTCTGGGTATTCGCAGCGTTATGGCCAAGCCTTCTAACATCAGACGGTCCGAAAGAATTCGTTGAGGCGGGACCGCGGGTCAAACCCGGGTCCGAGGCCTGGCTTGGGACAAATAAGACGGGTTGGGACGTCTATGCCCGAATTATTTATGGGGCTCGTCCCATTCTCATTGTGGCGCCCATTGCTACAGCGATGGCTGTCATCGTTGGAACAATGCTGGGTTTAGTCATGGGGTACTACCGAGGCTGGGCTGACGAGGTCCTGAGCCGAGTGATCGAGGCTATTTTGTCGATCCCGATCATCTTGATGGCAATCCTGGTGGTGTTTACCTTCGGCCGATCGACGCCAGTCATTATCGGCACGATTGCCGTGCTTTTCGTTCCTGCAATTACGCGTACAATTCGGTCGGCAGCCATAGCAGAATCCAATCTTGACTATGTCATGTCGGCGAAGATGCGCGGCGAATCAGGACTCTTCATCGTGAGTCGCGAGATCTTGCCGAATGTGACTGGTCTAGTCGTTGTCGAACTCACCGTCCGGCTCGGCTACGCCGTGTTTACTTACGCCACGCTCGCCTTCCTCGGTTTTGTCGGTTCGAACATCACCGACGCTGACTGGGGCATTGACGTCTCGCAGAACTACGAGCAAATCGTCAGAGATATTTGGTGGCCATCTATCTTCCCAGCGATCGCCATTGCCAGCCTGGTGATCGGCGTGAATCTGATCGCAGACTCGATCGACAAGGCGCTGAAATCATGACCACGACTGAACCGCTGCCCACCGAGACCGAAGCTGAGCACCCAGCACTGGCCATTGATGGACTAGAGATGTCCTACATCGTCCGGGGCACCCCCCGAGCCGTGCTTCGCGACGTCAGCTTTGAAGTTCGTGCGGGCGAGGCGTACGGACTCGTCGGTGAGTCCGGCTGCGGAAAGTCGACCACCGCGTACGCAGCCCTGCGCTATCTGCCGGGCAATGGTCGAATCGATGCTGGTCGGGTCGAGTCAGGTGGCCAAGAGTTGACTGCGATGTCCGGACGTGAGCTCCGCGAGTTTCGAGCGCAACGCGCCTCGATGGTGTTTCAAGATCCGGTTCAGGCGGTCAACCCGGTCCTGAAGATCGGTAAGCAAGTCGCCGAAGCATTTAAGGTGATGGGCCAGTCCAATTCCGAAGCGCATGCCTCAGCGCTCGCAGCACTCAAACGGGTCCGCATCGCTGCGCCTGAGAGCGTGATGGACCGCTACCCTCATCAGTTGTCGGGCGGTATGTTGCAACGTGTCGTCATTGCCATGGCGCTGGCCTGCGAACCGACACTGTTGGTGCTTGATGAGCCAACCACCGGGCTCGACGCGACAGTGGAAGCGGAAGTGCTTGACCTTGTCCGAGACCTGCGTTCAGAACTGAATTCGGCGATCCTGTTGATCGCGCACAACCTGGGGGTTATCCGCACCATGTGCGATCGGGTCGGCGTGATGTACGCCGGCCGAATTGTCGAAGAAGGCACGGTCGACGAGGTCTTCGACAACCCGAGCCACCCCTACACAAAGGGTCTACTTAATTCGATTCCGCGACGTGGTCTGCGTAAAACCGACCGTGAACTGTTTGCGATCCCGGGCTCGGCGCCACCAATCGGCGCGTCGCTGCCTACCTGTACCTACATCGATCGATGCCCGATTGCGACCGAAATCTGTCGGACAGACGTGCCGCCGATCGTCGATCGGAGCGATGGTCACTGGACGCGTTGTCACCATGCCGACCGCATCAGTGACGTGCCCGAACCTCAGGAAGTCACCGTTGAATATAACGTTGGTACCGAACAGGTCATCGGCGTCGACGGAGTGTCAAAGACGTTCCGTCAACGTGGGAACGACATTCCTGCGCTCGTGAGCGTGGACCTCGGTTTTGCCGAAGGCGAGACGCTTGGTCTCGTCGGCGAGTCTGGCTCGGGAAAGTCGACGCTCGCTAAAACCATGCTCGGCGTTCATGCCGCTGACGAGGGCGGTGCCATCACGTTGCGTGGCCGCCAGATGGCCGGCAAGGCGACTGCCCGTGTTGAGGAGTCGGTGCGGGCGATCTCGATGGTTTTCCAGAACCCCGACTCGGCGCTCAACCGCTCCTGGACCGTTCGCCGAATCCTGCATCGCAGCGTCGTCAAGCTAACCGGAGTCAAGGGCGCGGCAGCCAACAAACGAGTCGAGGAGATTGCTACAGCGATGCAGCTCTCGCCTCGTCACCTTGACATGCGACCGCGACAGCTGTCTGGCGGGCTCAAGCAGCGCGTCGCTATTGCCCGTGCTTTTGCAGGCGACCCAGAGGTAGTGGTCTGCGACGAGCCAACCTCGGCTCTTGATGTTTCTGTTCAGGCGGCAATCCTGAACCTTCTCGCTGGGCTGCAGAACGAGGAGCGCACGAGTTACCTGTTCATCAGCCACGACATTGGCGTTGTGCGCTATCTCGCCGACCGTATTGCGGTGATGTATCTCGGCCGAATCATGGAAATTGGCTCGACCGCCACGATGTTTAACGGGACGAATCACCCGTATACCGAAGCGCTGCTTTCAGCAGTGCCAAGCGTCGACGGAATCGCAGAAGCTCGGATTCCACTCATGGGAGCTATTCCTTCGCCCGCAAATCCGCCGCCAGGTTGCGTGTTTCACACTCGATGTCATCGTGCGATCGAAGGTTTGTGCGAAGTCACTGAGCCAGAGATGGTCGAATTGTCAGCAGGTCACAGTATCAAGTGTCATCTCTCGGTTGAGCAGCTCAATGAATCAGTACACATTGATCCTTCCGCTGTGCTCGCGGTAGCTATTGATGTCCCGCTGACCTGAAAAGTTACAAACTCGCCGACTTGCCGATCACCCAGTCGGCGCCCTGAGGTGTGTCGCGAACTTCGATACCTGCATCGGCGAGATTGTCGCGAATTGCGTCGCTGACCGAGTAGGCCTTCGCTTCTCGGGCGGCCACTCGCCCGGCGAGGGCTGCCTCTACGACTGGTCCAAGGACCTGACGTGGGTCGCGCACGCCGCTGGCAGCGGCGGCCCCGAGCCGTACGATCATCGATCGGAGCGACGTTCTTGCTCGATCCATCTCATCGCCCTGCAGGGTGTCTCGTCCCCACTCGACAATCGCACTGTCGAGAGAGAGAACGGCCGCGACAGCGGCGTCGGCATCCCGGGCAGCAAGGGCGGCATCAAAGTCTGCTTCCAGACGCGTTGCGTCGGCTGTCAGCGATGGACTCTCCATCCCGTCTGGCGCCAACGCGTCTGGAGTCTTGGGGGTGCATTCTGCGGCGGACGCCGGGACAGCGCCGGATGCCTCGATGAACGGGCCACGCTGAAGAGTACTAAAGGAGACGATCTCGCCGGATTCGATCCGGGTCGAAACCGCATCTTTGCGGAGAGTGATGCCGCCTTTTCCGACCACTTCGGCCGTTTGCGCGTCAAGGTCGATAACAACGCCGGTGTGTTCGTCGACGCCGAGGATGAAGACATCATCATCGAGTTCCGGTTCAAGCAGCAATAAGCGCCGCTCGCCCAGGTAGCACTTGCTTGTGTCGTGATTGCCACCCTCCTTGTTGTCGTAGTGTGGGATCACAACGACAGGGAGACCGATGGCGGTGAGCAAATCAAGTCCGTCAACCCAATACGGATCGGCGCCTGACTTGTACACCTCGTAAACCGGAATAGTTTTGCGTCCCAGGGTAAGTGCCGCAGCTGACGAAAAAACGACAGCACCTCCGTCGCGTAGCTTGGCGCCGATCGCCTCGGGAATTGGCGTGCCCGTCCATTGGCGGAGTGCAAAAGTCGGGCTACCGGGGCCGGCAAACACCCAGTCGGCCGCACGGATCTTCGCTATAGCCGTCTCAATCCCAACGACATCGCTATGGTCGGTTCGTGCCAGACCGGCGATGTCGACATGTCGGCTGACGGCATCGGTGAAGTACTCGGCGGTTTTCGCCGCAAGGATGTCGACATTTTCCTGGAAGCCGAACGGCGTGTCGAGGAGCACGGCGTCGACAGCCCCGCCGGTTGACACGGCAAGCTGATCGAACACCTGGCGATGCGGACCCTTCATAGTCGGCGCAGTTTCACCAGAGCCCATGATCACGAGCAGACGAGGTAGCCCGGCAGACGGTACGGACGGAGTTGATCGAGCGCTCATGGGAAGAAGTCTGCCTCCGTGGAAGCACGATGAAGCAGCTCGGCCACCTCGGCCGGGTGCTGGGCGTGTACGTCATGATGGGCGGGGCTGAACCACTCAGCGCGACCGTGGGGGAGCGCAGCAATAGCCTCTTCCACGGCCTGGCGTTTCGACGAGGTCCAAGCAACGTCGCCGGTGTCGGCGGGAACCATCAACAGCGGGGTGTTGATTTCCGGGTACAGAGCGGATGGCTGGTGCTCCCAAAGTCCGCGAAGCACTTGCAGATGTCGTTCAAATGTAAGCCAAGGAGCGACGGTGCCGTCATCACGAACTTCGAAATTGGCGAGCTGGCCAAGCCGCCCCTCCTCCGGCCAGTCCGGGTTCGATGACACCATCCACGATTGCATCCGGTCGAAGGGCGTGCCGATCAACTTTGGCGGCGCCATTGCGGCAGCTGCATCCTCCCAAACTGGGAAACGATCCTGCAGTTGAATGAAACCGCCGTCGACGCACGTAATCGATTGGGCAATACCTGGGTGCCGGTGGGCAAACTCGAGCACAACGTTTGCGCCCCACGACTGACCGGCGATAAGCGGTGCGGTCCAATCCAACAAAGCAATGATTTCGCGAAGTTCGTTGGCGACAGTCGCCATCGCATAGTCGTCGTCAGGCTTCGACGATTGGCCGTGTCCGCGCTGATCAATCGCCACAGTCGGGTGCCCCATTTGGGCAAGGCGCCAACCGACCCCGTCCCAGAGGCGAGCGTTAGAGGCGAGGCCGTGGACGAGAAGACAGGGTGGAGCCGAGGGCTCGACGGGGTCCCAATGGACCGCATGGATGCTGCTGGCTGCAAGCTGATGCCACTCATGGCGCGGCCTAGGGCGGCCTGTGGGCGGGGTGTTCATGAACCCTCCAGGATTGTCTCGATCAGGCTCAACATGTCGAGGCTGTCCGCAACTGAACGCTCCCACGGCTCTTCTTCAGCAACAGCAGCGGCGAAGGCATCGACCATGGCGAGGTACGGATCAGCGGCCGCCACGTTGATCGTCGATGTTGTTCCATTGTTCGAGCGGAAGATGATCTGCGTTGCCCTGGTTCCACCGGTGTGGGCGTCGCCTTCAACAAGCAACATGCCGTCTGAACCGATGAGCTCTATGCGCTGTTTCTCGTCATCGATGAACGAACAATCAATGCGGGCAGATCGATTCTCACCCCACCGAAGAATCGCAGTGGTCGCCGCATCAACGCCGCTGCTTCCACGAAGCGCAGCAGGCGTTATAGAAGCGTCGATGTGCGACGGCTTCGGCCCCCAAAGCTGGACGGCGGGCCCGAGGCAGTAGATGCCGACGTCAAGTAAGGCGCCGCCACCTTGCGCAGGATCCCACCGGTAATTGCCCCTCGCCTCAGGTCCAATGGTGAACGTGAAGGTCGAACGAACTTCGCTGATGGCACCGATCAGACCAGCAGCGGCAAGACGCATCAATTCCGCCCAGCGGGGGTCGAAAGGTGTCATCCACGCTTCGGCGAGGAGAACGCCTTTGTCGTCACATGCCACTCGCATCCGCTCTGCGGCCTGCACGCTCGCTGCAATCGGCTTCTCGCAAAGTATGTGCTTGCCGGCGGCTGCGGCCTTAATTGTCCACTCCTCGTGAAGGGCGTTTGGTAACGGGATGTACACAGCGTCGACATTCGGGTGATCTAGGACCGCCTGATAATCGGCGACAGACACGTCAGACCAAACTGATGATGCTGGGGCGCTCAACGACGAAACGGCGGCGAGTGTCGCTCGATTGCTGGCAACAATCGCAGGCAGCACGGCTCGGCGCGCCACCATTGAACCTGCGCCGATGACCCCGATCCCAATCATGACGGCTGCGACAATGGGCGGCGACGTGTTACGTGCTGCATCCTTAAAGGTCGATGAGGGATCCACCCTCATTGCCGGAACGATGAGCGGCTTCAAGCACTGCGACGACGTCGCGTGATTGCGCTGGTTCGACCGCAAGCGACTCGCCGAGTAGTAGGTGGTCGGCAAGGTTGCGGTGAAAGCCCCAACCTTGATCAGGCGCTGGTCGGACTTGGGACGTGACGATGCCGTGCTCGCCGTCGTAGCGTCCGACGGTCAGCTCAACGGGTGCTTCAGCATGGTGGGAGTTGTGTTCAAGGTGGCCTCGTCCGGGCACCACAGCGTCTGTGCGGAGCGGCCGATAGTGCCCCTCGACAGTCGCTGCCGTGCCCTCGATGTGAAACTTGGGACGGCGAATTGCGCACACGTCACTCTGGCGGAAAGTAGCCTCTCGGCCGTCGGCCCACTGCATCCACAGCGACAGTTGATCAACGTTCGTTGTGTCATGCCAGACCCGAGTGTGCGTGGTGCACAGGACCCGACTCGGGGCGCTGCCGTAAAGCTGGTTGATCCAATCGACGTGGTGAGAACCCCAGTCGTAAACGGCGCCACCAGAAATGGAGTCCTCTGAATGCCAGGCCCGGCACGGATGTTCGAACCCGCCCACGAAGGTTTCGATATTGAACACCCCGCCTAGCTCACCACTACGCATCAGACGCTGAACGGCAAGAAAATCGGTGTCCCATCGCCGGCTCTGGTGCACTGTCACAGTCCGGTCATGCTCGATGGCGGTGGCGATGACCTGATCTGCATCAGCTCGTGTGATTGCCATCGGCTTTTCCATGACGACGTGCTTGCCAGCACGGAGGAGTTCGATAGCTAGCTCGGCATGGAAGCTCGGGGGCGTGGCAATCACGGCGACATCGACGGCGTCGTCTTTGGCCAGAGACGTGGCAGAATCATGCCCGATCAGATCAGGGAAGTCGAGACGTGCGGCTTCGATGCGATCTGGCGAATTGTCAGCCGCTGCGGTGAAGGCAAGCCCTTCGGTCTCGGTGGCTGCGAGGCCATGCAGGTAGCCCATGCCGCCGAATGGGCCGTACCCGATGACGGCGAGGCCGAGTGTTGGTGTGTTGGTCACGAAAGCTGGACGGAGGAGTCGAGCAACGTAGGGGCCGAGCGTGCGATGCTGTTGGAGTGCGTTGAGATCCGCAACGCCGGACGCAACGATGCAGCCGCTCCCGAGGCGCCGAACGGTGATGGTCGGCTCATGGTGGAACTGAACACTTGTCGTGGCTGCAATCGCTGTGTCGCTTCCGATGACGTTAAGCGTGCGGAGGGTGCTGAAAATTGGCACCTCTCCGTCAAGGCGAACGGCTTCGGGGCGGTCGGCCAGGGTGACGAACCACTCGGCGCGAGCGAACGCAGCTTCAACCCGCACGCCACAGAGCTCTGCAGCAACGATGTCACCTGGCTCGGGAGCTACCAGAACGGAGCCGCCGGATGCCGCAAAATCGAGCGCCTCTGCCGCTTTTTCGTCGGTAAGCGGGCCTGTAAGAAGGCGGAAACCGTGATCGTCGTGGGGGCCAGAAGTGACGTTCGGATCGCTGGTGTTGGGCTGCGTGATGGTCATAGCTAACGCATAAACCTACATCCGCTCTCGATCCCGCACCTGATGGAGCCTGATTGCGTTGGGCGGTCACATTTCACGCGAATTTCTGGAGAACGACATCGTGTTGCGAGCAGGTCGCATCTAACTTTTAACTCGTGACCAGACTTCTTTCATTCCGTTTCACATCTTTAGCTGTGCTTGCGAGTCTCGTTGCTGTCTCTTGTGGCGGCGGCGAGGGTTCCGACTTGTCGTTTAATGAGCCCTCAGACGATCGGCTCCTCGTGGTCACGACGGTCGCACCCATCACTTCGATCGCAGCCAACATCATCGGGGATCGAGCAAAAATCGTTGGCCTGGTGCCCGAAGGAACTAACTCGCATACCTTCGAGCCACCTCCCTCGGCGGCTGAACTAATGAGTACTGCCGACGTCGTATTTATCAATGGTTTGCAGCTGGAAGAACCGACCAAGGAACTCGCCGAAGTCAACCTTGCCGATGATGTTCCACTCGTCGAGCTGGGCGACGAGACGATTCGCCCCGACCAATACAAGTACGACTTCTCATTTCCTGAATCCGATGGAAAACCCAATCCGCACCTCTGGACCGATCCGACCCTGGTCAAGGTTTACGCCGGTTTGATCCGCGACACCATGGTTGACGTCGATCCCAACGGTGAGTCGTTCTACGACACAAATTTTGCAGCATTCAGCTCCCTCGTTGACGAGTTCGATGAGGTCATCGCAGCGACGTTCGAAACGATTCCAGTCGATCAACGCAAGCTCGTCACATACCACGACGCATACGCCTACTTTGCCGACACCTACGGGTGGACCGTCGTCGGTGCCGTGCAGCCGTCCGATTTCGGTGAGCCCACCGCAGGAGACGTCATCGACCTGATCGAGCAGATCGAAGCAGAGAAGGTTCCGGCGGTGTTCGGCTCGGAGGTATTTCCTTCGCCCATCCTTGAGCAGATCGCCAACGAGACCGGGGCGGTGTATGTCGACGACCTTCGGGATGACGATCTGCCCGGCGAGCCTGGTGCAGTCGAGCATTCCTGGCTCGGCTTGATGAAGTTCAACTTTGTGACGATGACCGATGCGCTCGGCGGCGACTCTACGACGCTCGCAGCGTTCGAACTCCGGAATGTGGCGACTGACGAAGCGACCTATCCCCAATGATCGGGCTGCCAGCGAGTCAGACTTTTACGGTCGAGGCAATCCAGCCGGGGACAGTCATGATCGAAGCGGCACAGTTGAGTGTTGACTACGGCGTGGGTGAGGTGCTGACAGATGTCGCCTTGTCAATTGCTGACAGTGATTTGGTCGGCATCGTCGGACCCTCGGGGTCGGGTAAGTCCACGCTGCTCAAGGCGTTGCTTGGCACGGTTGCCCCATCTGCCGGGACCGTCAAGAAGAGATCTGGTCTGACCGTGGGCTTAGTTCCCCAGGTAGAGCAGATCGACTGGAGCTTTCCGGTCACCGTTGCCGAATGCGTTGGAATGGCTCGTGCTCGTGGCTGGCGAACTCCGTGGATCACCCGTGCGGAGCGTGGTGAAATTTGCGAGGTGCTCGAACGGCTCGGCCTAACGGGCCTCGGCCACCGCCATATTCGCGACCTCTCGGGCGGACAGCAGCAGCGTGTCTTCCTCGCACGGGCCTTGTTCACGAAGGCCGAGGTCATCTTTCTTGACGAGCCGACTTCCGGGTTAGACGTTCGCACCCGTCACGACGTCTTGCATCTGCTTAATGAGCTCAACCAGCAGGGTCTGACGATTGTGTTGACAACCCACGATTTGAACGGTATCGCAGCGCATTTGCCGAAGATCGTGTGCCTGAACAAGAGTGTTATCGGGGCTGGTTCTCCCGAGGAGGTGCTAGTTCCAGACGTCCTTGAACGGACCTACGGTTCGCCGATGCATATCCTCGAGCACGGTGGAATGCGCGTCGTCGTTGACGCGCCGCTCGGTGTCGTCGGTGACTCTGACGGGGCAACTGCGTGAACTCGATGCCACAGTCAGGTCTCGTGGCAATCGACCTCTTCAAGCCGTTCGAGTTCGAGTTCTTCCGCAACGGTGTGCTCGTGGCGACGCTTGCAGGCGCGCTTTGCGGAGTCGTTGGCTGCTACGTCGTGTTGCGAAACATGAGCTATATCGGCCACGGACTCTCCCACTCCATTTTCGGCGGATATGCGGTGGCGGGTTTGCTCGGGATCAACCTGTTCCTCGGCGCTGGGGCGTGGGGTGTGTTGACTGCGCTGGCCATCGGTGGCATCGTGCGGCGCCGACCGATCGGATCGGATGCGGCGATCGGTGTTGTGACTACTGCGGCGTTCGCTTTCGGCCTTGCGATTGTCCAGCTGTACGGGTCACCAGGTCGGAATGCCGATGCGTTGCTCTTCGGGAACGTGCTCGGTGTCACTTGGGCAGATGTCTGGTTGATCGTCGGTGTTTCGCTCGGTGCATTGGCGTTCATCTCCATCGGTTATCGCCAGCTGTTGTTCACGACCTTCGACGCCGAAGTGGCGCGGGCCACGGGTGTGCGGACCAGCGTGGTCGATGCACTTCTGATGGTGTTGTTGTCTGCCACGGTGCTGTCGACGATGAATGTCATGGGCGTCACGCTGGTTGCTGCGAACTTGGTCATTCCTGCGGTGGTGGCGCGGATGCTGACTGACAGCTTCGCCCGAATGCTTATCCTGGCAGGATTGGTTGGAGCTGTCAGCGGGTTTGTCGGGATGAATGCCAGCTACCACCTTGATGTCGCGTCGGGACCTACGATCGTGCTAACCGCAGCAGCGTTTTTTGTGCTGGCATTCGTTGCAGGCGGCTCATTCCGTCNACGCGCTGCCGGTGTCGGGCACGCTCACTGATGTGAGCCACCGGNTCAGTGCTAGCCGCTCGCCNTCGGTTAGTAGTCTCGATTGATGGATGCGAACGACGAGTCAGTGACTCGGCTTGACGTTGAGACGGTAGACGGCTGGACGATCGGGGACGCACAGGCAATTCTGCGAACACACAACTGTCGGGCGACGGGGCCGCGGGTTGCGGTACTCACGGCGCTCCTGCGACACGGCGGCCCCATTGATGCTGGAGAGCTGACGACCCTCGCGCAAGCTGAGGCCGCAGGAATCCATGAGGCAACCGTGTATCGCACGATCAGTGTGTTATCCGACCGCGGCATTGTCACGCACGTACACGCAGGGCACGGACCGTCACTCGTTCGGCTGGGTGGCGACCACGGGCTGGTCGCAGTGTGCCGAGATTGCGGGGGAATCACATCGGTGCCTGCCGACACAGTCGGACGGTTTGTTTCCGAAGCTCGCGATGCGATCGGCTTCACGTTGGAGCCGGGACACTTCGCCCTCGAGGGCGTGTGTGGCCAGTGCATTCAGAATGGGTCAGAGCAACCGGAAGATCAGGGTCAATTGTGAGGACCTATCGTTTCGACCAAGTTGACGTGTTTGCCTCTGGCCCCCTCACTGGCAACCCGCTGGCAGTGATTCACGATGCTGAGAGCCTGTCGGCTGCGATGATGCAGACTGTCGCTCGATGGACCAATTTGTCGGAGGCGGCGTTCCTCCTCGCACCTACAGCGGCGGAAGCGGACTATCGAGTCCGGATTTTCGAACCAAAGTCTGAATTGCCTTTTGCCGGTCATCCGACCCTTGGGGCATGCGCCGCATGGCTCGCAGCCGGCGGCAACCCAAAGCGTGATGGCGTGATCGTGCAGGAATGCAAGGCCGGGGTCATCAACATTCGCCAATCGGCATCTGGTTCACTTGCCTTTGAGGCTCCGCCGATGATCCGACATGAGCCCGTCGATGCCAACGATCTTGAACCTGTGCTTGACGTGCTCGGCATTGACGCAGCCGACGTCGTGGACAGTAGTTGGATCGACAACGGTCCAGGCTGGATGGGCTTGCTGCTCTCGTCTGCCCGGCGCGTGCTCGCCCTGCCCGCCCCAACCGGAACGACGGACCACTTTAATGTTGGCGTAGTTGGACTCCACCCGGCAAGCGCCGGCGCAGCGGTTGAACTACGTGCGTTCTTCAATGACCCGAACGGATCGATCCGGGAAGATCCAGTGACCGGCAGCCTCAACGCGTCTGTTGCTCAGTGGTTGCTCGCCATGGGCATTGTGGATGCGCCGTATGTCGCAGCACAAACCACTGGCAGGGTCTCAGTCGAACAAGCCGACGAGAAGATTTGGATCGGGGGAGCCACCGAGATGCGCGTATCTGGTGCCATCAAACTTTGACTTCTCTCCGGCTTGAGCGGGCTCGATCCCGAGATATCTCCCGTTAGGCCTCGGGCGCCGCGCCGTGCGCGTGCTTAACAATGTAGCGCTGACAAAAAAGACGAGCAGCACAACGAAACGAAAGTGGTAGCGAGGCTGATGAGCAACATTCAACCCGACTTGCCAGTGTCGCTGAGCCGTCGCATTGTGATCGTAAGATTTGGCTGGAGAGCCACAAAGGTTTAGTTGACGTGGACCAGGCTGAAGATCGCGGAATGGATCGCCCAAGTGGTCGGCAGTCGGTTGGTGAATCAGACCTTGCGGAGGTCGGCCATTACTTTGGACCACCGGTCGGGGTCGCTGGCGTACGGGGCATAGAAACTGAGTCGCTGAATGACGTCGCCGTATCGGGCGCCAAGTTCATCGGCAATCGTTTCGGGCTCGCCGACGACAGCGAACGTATTCAGGATCTCGTCGTCGATAAGCGTTCCCATTTGGTCCCATTTGCCCTGTTTGGACAGTGTGTTCAGTTCGTCTTGGAGCCCACCCCAACCATGCATGTCGAGCACTGGTCGATACGCAGGTGTTGAACCGTAGAACGCGATCTGCTTGCGAGTGGCGATCGAGGCTCTCTCGATCTCTTCGTCGTTGTTGCCCGTGATGACGAACGATGGGCCCACAATCTCGAATCCTTCCATCGTCTTACCGGCCTTCTCTCGACCGCGGGTCAGCGCAGGAATGGTCACCTCGCGCAGATACTTCTCGGTGGTGAAGCCGTGGCAAATAAAGCCGTCGAACGCCTCGCCGGCGACCTCGGTCATCAGGGGTCCAACTCCAGCAAGAAACATTTTCGGTGGACCAAAACCGTCGAGTTCACGCTTGTCAGGTGAGAACATGGGGGTCATTAGCGTGTGCCGGTAGAACTCGCCGCGGAACTCAAGTTTTTCACCGCTGAGCCATGTGTTCCAGATCGCTCGAATGGCCAAGGCAAATTCGCGCATCCGCGCCGCAGGCTTGCTCCACTCCATCGAGAAACGCTTCTCGATGTGCGGCTTGATTTGGCTACCGAGACCGAGGACGAAACGGCCTTTTGAGTATGCCTGTAGATCCCAAGCGGTGTTCGCCAAGGTCATCGGCGATCGCGAGAACGCCACCGCGATGGACGTGCCAATTTCAAGGTTTTCGGTATGTTCGGCCGCAAGGAGCAACGGGAGAAACGGGTCGTGTGCCATTTCAGCAACCCAGGCTCCCGCATAGCCAGCGGCCTCGACATCTTTCGCCTGTGCCGGTACGTCGTGGAGGTTGTTACCGATGTTGCCGTCGATCTTCATAAGGCGAACGTAGTGCGCCGACCAGCGTCACGCCATGGTTAAGGTCATCTGCTGAGGGACTATGCGTCGGGCTGGTCGCGGAGGAACTCTTGAATTTCTGCGGCGATTTCGTCGCCCGACTTTAAGCGCATCTCGGCCGCAGCGTCTGCGGCGTCGGCATCATCCTCGACTGCTGCGTCATGCAACGATTCAAGCTGCGTGACCATCAGCTGATGGTCGACGTTGTCCGCAACCATTTGGTCGATCCGTTCGCGCTGAATGTCGATTTCGTTACGAAGCGAAGCGCCCGCGATCCGTACACCTGTTGCCTCAGCTAACCCGTCGAGCAAGGCGACCGACGACGCGGGGTATGTCATTGACGACACGTAGTGCGGGACCTGCGCCCAGATCCCGAGTGCCGGAATCTTGCGATCGTGCATTGTGTGTTCGAGTGCGGCGGCCATACCCGCAGGCACATCGACTGAGCTGCGGGCGAACGGGACGTTAGCAAGCACATCTACCGAGGGTGACGAACAGGACAGTCGAGGCGTGCGAGTATGCGGTGCAGCGAACGGGTACGCACCGAACCCAATCATGTGGGTGACGCCGAGTTCAACGGCGATGTCTCCTATGGCGTTCGAGAAGCGCCGCCAGTTCATGTCAGGCTCGGGTCCCATTAACACGAGCACGTCACGCCCCTCAGGCGAACGACCAGCGAGGAGCTCGATGTGGTTCCATCGCAGGTTGGTATTGACACCGTCGCGTAACTCCATCGTCGGGCGGCGGGCCCGATAATCGATAAATGTGTCGTCATCGAAGCGTGCAATCGGGGTGGTCCCGCAGTCGTCGGCGACTACCTGAGCCGCCGCTGCTGCGGCGCCTGCGGCATCGATCCAGCCCGTCATCATCACGATAAGGATCGGCTCGTGCAACATTGGCTCGGCGGTCAGCCATTCGATGTCGGTGTTGGCGCTGGGCACGCTGGGCTGTTCGCTCATGTAAATTGCTCCACGTATTGTTCGGCCTTCGCAGCTGCAGCATCGACTTGGAGTTTGAATGGTGCGAGGTCGGCAGGGTCCTGGGCGCCGAGCGCTCCAGCGAGGTAGCGTCCGTAAACGCCCTCAAGGATACAGGCGAGCTTCCAGTAGGCGAATGCGACGTAGAAGTCGAGTTGGGCGACATCGCGCCCGGATACCTCGGCGTAACGAGCCACCAAGTCGGAACGGTTCCAGAAGCCATCGGCGGTGGTCGCAGCGCCGTCCCACGCGCTCGCTTCGTCGTCAGGCCCCGTCCAGTAGACCTGGAGCAGTCCGAGGTCTGCGAGCGGATCGCCGAGCGTACAAATCTCCCAGTCAAGTACAGCTACCACGTTGCCGTCGTTGTCAACCATGCAGTTGTCGAGTCGGTAGTCGCCGTGAACAATCGTGGAAGGCCCCTGCTCAGGGATCCGTGCGGCGAGCGCAGCATGCACTCGATCGACTGCCTCCAGCTCACGGGTCTTGCCCTGATTCCACTGGATGTACCACCGCTTGAGCTGTCGGGCAATGTATCCCTCACGGCGGCCGAGGTCAGCCAGTCCGGTTGCGTCCAAGTCCACACTGTGGATTTTGGCCATCGTGTCGACCAGTGACCGGCTTGTGTTGTTGCGTACCTCGACACTCAGCACGGTCTCCACGTCGTCGAGGTCACGCACGACGTTCCCGTCGACGTAGCTCATCACGTAGAAGGGAGCGCCGTTGATTTTAGGGTCATCGCAGAATCCAAGAGCTGGGGCGACTGGTACTGAGGAGTTTTGGAGACCCGAGATGATCCGGTGTTCGCGGCCCATGTCGTGAGCGCTTGCCAGGACGTGGCCCATCGGCGGGCGCCTCAGGACGAAATCATTGTTGGCATCGTCCTGCACTCGAAAAGTCAGGTTGGAGTGGCCGCCAGCGATCAGATTGAACGTGTAGGGGCCGCGGGCGCCTTCAATGTGTGCGTCGAGCCAGGCGGTGACGTTAGTGACATCGATGCCAGCATGGTCGTTCATTACAGCTGAGGGTAGCGACCGAGCCTGCGGGATGGAGCCCTACGTGGAATGACGACTCGTATGTTCAGCGTGCTGGCCGCCTTGATGTCAGCTCGGTAGCCTGGCGTGATGGCAGCCATCGACGTCACCGACGCAACGTTTGAGTCCCAAGTCATCGAGAAGTCGAAGGACGTCACCGTGGTTGTCGATCTGTGGGCTCCATGGTGCGGCCCCTGCAAGACACTGGGACCAATTATCGAGTCGGTCATCGATGCAACGGACGGAAAGGTCATTCTCGCCAAGGTGAACATTGACGAGAACCCCGCAATAGGTCAAGCGTTCAAAGTGCAGTCGATTCCGGCCGTGTACGCATTGAAAGATGGCGCTGTGGTGGACGGCTTCATGGGGGCGCAGCCTGAGCACGAGGTTCAGGCCTTTGTCGACTCGCTAGGCCCGTCGGAGCAGGAGCAGGCGATCAGCGACTTGATTGCCGGAGGCGATGAGGGCAGCTTGCGCATTGCGTTACAGATGGAACCGGCCAACGAAGATGCGATCGGTGCGCTAGGCGAGTTGCTTGTGGCCGACGGTCGTGTTGAGGAAGCCTTGGCGCTCATCGAGCGGATCCCGGGGAACGATCGGACCCGCAAGATCGCTGCCTCAGCCCGCGTCGGCGAGACACCGAACGATGACAACGATGACAAACTTCGGGCGCTCCTTGATCAGGTGAAAGACGATGATGACGCTCGTCAGCAATTCGTCGACATCTTGGAGTTGATGGGGGCAGAAGATCCACGTACTGCCGGCTATCGACGTCAACTCACGATGCGTTTGTACTGATTGGATCTGATGCTGCAGACTCCGGTCGGACCCACGACCAACAACTGCCCTGATGCTGGTCTTCTCGACAGTTACCCGAGCGAGTCCAAGGTCTCGCCCCGGCCGTCACTGTTAACTGCTGTGGTTTGATCACCGATTGGCATAGTGCGTATCGGTGATCCCGGTCAAAAGAGTGCTTCGCCGATTGAGACCGTGGCGAGGCCGAGCGCAATAGCGGCGCCGACCCAGATTCCACCGGCCAACCAAAAATAGTGGCGCCAGTAATCAGCCCACGTGGCCAGCGGATTCCGTGTGGCTTGTCGCGACGCTAATAGGCCGATCATTATCCAGAGCACGCTCGAAGCAGCAATGGCGAGCGGATATTGGTTTGAGTCGCCGAACGGGGCCCCAACGACGAGTAAACCGGGCGCAGCGATAACGCCACCGAGCAGGCCCATCGCTCCGCTCGGCGCAGCGTCGGAGTAATTCAACGATGCGTAGGCGAGAACACCGATGATTGTCGGAACTGTCAAGCCAACGAGGGGCCCCCATGAACGAATACGTGTGCGATACCAGCGGGGCCCATCGATAAGCGACCGGTTGCGGGCACGCCGCACATCTGTGGGTTCCGATGGATTAGGCGGGGCAGCGGTATGTGACTTCACGCGCTCCTCATCGTACGGCACCATCTTCGGCAACGAGTGGCACCTTCGCTTGTACTGGCGGTCGTCCTGGCGACTCTTGTTGCTGTACGCGCCCAGTACCTGCGTGATCATCGAGGTCGACGGGGAGCGAATCGAAATGTGGTATTTCGGGCGAGCTCGGTAGCACTTATCCAGGCACATGACGAGGAGGCGTGGATTGGTGTTAGGGAGGTGTGGCTTGTCGTAGCCGTCGACCGTTCATCGCTTGCCCCGAGTGGCATTTGTGTAGAGGATCGCCCAGATGCAGCCATTGCGAGAATGATCTGCGCCGTCGTTGTCGCAGTTGGCGCTAGACGCGGTAAGAATCGGGTCTTCATGGCAACACATCTCCTGACCGGTGACAACGAATCGATTTTGCGCACCGCAGTGAGCGACCTCGTGCACGAGTTGGTCGGTGATGGAGAGCGCTCGATGATCGTGGATGAGTTTGACGGCGAGGAGTACGAACTCCGGCTCGTCGTCGATGCAGCTCAGACGATGCCTTTCCTCACCGACAAGCGAGTCGTCATCGCCCGCCAGGTCAGTCGATTTAACGCTGATGACCTTGTGCCGCTCTTGGCCTACGTGGAGAACCCACTTGATTCATCGGATCTCGTGCTCGTTGCAGGCGGGACAGGACGGTTGTCGAAGAAACTGAGCGATGCAGTGAAGGCCATGGGTACGGTGCACAACACCTCGCCGGGTCGTGACAATCGAAAGTGGCTCGCAGACCAAGTCAGCGCAGCCGGTTTGAAGATGGATCGGGGAGCGACCGCACAGCTCGCAACGTGGCTCGGCGAGGACGCTGGTCGGCTCGACGGAATCCTTGCGACGCTCAAGAGCACCTACGGCGCTGGTGAGAAGTTGTCGTTTGCTCAGATTGAGCCGTTCATTGGTGAAGCCGGGGGAGTGCCGCCGTGGGATCTCACCGACGCAATAATGGACGGTGACACCACGAAGGCGCTCAGCTTGCTCGGACGAATGGTTCACGCCGGTGGACGCCACCCTTTGCAAGTGATGTCTATTTTGCACAGCCACTACGCCGGCATCGCAAAACTTGATGGCGTTGAAGCCCGCAACGAGGATCAGGCTGCGGCGGCGACGGGCTTGAAGGGATTTCCAGCGAAGAAGGCACTGCAGAATTACAACAAGCTAGGAGGGGCTAATACGAAGCGAGCGATCAGTTGGATCGCCCAGGCCGATCTGGATCTTCGCGGCGCCAAGGATCTCGAACCAGAACTAGTGATGGAAGTCCTTATCGCACGCTTGAGTAAGCTGCGCTGAGCCGAAAACAACAAAAGCGCCGCACGTCGGCGGCGCTCACGTCGGAAGAAGCAAACTCAGTTGGCGGGTTGCAGTTGCTTCATTAGGCGGCTCTTTTTGCGAGCAGCTGCATTTTTGTGCATGACGCCCTTCTGGGCAGCCTTGTCAATGCGCTTAATTGCAAGCCGGAGTGCTTCGGTTTCACCGTCGGTACCGACGGCGGCCCGGGCCGCCTTTATTCGCGTCTTCACTTCGGCGCGAGCGGCCTTATTGCGCTCAGCGCTCTTGGCATTGGTGAGGATGCGCTTCTTCTGGCTCTTGGTGTTTGCCATGTGGGTTATACCCTTTTCTTCGATCTTGACGGGCCACAAAGGAAAGCACCGAACGGCCAACGAATGCTACCGACGGGCATCGGAACCCCCAACGTGTAAACCAATGGTCGTCGGTATTGCAGAAACACGATGAGATTCTGTGGCAGTCAACACGGACAAACTCACCACAGCCGCTGCCAGGTAGCTTTGCGTATGACATGAACGGTACCAACTCAGCGCTGACTCTGGACAAGATCCGGAACTTCTCAATCATTGCGCACATCGATCACGGTAAATCGACGCTGTCCGACCGCATTCTCGAGATCACTGGAGCGGTCCAGACTCGCGACATGAAGGCCCAGTACCTCGACTCAATGGACCTTGAGCGCGAGCGGGGCATCACGATCAAGGCGCAGAACGTTCGTGTCCCATGGAAGGGGCACGCGTTCCATCTCAACGACACGCCCGGACACGTGGACTTCGGCTACGAGGTGAGCCGCAGCCTGGCTGCGTGCGAGGGTGTAGTGCTAGTTGTCGATGCTGCGCAAGGCATCGAAGCCCAGACGCTTGCGAATTGCTACCTCGCTCTCGAGAACGACCTTGAGATCGTCGCAGTGCTCAATAAAATCGATCTGCCTGCAGCCGATGTCCACCGCTATGCAGGTGAGATCGAGACGGTGCTTGGAATTCCGCGCGACGAAATCATCCCTATGTCAGCTAAGACCGGCGTCGGTGTGCCCGACCTCCTCGATGCAATCATTGAGCGCATTCCCGCCCCACTCGGCAACCCGGATGCTCCGCTCCAAGGTCTGATCTTCGACTCCCAGTTCGACCAATACCGCGGCGTTGTCTCGTCGATCCGCATTATGAACGGAAAGCTGCAGGCCAACACGAAGGTTGAGTTCATCAACGCAGGCGCCCAGCATGAGGCGATCGAAATCGGCGCACGCGAGCCAGTGATGACGCCATGCCAAGAACTCGGTCCCGGTGAGGTCGGCTATCTCATTGCCGGTATCAAAGAAGTGGGCGATGCCAAGTCAGGAGAAACTGTCACCACAGTGACGCACGGCTCGACCGAAGCGCTTCCAGGATATCGAGAGCCGTTGCCGATGGTGTTTTCTGGCTTGTTTCCAATTGACGGTGACGACTTTGAAACTCTTCGTGAGGCGCTGGGCAAGCTCAAGCTTAACGATGCCTCAATCACGTACACGCCTGAGTCGTCGGGCGCGCTCGGCTTCGGTTTCCGATGTGGATTCCTAGGGCTGCTTCATATGGAGATTGTTAAGGAACGTCTCGAG
>PASB01000028.1 GCA_002711735.1 Ilumatobacter sp.
TCGGCGTTGAGGAGCCGCTGCAACATGACAGGGACCACGGCAAGCACTGTCGCAGCATCGTGTTCGAGCCGTTCAAGCGTTCGATCGGCATCAAAGAAAGCGCTGACCGTGATCGTTGCTCCCAGTGACGCTGCAAGGCCCATCTGGGCGAAGCCCCAAGCATGGAAGAGCGGCGAGGTAATCGCAACGATGTCGTCGAACCGGTAGGGAATACTGTCGACAATTGCCGCCGCTGCGGGGTCAGCACGGACACTGCGCTGCGCGCCCTTCGGTGTGCCTGTGGTTCCCGACGTCAGCAGCACGGGCGCCAGAGGCTTCGACGGCCGAAGCGGCAGGCGCCGAGCTCCAGAACATCGAACCGCTCGCAGTGGCATCGTTCCCGCGTGCACCTCGCAAGCGGCGGACGAGCCCACCACAACGACCGGCATGCGAAACGATTCCTGATCGACCAGTTCAACGAGTTCAGCATCGATGACCAAGACATCCACCTGCTCGCGGGCGAGCACCTCGCGCATTTGCGGCGCTGCGAATCCGGTGTTCATGTAAACGACCGGAACGCCAAGCTTGGCCGCAGCAATGGTCGACTCAACGAACTCACGATGATTTCGGCAGGCGATACCGAGTCGCTTATCGCGGTCGAGTCCAAGTTGGCGGAGCCCGTTGGCAAGTTGTGTCGAGTTTCGATCGAGCTCACCGCAGCTAATCGAACCGCGGTCATCGACGACTGCTATTCGGTTCGGTGTAGCCAGTGCGGACGCTGCGTACGGCGCGGCGAGCGTGGGTCCCCACCGGCCAATGGCTGCAGTCAACGCAGGAAGTCGGCGCGGATCCAGCAGACCGACGCGACGGGTCACGTCGACGAGCGAGCCAAGCGAATTCCTCTTCATCCAGTGTCGCTGACTGAGCCGACGATGCTGCGTCCATTGCGCCATACGGCCGCGATGCGGGTGAGTGCTGCGGGATCAGCGACAGGATCGCCTGCGACGGCGACAATGTCGGCGGGGAGACCTGCTTGGAGTCGCCCTCGCTCAGACCGACGGCACACGTCGGCCGCCGAACTGGTGATAGCACGCAACGCCTCGACGGCCGTCATACCTGCGCTCAACAATGTCGGTAGGGCGTGCGGCAGCACGTCGTGCGGCTTCTGCTGATAGATACCTGCATCAGTTCCCACCACGACGACCCCGCCGGCGGCGTGCACGCGTCCAAGTGCGTCTTCGATTACCGGCCGCGCCCGCTGCCAGTTCGCCGGGGTCGGTGGCGTCTCAGTTACCCCCCATGTTGCCGACAAGGCAACGCCGGACGCAGCAAGTCGATCAAGTAATTCGGGCGGCGGAATGCTCTCATTACTATCCGTAAAGAACGTGCAATGCTCAATCGAGTCAACCCCAACATCGACCGCCATTGCAATGCCGCCGACACCGTGGCAGTGAGCCGCGACCGGTAGGCCCGCAGCGTGGGCCGCCTCAACGACCAACCGCACATCAGCCTCGGCGAACTGCGACATCCAGAGCGGGAACGACGGTGTCATCGCTCCGCCTGTGACCATGATCTTCACGACGTCACAGCCACGCTCCACGCGATCAGCGACTGCAGCNGCGAGGTTGTNNGAGCCCTCGCACTCGCCTCCGAGGTACCAGCAGTGGCCACCGGGTGGCGTAATCGGTGGGCCTGCAGCGGCGATCGTTGCGANATCCNGNTCAGCGCGCAAACCAAGNGTCACGAAGCNGCGNTCACCGAGGTCGCGGACCGTNGTGACACCGCCTTCNANNGCAAGCCGAGCGTTTGCGCGAGCNCGGNCNGTGAGCGCCGNATCGTCGANATCGCTGACCTGTTGNTCGAGTGTNCCGCGTCCNTTNAAGACNAGGTGCTGGTGACAGTCGACCAGNCCGGGCAGCANNGTNACATCGCCNANATCNNNTACNTCGATTGAGTCCGGCANNGCCTCGTTGACGGCGACCACATTTCCGCCGTCAACGAGNATTTCGGGNCGGTCGACAAAGTCGAAGCCATCAAACAATCGAGCGGCGCGNAGTCCCCAGCGACCCGTTGNTGATGCNATNGCNNNCATCTCNTCGAAGTTACAACTACAGCAATGGNCGACCGGCAAGCAGGCGNAAGTCAGTGCGCTGCGTCGCTTGGGCGCGCAGGCTGCTGNAAGAGTGGCACTGTGAGCGATGACATCACCTTTTACGACGAGATTGAGGGCTACTGCGGACGGCTCAGTTATCGGGCNGGNGCGACNGNGACCGTGCATGTGTCGACGCCGCATCGATACGACGTCGTCGTCGAGCGATGGGGCGCCAGACGAGAGGTGCTCTGGAAAGCNACCGGCATCGACGGCGTGTCCGTNCCAGCGCCAGCCNACGCNGACAGTGTGGGCTGCGCCTGGCCTGCGTCGGTGGACATCCCCATCGGCGATGACTGGCGNTCGGGGTTCNATCTGGTAACGCTCACGGCGCATGGCGCNGCGNCCGGTCGGGANGTTGCCCACGCCTGCTTNGTNGTCACCGCTNCTTCGACGCCGACGAGTCGATCGTGTCGGGCCCTTTTCGTGCTGGGNACCAATACGTGGAATGCCTACAACACCTGGGGCGGCGCCAGCCTCTACACAGGTGGNACGCAAGTCAGCTTCAGGCGGCCGTTTGGACGNGGCATGCTGTGCCGTCCTGANGTTGANCGCGATGANCGCAAGGCGCGTCCAGCGCGGTGGGGTGAGGAACCCGATGTCAACGGTGACCACTTTCAGAAGTACCGCTTCNNCCACGGCTACCCGGCATCAATTGGGTCCAGCGGGTGGTTCACCCACGAGCGTCGTTTTGTGGAGTGGGCCGAGTCCGAAGGCTACGGATTTGACTCGTGTATCTCGACTGATCTTGACGACGACCCGACGATTGCCGATGGCTATGACTTACTCATCGATGTCGGTCATGACGAGTACTGGTCCTGCGATGCGCGCCGGGTCGTCGAGTCCCATGTGCAACGCGGCGGTCACCTCGCGAGCTTCTCCGGCAACACGATGTTCTGGCAGGTCCGCATCGAACACAACGGTGACGTAATGGTGTGCCACAAGTACGCCGCGCACATCAGTGATCCGATGCTCGACAGTGATCCCGCTCACATGAGTGGGATGTGGGCGGACCCGATCGTCAACAAGCCCGAGTGGAGCTTGCTCGGTGCGGGCTCCCGGTGGGGGCTCTACAACAGGTTTGGCCAGGCAACACCGCGCGGGTCTGGGGCATACACCGTGTACCGCGACGACCACTGGATGCTGGCGAACACCGGCTTGCGATACGGAGATCTGATCGGCGCCAAACACGGCGTCGTTGGGTACGAGACCGTCGGCTGCCCCATCGATCTCGACGAGTTCCAGTTACCGATAGCGCGGGCCGTGCCCGGCGCACCGGAGATTGAACGGACCGAAATTGTGGCGCTTACTCCGTCGAGCAACATCGGTGTTGGCGAGTACCCGGCCTCAATTTCTGCGCTCAGCGATCAGGGTGACCTCGAGTTCACGGCGTCGCGCTTTTACGGTCGCGTCGACCCAGACAGCCTGGCCCGCTGCCGGTACGGCAACTCGGTGATGCTGGTGACCCGACCGTACACCGATGGCGTCAACCAACAGGATGGTGAGGTGATGGTCGTGGGAACCACCGACTGGGTCTTTGGTCTCGCCGATGACCCTGCAGTCGCTCAGGTCACCCGCAACATCCTCAACCGCCATCTCACAGAGTCGCCAATCGAATCAGGCCCCGTTTGACACGCTTGCGGAAGATCTGTTCGCTTGCACCAGGCGGCGGATTGCGTCGGCCATGGCGACCTCGTCGTCAGCAGGATCTTTCCGCAGGACGATCTACGCCGCTGCCGACCGTCTTCCTCATTGGCTCGGTGTTCTTCAGTGAAGCCATCACGGCCGGGCACCTCGCCTCGGCCGTAACCATCGTCGGAGCGATTGCGTTGACGCCCAGCGCACGGTCGGCACACGTCGTCCCTGACGAGGATCCACCTATGGTCTCAGCTCCCAGGGTTCATCGCGTCGTCGACGACGTTCTCGAGAAGGCCAGCGAGTTCACCACCCCTGCTGGAATCGGCTTCGATCACCAGATACGCGCCGTATCCATCGGCGAGATCAAGCCAGGGAACCGAACCGTACGCACCGCCATCGCTGATCCGGCCAGTCTCGCGATCGACCCACCAGCCCATCCCGTAACCGGTTGATGCGCCAGCGCTGCCGTCGTACGCGGCCGCAATCCGATCGGCGTGCATCGTGTCAAGCGCAGCTTGTGACACCACCTGATTCTCGCCGCACGTCCC
The DNA here is from genome assembly GCA_002711735.1 of Ilumatobacter sp. Taxonomy (GTDB): domain Bacteria; phylum Actinomycetota; class Acidimicrobiia; order Acidimicrobiales; family Ilumatobacteraceae; genus Ilumatobacter_A. Next base: position 4,315 of record PASB01000028.1, read on the forward strand.
ACCACGCAAATGCATCAGGAGTAACTTCGCGTAATCGCCCGTGGTCGCATAGGCACCGCCCTCAATCTGCGGGTTCTCAGTGTCGGTGAGCATCGACGGATCCGAGTTGAAGTCAGTTGGGTAGCCAGCCCCATACTCGGCCCAGTGATTCTTAAAGCCAAGCGTCTCGAGGCCACAAGGTTGGACATAGATCTCATCGATCAACTCTGCCCAGGACTTACCCGACACGAATTCAGCTACTGCTCCGGCCACCTGCCACTGCGCTCCTCCATACCGAAAATCAGAATCAGGAGAGATGATGTCCGCGTCATCGTCCCGAGTCTGGAAGATCGCCGCCCCGCACTCCTCGAGTTCTGAGTCGGTGAAAAACTGGCAAAGATACGGAGGGTACGCAGGATTCGGATACAGCCCAACAAGCCCCGAACTGTTCGATATCAGTTGCGCCGTAGTGATCTCGGGGTTGCCATCCCATCCGGTTACGTCGGCCACAGGCGCATCGATATCGATGAGACCATCATCCTGGAGAGCAAGGAGCACCCCAGCAGCGATCATCTTGCTCGACGACGCAATGAGGGAGATGCGCTCGGCCGAAAACTCGCCCCAATAATCCTCATGAACCACACCATCGTCGGCATCAACGATGATGAGGCCCGCACCATTGAGGTCCCTTGTTTCAACGAAATCACCAACAATTGGACCGATCGCAGCAAAGTCATACCCCTTCTCTTCATCAGGCCCGTCGGTTTCTGCCGGAGCCTCAGTTTCTACCGGAGCCTCAGTTTCTGCCGGAGCCTCAGTTTCTGCCGGAGCCTCAGTTTCTGCCGGAGCACCGGTCTTTGCTCGAGCCTCAGTTTCCGAAAATTGGCCCGTACTTGCAACGTCATCACCACTGGACGAACAACCCACGGCGATGAATACCCCAGCCGTGGCAATAGCGATCAAATTTGATTTCATCGCTCAATTCTTAGTGTTCATAGTCTCGAGGATCTGCAGCGGAAGATCGATCGGACCACCGCCTGCAGTCATAGCGGTGCAGTTTGTAACACTTTGACCTATGAGCGACAACCACATGATCAAGCCACCCACCGAACAGACGCTTGAACTGCTCGCTGCTGCATCTGGTGCCTTCGTCCCCGACGCGGCGGATATGGCCAGGGTTACCCGCGGCCTCGTTGCGACACACCCCACCGGAGTAATCGAGGAAGACGGACGCACGGTTTGGGATATCGGCCGCCACGACTTTGTTCGCGATTCCGAAGTCGCACCGGACTCGGTCAACGCCAGCCTCTGGAATCAAGCACGATTAAACGCCGTCCACGGCCTATTCGAAGTGGCACCCGGCTTGTGGCAGGCACGCGGCTACGACATCTCAAACATCACGTTCATCGCCGGCGACACCGGCTGGCTCATCATCGACCCACTCACGAGTGAGGCATGTGCAAAGGCCTGCCTCAATTTGGCCAACGCTGAACTTGGCGAACGACCAGTCGTCGGGATCATTTACACCCACAGCCACATTGATCACTTCGGCGGAGTCCGCGGCGTCGTCACCGACAAACAAGTCGAATCAGGCGAGGTCCGGATCATCGCCCCAGAGCACTTCCTGCATGAAGCCGTCTTTGAGAACGTCATCGCAGGGCCGGCGATGGGCCGCCGCGCCAACTACCAGTTCGGTATGACCCTACCTGCCGGACCTCGCCAGCACGTCGACAGCGGCCTCGGCAAGGCCACGCCAATGGGTCAGATCGGCCTGATTCCACCGACTGAGTACATCACTAAGACCGGGCAGGAAAAAACAGTCGACGGCGTCCGGATCATCTTCCAGCTCACCCCCGAAGCCGAGGCTCCAGCCGAAATGAACTTCTTCTTCCCCGAACGCGGTCCCGAGCAAGCCGACGGGTCACGCAAGGGTTGGTTGTGCATGGCGGAGAACTGCTCGCACAACATGCACAACCTGCTGCCACTGCGTGGTGCCCAGGCCCGCGACTCGCTCGGCTGGTCGAAGTACATCAACGAGGCACTGGAACTGTTCGGGGCCGACAGTGCACTGATGTTTGCCAGTCATCATTGGCCTCGTTGGGGCACCGACGACGTGGCGGAGTTCCTCCGACACCAGCGCGACCTTTACCGCTGGATGCACGATCAGACCATGAGGCTCGCAAACAAGGGTCTCGTGCCAACCGAGATTGCCGAAGAGCTTGAACTACCCAAGGCGTTCACCGATCAGATCCACACACGCGGGTACTACGGCGCACTCGTCCACAACGCCAAGGCGGTCTACCAGCGCTACCTCGGATGGTACGACGGCAACCCCGCCCACCTCTGGATGCGCACCCCAGTTGATGCTGGCACACGCTATGTCGAACTGGCGGGCGGCGCCGAGGCCTTACTCGCTCACGCGCAGGCGGCTTACGACGTCGGTGACTATCGGTGGGTTGCCGAAGTGGTAAATCATCTTGTATTTGCCGACCCGGGCAATCAGCCAGCGCGTGGACTTCAGGCCGACGCGCTAGAGCAGCTCGGTTATCAGGCCGAGTCGGCGACATGGCGCAACGCGTACCTGACCGGAGCACAAGAGTTGCGGCAAGGCCCACCACCGGCGCGCCCAGCACCCTCGCGACGTGGTTTCGCTGTGGCGCTCACTGTCGACATGGTGTTCGATGCAATAGCAATCCGTCTCAAGTCCGAAGATGTCGTGAGCGAACATGTCATAACCAATTGGCAGTTCACTGACCTCGACGAGTCCGAAGCATCGTGGGTGCTGGCGCTCGAGAACCAAGCAATTCACCATGTCTGCGGCCGACATGACGCCGACGCTGCGGTCACGGTCACGCTGACAAAGGACTTACTGGTCGACATCAGCGGTGGCGTTGTCTCATTCATCGATGCCGTTGGTGATGGCCTGATCGCACTCGATGGCGACCCCAGCGCGCTGATCACAATCTTCGGCAACCTCGACACTTTCGAAACAGGCTTTGCGATCGTCGAGCCCTAAATCCAAAATGTGAACTCATTGCCGCTCAGCGTCGAGCTTGCCGCACTTTCGGATCAGGACGTTGGCGTCTAATTGAGGGGGTGAGCGTTCCAAGGAAAGGTGAAGGCCAGGGATCGTTCTCAGAAACTGAGCATGCTCGATTGACCGCTTCCGGCACCCGCAACGTCTGGCTGTTTAACGGTACCTGAAACTGCCACCTTCCAAAAGGCGCGGTAGCTCGGGTACTCAATATCTTCAACAACCCAACCCGCCTGAACCAACTCGGCATGCAACTTCGGCAGATTACGCCACGGCACGCCCATGTCGACATGATGGGCCAAATGCCACCCAGTGTTGTACGGCACCAGCCACATACGAGTGATGAGGGACTGCCGGATGACGTGCGTGGTCAGACGACGATCTTTTGAGCGGATCATGCCGCCGTGTTCAGCGATCGAACGGATGCGGTTCGACACGCGCCATAGCGTTGACCACGACAGCACCCACACCACATACATCAGCGGCCGCATCACTGCGATTGACACGCCAAGCATGACGACCTGCACCGCGAAAATGTACTGCGCTTCGCGCGCACCATTACGAACAGCGCCGAAGAGACCGCGGAAGTTCTTGTAGGCACTAATGCCCAATGCGTCACGCCGAAGCTTGCGGCGCGCCGAGTCGGGTGGGATTGGGTAGCCCGAGTACAACGAGAGGTCAGGCTCTTCGGGACCCATCTCGTCGCGGTGATGCAAAAAGTGCGACCGGCGATACGCCATCACCGCCTGAAATGAGGGATAAGCGACCATCCGGCCGACAAAATCATTTGTCGTGCGATTCGAGAACAAGAGCCGATGCGCAGACTCGTGGCCGAGGATATTCAGGCGGGCGTGGCCGCCGCCAAGCATGATGAAGGCCAGAACGTAACCCCACCAGGTATTGAAGTAGCCAGCCACGGCAATAATCCCAAACGACAGCGCGAAGGCGTGCAGCACCGTGCCGACATTGCCCACATCGTCGATGTGGCGGAGTTCATCGCGCAACTCGCGCTGGGCCATGCCGCGAACATTGAGCCGATCGGTGGGCAAAACATCGGGAAGCAGATCTACTGACGGCACCATCGTGGGCGCCAAGCCTTTGAGGTTCGGGAACACAGCCACAACGTTATGATACACTATTTGATCGTGATGGACAAGTTAAGTAACAAAATCGCTTGGGTGGGTCTGTGCTTCGCATCCGGGTCCGACGAATTCGGCATGGCGTGCAACGACAGATGACGACCGCACCGAAGCGGCCCGACGACCTGGCCGTGTTGGGAATCGAACCTCTTAGTGCTCGGTCAGTCATCCTCTCAGCGTTACTAGGCACTCACCCTCCGACCCTGCCTGGGAGGTCACTCGTAGCACTCGCTGAGTTGTTCGGTATTCGGCCTGGCACGGCGCGTACCTCCCTGTCGCGAATGGTGAGCAACGGCGAACTGACCACCAGCGACGGTCACTACTCACTCGCTGGTCGCCTCCTTGATCGACAGCGTGAGCAAGACGGCGGACAGACTGCGCCCGCGGTCGACTGGAACGGCGACTGGATCGTCGCCGTTGCTGCAAGCGACCGTAGATCAATGGCGGAGCGGCGGGCGTTTCGCGAGTCGATGGTTGGCTCGCGTCTTGCTGAGCTGCGCCCTGACATCTGGATGCGACCTGCCAACACTCCAGGACCGCCGCGCCTGGCCGACATTTTGATCACATCAGGGCCGCTCACCTGCGACAGTGTCGACGACCTCGTGGCCCGACTCTGGCCACTCACTGAGCTCGAATCGACGGCGCAACGCCTGCACGATGCTCTTACTCAGCAACGTTCAGCGCTCGACCGTGGCGAAATTGAACTGCTGCCGCAGTCCTTTATTGTCGCAGCTGCTGTGGTCCGCTTTCTGCGCATCGAACCACAGCTTCCATCGGTGCTCGCTCCTTCAACCTGGACCGCCACTGCGCTCCGCTCGGCTTACGACGAGTTCAACCGCAGCTTCCAACAGCAGCTCCGCGACTTTTTCGCAGCAACTCGCTAATCCCTCAACTTGGATCAGAGTCAAGTCCTGACAGTCTGCTGAACTACACAACGTGATCGTCGACTCCCACACCCACCTGCTGCCCGATCGACTCGCTGTGGCTGTCCGGAGGTTCTTCCGCGACCATGGTGTCACTGACTTCCACTACTCACTCGATTACCGCGAGGTGCTCGACCGCCACCACGCCGATGGCATCGACACCGTGTGGAATCTGCCGTACGCCCATAAAGCCAAAATGGCTCGATCTTTGAACACATCGATGATTGAAGTCAGCGCATCGCTTGCTGATCACCCGGTTGATGTCGTGACGGGTTGCACCGTACATCCCGACGACAGCGACCCACTGGCAGACTTTAACGATGCTGTCGAAGCGGGAGCACGGGTGCTCAAACTGCATTGTTCCGTCGGTGCGTATGAGGCTGACGATCAGCGATTGAGTGATGTGCTAGCTGCCGCTGGCAGTCGCGGTGTTCCAGTCGTGATCCATGCCGGCCACGGTGTTGATGGTTTCACTGCTGCCGACGAGCTCACCCCGATCGGGCGGGCAGCGGCGCAACATCGGGGCACAGCAATCATCCTGGCGCACCTCGGACATCACGCATTCGACGATGCGGTCGCGCTGCTTGACGAACACCCTAACCTCGTCGCTGACCTGACGCCGGTGACGTTCAGCCCAGTCCCAATTACTGCTGACATTGCGAACCGGTACGCAGATCGAATTCTGTTTGGCTCCGACGCGCCAAACACCGGCTACCGCGCAAGTCACCTGCTAGATCTGCTGCGCTCGACTGGTGCATCAGAAGCAACCCTTGAGTCAATCTGCTCAAGCAACGCACGTCGTCTTACCAGCGCCACAGCGTGAGTCAGCTGCACAACGGGGGCTACCTTCCCGACATGGAGTTACTTGAGGAAATAATCGAGACTGCGACGGACGACGGCGAAATGGCCATCGTCATCAAACAGCCTGCGATTACCTCAGTCAGTGACGGTGCATGGCCGACCGTGGTGATCTTCCACGACGGTCCCGGCATTCGCAACGCTACGCACACCTTCATGGCCAAGCTGGCTGCAGAGGGGTTCCGCGTGATCTGTCCTGATTTGTACCACCGCCAGGGCCGTCTGTTGGGCATCAACCCTGAAGACCGCGCAGCTGACCCATCACTCAGTGAAAAAATGCAAATGTGGTTGATGTCGCTGCATGACGACGGCATCCAGCACGACTTCGACTGCGCGTTAAACGCCACCGGTGCCGACAACACCGACCGCATCGCTGTGCTTGGGTTCTGTCTGGGCGCCCGAGCAGTGTTTCGGTCGATGATGCGAATGCCTGATCGCATCGTCGCTGGGGCCACCTGGCATCCGTCATTCCTCGTCGACGACGAGCCCGCCTCGCCGCACCAAACCGCCGCCGATCTGGCCCAGCCGCTGTACATCGGTATCGGCTCAGCCGACCAGGTGCAGTCAATTAAAATGCATCAACGATTCTTCGAAGCGGTCAAGCCGCTCCCTGACGTCGAAGTCGAGATCTTCGACGGCGCCGACCACGGCTTTACCTGGCCCGACCATCCAACATACGACGAAGAAGCCGCCCGAGGGTGCTGGGATAAAACGCTTGCCCTTTTCAACGCGACCCTGCGCTGAACCGACTGGGCTGCTGTCTTAGTCGTTGGGGTCCACGACGATGCGGCCACGCACCTGACCGGCCATGATCGCCTCGCCCTGGTCAGGCAATGCACTCATCGGGACAACCTCAGTCATCGCGTCAAGCAGATCCGATGGCAGGTCGGTGAGCAATCGCGCCCACGCTTCGTCGCGAGCCTCAATCGGAGCCATTACTGAGTCAATCCCCTGCAGCCGAATACCACGCAGGATGAACGGCATGACAGTGCTCGGCAGATCGGCGCCACCGGCGAGGCCGCACGCCGTGACGACACCCTGATACTTGGTTTGCGCAAGAACTTTAGCCAGCATCGACGAGCCGACAGTGTCGACCGCGCCGCCCCACGTTTCACCTTCGAGCGGCTTTGGCGCCTCGGACATCTCCGCCCGGGACAGAAAGGCCGACGCGCCCAGGGACCTCAGGTACTCGTGCTGTTCGGGCCGACCGGTCACAGCAGTGACCTCGTAGCCAAGGTTGGAGAGAATCGCAACAGCGACGCTGCCGACGCCGCCAGCGGCTCCGGTAACCACGATAGGTCCATCGGTCGGCTTGACCCCACCCTCTTCAAGGGCGAGCACGCACATCATTGCGGTGAGCCCCGCAGTACCAACGCCCATGGCCTGCACGGCGCTCATGCCAATCGGCCGGCGGTTGAGCCACATCGCCTTGACTTTCTGACGCTGGGAGTATCCGCCCCAGTAACGCTCGCCAACGGACCAGCCGGTGAGGATCACCTCGTCGCCCGAGACAAACTTCGGCGACTCCGATGAGATGACCGTGCCCGAGAAATCGATGCCAGGCACCATCGGGTAGGAGCGGATGATCCGACCCTTTCCGGTGAGAGCCATGCCGTCCTTGTAGTTGAGCGACGAGTAATCGATCTGCACGACGACATCGTCAGCGTCGTAGTCGGGCAGGTCGGCGTCAGTGAGCTGTTCGATCGATGCCGACGCTGTCTTCGGGTTGCCTTCTTCGGCTTCGCGGACGACGAGGGCGTTGAACGTGCCGTTGGAGTTATCGGTCATGGTGGCGATCGTTGCACTTTGCGGCCGCCAGGGTCGAATGCGACCGATGCTGCCTACAACGCTGAAAGGGATGAACGTCGACAAGATCCCGGTCGCATTCACTCCGTCAGGCGGCTGGACCGGTGAAATGCCACCGCCCGCACTCGCCGGATGTGACGCACTGCTTGGCGGCGGCACCGTCGACATACGCGTCCCGTTGCGCGCCGTCAGGGTGACTATTGATGGAGAGATTCAAGCCGATCGTCAAATGCTCAGCGACGCGCAACGCATCGAGCAGGCCGACGACCAGGTCACGATCGCAGCGGGCGGGTTGTCCACAACATGCGCCGCGACGGCACCGAAGAACATAGAACCACCGATGTCGCTGAGTTCNACAAGCAGACGCGGATCGTCATCGTCGCCACCTTCGAGGACGGTGTCCATGTGCTTCGTCCGGTCGGCATGCCGATTGANGTACGCCAGTGGTCGACGCGTTCACANAAGTCAACTCGACTAACGGCTTTAGTGTCAGCTNCCTTCCCGGCTNGANGCACNGCGAGGCATCGGCCTGTGCTTNAGAGGTGTTCGGCCTCCGCTTCGTACAAATCGGNCAGCCTGACCATCAGGCGACCAGCACTTCGCACCCGGTACCGGCAAGGATCGCGTCNACCGCNGACCGATCCGAATCTGACAGCGCTGCGTACTGNTNGNGCAGCCACACCAAGCACTTGCCCTGATAGCCGAAAGGCGCCTGGGCGTACGTCTGCCCGTCGATCGTGCAGGACATCTCATCAGAGTCGGCCTGAAGTGCCGCTGCATTTGCGATCATAAACGGTGCGTACGTGCGGCCAACCTCGTGCAGCAGCGCAACGATGGTGGTGCTGATCGCGTCGCGTTCCACCCATCCGGTGTCGCTGACGGGTGTCTCCCACCACGACAGGTCGTCCATTCGGTCGACCCAGTTGCGCACGCGCGGCGCCCGGTCGATCGCTTCGCGTGCCGACTCCGGCTCCCAGCCAACTAACTGATGCAGCTGACCGAACAACCCGAAGTCACCGCGCCCAGGACGGTCACCGAGCAGGAACATATGCGACTTGAGGTGCACCGACAGCAGTGCAAGGAGACGGCGGTATGAGTCCTCGATGATCAGCCGATTCTCTTCAGTCGATCCCACCATGGCCCGCCGACCAATCTGGCGTTCGGAGATGTACGCCTGCATCTGCTGCCATTGATCGTCAGGAAGGTCGAGACCACCACGATCGAGCGGGAGTAGCTTCGACGCCTTGTCGATTGCGGCGTCGTAGTACCAGCGGTAGTGGTACATCGGCTTGGTCACCCACTCGTCGCCGAAGTCCTCGATGAGGTAGTCAATGAACGCCACTACGGGGTCCGACGGCACGAGGCTCCGCTCGTTGAACATCGTCTCAAGTCGCATGATCTGCGGGCTGCTATCGACCATCGCTTCGGTGTAGTCGCCATCAGCGTTCGGGAACCCGATGACCGGGATGATCTGTACCGGAACGTCCGGCAGGTTGTCCCACTTCGACCCGCGCAGGATCCAACGGAACGGGATCTGCCGATAGCGCAGCACCCCGCGCATCTTGATCGAATACGGCGACCCGTAACCGCCACCGAGGAGCAAGGGCTGCCGTTGACTCACAAGTCGATCGATGCTTCGAGATCGTTGAGCGAGGCACGCACGATCAGCGCATAGGTATCAGCAATGGCAACCTCGCGATGGTCCCTCTGCGCTTCAAGACGAGATGGGTCGGTCACAACGGCCATAAAAGCCGCTTTGCTCGGGAACTCGTTAAACCGCACCTGATGCCATGCCCGGCCGTCGCCAATGATCGTGTCTTCCACGGCCAACCAGCCGCTGATGCGTACGCCGTGGCCAAGCGCCACCTTGCCCGCCACGGTTTGATACTGCTCCATGTGGTCAGGGGTCGCGTGCGCCGCTGCCGCGTCGTTGAAACGAATGACGTGCATCACCACGACCGGGCCATCGTCGGCGGTCGGCGGGTATGGCACGTCGGCCCAGTCGATCAGCTCAAACCCCTCCGGCGCCTCGGGCACCGGCATCGGCTGGGTTCCGATGACAATCGTGGTCTCCATACCAGCGTCCTTGTGGTGGTGCGACTTCTGGAACGACGGCAGCGACTGCATGTCAATGAACGATTTGCGCGTCGGGTACTTCACCACGCCGATGCGATCCCATTTCGGTTCGTCACCCAGCAACTGCTGATCGACATTGCCGAAAAACACCGGTCGAGCTCCGACTGCTGCGAGTGAGTCGAGGGGCGAATACGCGTCATCGGCGTCGCGTCCGCTGATCGTGGATTCACGACCGTCCGCATAGTCGGCAACGTCGCGGTACTTCATCAAGTTGACCATCCACACCGGACCATCATCCTCCGGCGGCATGGTTGCCATCTTCATCCCGTACTCCCTGTTCAAGGTGCCGTAGCGGACTGTGCTGCTCATGATGTGCTCACATTCTCGGACTGTGCAACCAAGAGTTGCATCATCTCGCGAGCCACCATCGGCCCGGCATTCTGGTTCTGGCCGGTCACCAAATTGCCGTCAACGACCCAGTGATTCGCGAGGGGATCGCGTCGACGGGTCTCGCTTTCGAACTCGGCACCGGCCCCACGGAGCTCGCGCTCTGGGTGGTGCGGGGTCGACTGAATACCGAGCTCCTTTAACTGCTTGTCAGTAACTGCTGAAATTTTGCGGCCAGCCACAAGCGGATCGCCATCGGCACCCTTGGCATTAAGTAAACCGAGGGGTCCATGACAGACACCACCGATCACGAGGCCCTTCGCATTCGCGACAGTCATCTTGTCAGCGAGCGGTTCAGAGAATCCGAAGTCGAACGCTGCGCCCCAGCCACCGGCCAGAAACACAACGTCATAGTCGCTCATGTCGAGGTCGCCGATCGCAAGTGAGTCGGTGACCTTGGCCTTAAGTTCGTGGTCCGCAAGGAACCGATCGTCGTCGGCACACCGGATCACCGGCTTGACCGACTTCGGATCGACCGGGATCACCCCGCCGAGCGGGCTCGCCACGTCGACGGTCATCCCGGCGTCGAGGAACGCGTAGTAGGGCACAGTCATCTCACTGGCAAACACCCCGGTCGGCTTGCCAATGTCGAGCACACCGACGTTAGTTGCGACGACGAGCGCCCGCTTCCCGGTGAGTTCAAATGTGGTGGCATTCGGGTCCTCTGGGTGCATACCCGCCCGCTGTAGTGCCTTGCGTAGCAGACGTGCGGGTGGTGGTGGTTGCTTCATTTTCGCTCCTGCGGTGGGTTGGCGCGACGCATAAGGCCACGGGTTATTGCGTTTGGGGACGGCCCGAGCACGCTCGGCCTGAAGCTCAGCTCGAAGATGGTCGAACACGGTCGACATCGCTGGCTCGTTCCAGCGATTGATGGCCTCGATCGGGTCGGCATCAAGGTCGTACAGCTCCCACTGATCAGGCAGCGCGGCGGTCCGGTACTCGTCTCCGCCAGGGCCAGATGCTGCGAGGTGGCGGATCCCAGGTTCGGTCCACGTGTCCGGATCATCGAAGGTTCGAACAAGCTTCCAGAGATGGCCGACACCGTCGACAGCGTCGGGAACCCGCAGCACCAGCCCCTCGAAATTCGATGCCACATGTGCCGGCACTTGAATCCGCAGCGGCGCCGGTGGCTTTGCTGTTCGACCGAGCCGACGCGCGACGCCAGACGCACCGGAGTCGCCTTCCAGCATGTTGTCACGTGTCATCAGGTAGACGGGGCGACTCTGGTCAGCGGTGTCAGGTGCGTCGACTACCGGCATCAGGTTTCGGCCGGGGAGTGAATGAACTTCGGTGAATTCAGCTCGCAGCACTTCACCGGCGATTGCTTCATCGATCCCTGCCGCAGCAAGCAACGTCGGCACGATATCGACGTGCGAGGTAGGCACGCCGTCAATCGCAGCGCCAGTCGTGGCATTGGTGCCAACACGTGCAATCGAAAACGGCACGCGCGTCGCTTCGTCGTAGAGCGTGAACCACTTCTGGTGCAGCCCACCATGTGCGCCGAGTAGGTCTCCGTGGTCAGAGGTACGAACAATCACGCTGTCGTGACCGCTGCTGGTGACCGCTGAACGAACTTGATCGAGTGGTCCGTCGACCTCAGCGTGCAATCTGTAGTAAAGGTCGCGGTACTCCTGCGATTTCTTTCGGTAGCTGCCAGCCACTGCCGGAATCGGGCCGTAGCCGGACGGGTAGGTCTCGCGATAAGCAATCTGGGCAGCCGGTTTGCTGGCGAGGTCTTCGCGCGCCGTCGGCGCTTCCGGAACGTGAGGCGGATTAGTCGGACCGGCTTCAAGTGGGTTCCCGCGCCGGGCCCATACCGGAAAGAGCACGATGTCATGGGGGTTGACGAAACTCGCAACCATAAGAAACGGCTTCTCTGCGTCAGCATCGCCGGCAGCGCGCCGGGCGTAGCGATTTTCAAGCCAAGCCGTCACACGGGCCGCAATCAGTGGGTCGCGTCGCATGCCGCTATCGCGCAATTGACCGCCGTGTGGCTCTGGGCCAACCCAGCCATCGAAGCCGAATGCATTCAGCGGATTGGCAGCCGCATACTGCTCGACCGCAGCGGCATCGATGTTTCCATCGTCGTCATTCGTGTCGAGGCGCGCACCCTCTGCGTCTTGTAAGTCTGCGTGACTCATATGCCACTTACCGTCGTAGTGCGTGTCGTAACCGGCCGCTCGGAACCAGTTACCGAGCGTCGGCACCTCCCCCTCACGTAACCAACGGAGCCGGCTGTCATCGGCCATCTTGCCAAGCCCATCGGTCTGGGTGACGCCGTGTACATCGGGATATTGGCCGGTGAAGATCGTCGGGCGGCTCGGCACGCAGGCAAGTGATCCGGTGTAGTGGCGATTGAAGTTCACCGCATGTTCGTCGAACCATGCCCGACCGGTCAACGTCTTGTTACGCCAAGCGCGGACGTCATCCGACTCGTAGGGCGGAATCGCCCGCTCTTCATCGGTCATGATGATGATCACGTCGGGGCGCTTCATGCGTCTGCCTCCTGCGCGTCGCGCTGTGCTTTGAATTGTTCGGCAATGCCGACGAGCATCTCGTCGGATGCCTGGCCGAGCTTGCGACCGATCGCCTTGGCGATGCCCTTCTGCGGAGGCCGCGACCCAGCGTCGATCTCGGTGGTCAACGCGACTCTGGTGCTGGCAGTGGTCGCGTCGCTGAGCGGCTCAAGCGTCCACGTGTTGGTCAACGACCGAATCACCGTAGGCAGCCCGGTGAGGGCATAGCTCAGCGCCACACCTGGCTCCCAGCGTGTCACGGTCTCGACCACGGTCGTGCGGCCGGTTTGGATTCGGCGCACCGTGCCGACACCCTCGGTTTGATCAGAAAGCAAACACGAATGGTCGACATTCGACGCCCATTCGCTGATCGCCGCAAAGTCCGACAGCACGGCCCAGACTTCGTCGGGGGACGCCAGAACCGATGTTGATTTCACCACCGTCGCCATGTCGTCAGCCAGCACCGATCGCGTCGATGAGGATTTGTGCGATCTGCTGTGCACCGTCTTCCTGGAAGAAGTGGTTCGCGTTGGTGACCGTGGCGTGGGGCTGGCCTTGCGCGCCGGGAACCAGTTTCAGGAAGGGCGCATCGCCACCGGCCGTGACGGCGTCATTGTCACTGAAGCAACAGATGAACGGCTTATCCCACTGCATGAGAACCTTCCAGGCCTCACGATTGTCTGGTGCTGCCGGATCGTCGGTCGACGTCGGCACCAACGACGGGAAAATGCGAGCGCCCTCCTTGAACGTCTCGTCCGGAAACGGAGCGTCATAGGCAGCGACTTCGCCATCGGTCAGCGTCGTGTTCGTGGCGCCCTGCAGAATCTGGCCAATCGGGAAGACAGGCGAATCCTGGCTGAATTTCTGCCACGCCATGAACGCGTCGCTCGGCGCACCTTCACCAGTCGGGAGACCGGTGTTGCCGATCACGACGCGAGCAAACCGATCGGGGTTATCCGCAACGAGACGGAGACCGACAAGGCCACCCCAGTCTTGNCCAAAGAACGTGGTGTCGTGCAGGTCGAGGTGATCAATGATTGCCTCCTGCATCCAGGCAACATGTCGGGCATANGAGTAGTCNTTNTTCTTGCTCGGCTTATCGCTTTTGCCGAAGCCGACGAGGTCTGGNGCGATCACACGCAGCCCAGCGGCCGNGAGTAGTGGGATGATCTTCCGGTACAGGTAGCTCCACGACGGCTCGCCGTGCATGGCCAACACAATCGGCCCATCTGCCGGGCCTTCATCTAGATAGTGGACGCGTAACGTGCCACCGATCGCCTGGTCATCTCGATTGTCAATTTCGACGTAGTTGGGCGCAAACGGGTAATCGGGCAGATCGACGAATCGATCGTCAGGCGTACGGAGTGATTGCATGACTGCTGCTTTCGAGGGGAAGACGACTCGGTGCCGAGCATCAAGTCGTCGAGTTGGTCAGGTGGGGTGAACGGTGACGGTGTGGAGGTCATCGCCGACTTCGATGGTGCCGTCGAAGTGGGCGGCGCCGAGTGAGCGCCAGTCGTCTGCGGTGCCGCCCGCCGGTATCGGCGGGACGTAATGGGTGTAGATCAACGTGTCGACGCGAGCTTTCGCAGCCGTCTGGGCAGCTTGTTCGGGCGACGAGTGGTAGTCGAGCGTGTCCTGCAGCCGCTGCATTGGAATGTTGTTAATGATGTCCTTACGGATCACGGTGTGGACCAGAGCACTCGCTCCCTCGCACAGTGCGTCAAGCCCTGCACACGGCACCGTGTCGCCAGCTGCCACGACGGCTGCAACCCCCTGGTCCGTACCGAGATCGAACCGGAATCCGACACTCGGTTCGACCGGCTTGTGGTCGGTCTGCGCGCACGTGATCGCAACCTTGCCGCCTTGGCCTTTAGGAAGTTCGACAAGACCGTCGGCCACTTCGATCACCGTGATCGGTGGGCGATGGTCCAAGTCTTGATGGTGTGCGATGCGGTACTCAATGTCAGGTTCAAGCGAGGCGAGCAAATGGTCGACAACTGACTTCGTACCGACCGGGCCAACGATGGTGAGAGGAGTCTCTTCGAACGTCATCACCCAGCGCGTCGTGATCACATCGTTTAAGTCAGTGATGTGATCACTGTGCAAGTGCGTGATCAGCACTGCGGCGAGGTTCGGCGCGCCAAGACCCGCAGCAGCGAGCCGCATCAAGACACCGCGTCCTGCGTCGACGAGGTAGTGCTCGCCCTCGGGGCCTTCGCCGGCCGAGATCAACGTTGCCGGTCCGGCGCGATCAGGTGATGGCATCGGCGAACCGGTACCCAACAGCGTGACAGTTAAGCTCATCCGCTTTCCTTTGTGGAAATAGTGGACGCCTGGCACAAGGTCGTCACTGGCGGCTCATCTCGCTCGCAATATGTGCTCGCTCTGCTTCAACCGCATCGCGAGAAAGCAACTGAACAGTGACGTCGTGCAGCTTGCCGTCGAACGGAAATGGACCGTCGTATCGCTGTGACACTGCTGAGCCGTGGTCGTAACCAACGCTCGGGCCGACCGACGACATCATGGTCATGAACAACGGCAGCTCAGCTGGCTCGTTCGCCGTACCGTCGACGCTCAAAGAGATCGTGCCCGTCTTGCCACCGGTCCGGCGGACGTGAACACCGAGCTGACTCGGGCCGACCGGGACGTCTACGTCGGATTCGACAATCAGGTGGACGTCAAAGGCGTTGTAGTCGACGACCAGTTTGTTGTTCTGCACGAAGATGGACACACCCGAGTTCTCGGTTCCAGTTGCGTAGAGCACGCCTTGGTCTCCGACCTTACGAGTGACTCGCGCAACGAGGTTAAACGAGGTACCGCCAAGTGAAACTGACGCTTGGCCGGGCATTGGCGACATCGGCGGTCGGTAGACGTATCGCTTGTCAACCGGGTGCGGCGAGTGGTCGCGGAACCTGTTACCGAACAGCTCGACCATGCGGTCGTCGAGCGGCAGCACGCCGTGTGTGTCGGCCTCCCGCCACCACAGTTCCTGCAACTCGGTGAGCTTCTCAGGATGGGTCTCGGCGAGGTCGTTGCATTCAGACCAGTCGTCGGTGAGGTGGTACAACTCCCATTGTTCCGTGTCGTAGTCGGCACCCTTGTCGTGTTTGCACACCGCTTTCCAGAGCGACGTTTGGTCACCGGCAATCAACGCTCGGCTCCCAGCCATCTCGAAGTACTGCACGGTGTTGGCTGTTGCCGCCGACGCGTCGGCCAAGGCGTTGATGAAGGACCGACCGGTGACCGGCAGCTGCTCGAGGCCCTTGTAGACCTCAGGAGCCGTCGCCCCGACCATCTCGTAGATCGTCGGCACGATGTCGGACACATTGACGAACTGGTCGCGCAATGCCCCCGGCTCGGCAATGCCCGGGGCGCTCACGATCATCGGCACATGCACGCCACCTTCGTGTGTGTTCTGCTTGTACCACTTGAACGGCGAGTTACCGCACTGCGCCCAACCCCACGGGTAGTTGGTGTGGCTGTGCGGGCC
>PASB01000029.1 GCA_002711735.1 Ilumatobacter sp.
AACCCTCGGATTCAATGGATGTACATGGTTCGGTTTGCGAAGGGCTGCGACGGGGGCAATATCGGCTTTCATGAAATCCCGACTGACACAAGCACGGGCTACAAGCTTCAGTCGGTTAGCCAACTCGGCACGCCGCTCTCCGGTGGGTGCGTGCGGCAGGCCGTCTCAGACGCCGTCTGGATGTGGAACTGGGCGTACGTCGGCACAAAAGTTGTCGTACTACCTTGACGAATCGTTCCGTTTTTCAGCTTCGTTGCGGCACACCTGGCCGTCACCGAAGCTAGTCTCGACGGCTTCATGTCCGTCGACAATTCATCCCCCGAGCCGTTCCACGCTGCGGGAACCTCCGAGCCGTCGCCGACAGTTCAACTCCGCCGCACCTGGCCCCAACGACTGACCATTGCCGGCGTCATTCTTGCTGCTTTCGCTTCTTTTGCTGCTGGGTCGGTGCTCTTCGCAGCGCAACGCGTTGTCGAAGATCGCAACGTCGTCGTGCTGGACAACAACGCTGCTACGGCGTCGCCCAATGATGAAGGGTCATTTACCACAAGCGGCGACAATGACAGCTTCGCCGATCAGCCACTTCAACCGGTCGAGACGTTTCCGCCGGCCGAACCTGCGGCCCGAAATTTCTTGATCACTGGCGCTGATAACAACGCATGCATCGATCCTGACTCGCCATATGCCGGGGCATTTGGTGATCGAGCGAGCTTCGGAGCACGCAGCGACACAATCATGGTCTGGCGCATCACCCCCGCCACGTCTCAAGTCGCTGTCTTGTCATTCCCGCGTGATCTATGGGTGACCATTGCCGGCCGGTCTAGTGAACAACGCATCAACGTTGCGTACGAACGTGACAATCCTCAGCGCTTAATTGACACGATTTACCAGAACTTTCTGATCGAAGTCGATCATTACATTCAGGTCGACTTCTGCGCCTTCAAAGTTCTCGTTGACGCGGCCGGAGGCGTATCTGTCCCCTTCGATTTCCCGGTACGCGATCCCAACACTGGACTCAACGTGCCTGATCGCGGGTGCTACGTCTTTAATGGCGACCACGCGCTGGCCTACGTTCGATCCCGCAAACTCGAGTACCTGACCGAAAGCGGCGAATGGAAGCAAGACGGCACCTCTGATCTCGGGCGCATCTCCCGCCAGCAGGACTTCATTCGTCGAACTGTTGATTCATTGCTGGCTGCCGGCGCCTTCAACCCCAGTGTGATCCGGGCCCTGATCCAAACCAGTGACGACTACGTTGTCGTCGACAACAATTTGACAATCAACAAACAACTCGAGTTCGCCGGCGCCCTCCGAGAAGTTGACCCCGCAGACATGACGACGTATCAGATCGAGACACGAGGCGCCATGATTCAAGGTCAGTCCGTACTGATCCCGCAGACCGGCGGGTCCAACATGCAGGCCATCCTCGCAGTATTCCGAGGTGACGCAACATTGGCTAGCGCTCCCGAGCAGGAGTTTGAGACCACCACGACCGCCCCCACCACGACCGCCCCTGACGAGCCACTGACTACCGGCATCGGTCCCGCCACAACGCTCAATTCACCCGTCGCTGTCGTCGATTCGACGACGACGGCGGTGGAGGCCGTTCCATTCGTGACGCTGCCGGTTGTCGATGCCGAAGTGAACAGCAAAGGCATCTTCCCGAATCCCAGCGTCAGTTGCTTTTGAGCCCATCCAATCCGGCGACGCGAAGGTGTCACCGGTGTTGGCCCTAGCCGGGTATCAAGTGTCGAGGACTCGAGCCAGAGCAGCAGCTGCGTCTGATGGACCGGTCACAGTGGTGATTCGGCTGCCCGTTGCCGATGCGAGCTCGCGGGCTGTCACATCGTCGTCGGCAGGCGCAATGATCAGCAACTCTTCGACTTGACGTGCGGCAACTGCCACGCCGATAGCGGACTCGGCATCGCCTGATCCATGGGCAGTCGCTCGACAATCTGACAGCAGGATCGTAATTTTCCGCGACGCCGACGACCGACCCAACTGATCGCGAGCAGCAGCAAGCGCACCTGCGACGTCGGTAGTGCCGAAACCGCGGAGCGCCAACACCGCATCGACCACGCTCTCGCTCGACTTGTGGGCATCCTGGGACTTCGCAGCAACGACCTCTTTGCCGAACGAGAGCACCGAGTAGTCGTCCGGAGAACGCCAAGCAACCGATGCCGCAGTGACCGCTGAGGTCGCCAGCGGTTCGCCACCCATTGAGCCACTCCGATCGACGAGCAGGCAGATTGCGGTGTCTGGCGTCGTCCATGCTCGAACCATTAGTTCCTCTGGGTCAACCGGTCGCTGCTCGCTAAGCGCCAACGTCAACGCATCAATGCTGGCATCAAGATCAATATCGCCGGCGTCGGGCCGAAAGCGCTGCGTCTCTAATCGACCAACCCCACGCGGGCGAGCCGGGCCACGTTTGGCGAGATCGAGAAATAGCTTGCCCGCCAGCCGACGGGCAAGGTTGCGCAGCACCTGATCGGTGGCCCCCGTTAAGTCCGCTAGCAAGGCCATCGTCTCATCAGGGTCGTCTTCCATTGCGCGCTCGATTGCTTGCTCATCAAGTTCGCCGACCTCTGGCGAAATCTCCTCAAACCGATCATTGCGTTCAAGCTCTCGGCGAGATGTGGACTTCTTTCGAGCGTCACTGACAGCCTCGTCAGCTTCGTCGCCTTCCTTGGTGCCAGGCGGCGGCGACTTCAACTGGAGGTCGTGCCCCCAGTCGGGGCGCCAGCTTTTCCCTCGCCGTCACCTCCGTCGGACGTGGACTGGCCAAACGCAGCTTCCCATAGTTCACGAATGACGTCTTCGGCGGTTCGGCTGGTGCCCTCCCGTAACCGCACCCGCCCTGACAGCGCAATGAGAGCTGCATCGAGTGACACGCTCGTCGTGTGCGGATCGACATCGCGAATCGCCGACAGCGAATTCGCCACCATGACCATGTCGATAGCTCCGCGTACCGACGAACCAATCCGCAAGTCAGAATGCGTACGCGTTGAACGAACCAACGCGACCACACCGTCCCGCCACGCCGCATCGAGACCGTCCAACTGCCCAGGTAGCACAGTGGCCGTCTCCCTGCGAACGATCGTCGCCTCATCCTCCATCGACTGATAATCAACCGAGATTCGACACACCCGGTCGTACACTGCGCTTGAGATCCGCGCCGTGCCAACTGCGTCGAAGGGATTCATCGCTGACACCAACCGAAAGCCCGGTGCTGCCTCAATCCGTCCAAGTCGAGGCACGTTGAGTTCACGTTCACTCATGACTGTAATCAGAACGTTGAGTGTCTCTTCTGGAACTCGGTTAAGTTCCTCGATGTACAGCAGCGACCCGTCCTGCAAGGCTGCGGCGAGTGGACCGGCGACGAAAACATCTGGGGCGTATCCCTCGCTCAGCACGCGGGCGGGGTCGAAGTGGCCCACGAGGCGGGCCGGCGTGAGTTCGGCGTTACCTTCAACAAACTCGAAACCGATGTCCATCTCGCGAGCGACACCGCGCAGCAGGGTTGATTTACCAGTGCCGGGCGGGCCCTCAATCAGAATGTGACGGTTGGCGTCGATTGCGGCGATCACAAGCTCAATTTCACGGACTCGGCCGACCACACCGGCCCGCAGCCGTTCAAGCAGAGCATGCAGGTCAGATGGTGCGGTGGCTGGGGCAAAATCAGACATAAGTGACCACTCCGCGGATGTTCTCGCCATCGCGCATGGCGCGGTAGCCCTCATTGATCTCGTTAAGGACGTAAGTCTTGGTGATCAGCTCGTCGAGCTTCAGTTTCCCTTCACGGTACATCCCAAGCAGCTTCGGGATGTCTGCGCGCGGATTCAGTGACCCGAAAATCGTCCCCTTGATCTCTTTGTTCCACATCGCCAACTCAAACAAGTTGACCGATGATGTGCCCTGGTCCATCGGCGCAATGCCGGTCACGACGATCGTGCCGCCCTTGCCGGCCAACTTGGTACCGAGCTCCATCATCTCGCCGTACAGCACGCTGGGTGTCATGATTACCTTGTCGGCCATCATCCCCCACGACAGTTCGTTGACCTGTGGAAACGCTTCTTCCATCGACGAAAACGTGTGTGTGGCGCCGAACTCCATCGCCTTCTCACGCTTAAACTCGACCGGGTCGACCGCAATGATGTGTCGAGCGCCCGCCATGGCCGCCCCCTGTACGGCGTTCACGCCAATGCCGCCTATACCGACAACGACGACAGTGTCGCCGGGCTCGACATTGGCACGATTGGTCGCCGAGCCCCAACCTGTCGCAACACCACACGACACGAGTGCAACGGCTTCGAGGGGCAGGTCCCTTTCCACCTTGATCACCGAGTCGGCAGCAACACAGGTGAATTCCGAGAACGTGCCTAACTTGGCGAATAGGTTCAACTCGGTCCCAGCGTCCGGACCGCTCACCAGCCGATGGCGGCTCGTACCGTCGGTGATCATCCCCTTAAGAAAGGTACCCCCGCTTGAGTCGCACAGATTCTGACGACCGGTAGAGCAGTAGCGGCAGCGCCCGCACGACGGAACGAATGACGCCGAAACATGATCGCCGACCTCAACGCTCGTCACGCCAGGCCCGACTTCGACGATGACTCCTGCGCCTTCGTGTCCACCGATCATCGGGAATAAATTGGTGATACCCATTGCATCCCACTCCTCGCGAGGCGGCACCATGTCTCCGGTGACGATGTGCTCATCGCTATGGCATAGACCGGCGGCCATCCACTGCACAAGCACCTCGTTTGCCTTCGGTGGGTCGACTTCGATCTGCTCGACGACCCAGTCCTGGCCTTGGTCGTACAACAGCGCTGCGCGGCTCAACATGACCGCAAACTACTGCTCATTTCTGTCCTCGCTCGCACCGGTCAGCGCAGACTCGGGGCGACGAGCGATTCAAGCGCAGGTACTCTGCCCCCGTGAGCGAATCGACGACTGGGACCCCTGGCTGGACTACCGACACGTGGCTGATCGCAGGAGGGCGAGACCGCACCGCTGGCGAGCCGTTAAACGTTCCGCCCGTGTTTGCCTCAAACTTTTACCTGCCCGACGATCGCATCTACAGCAGGTCCGATGGAACACCGACCACTGACGCACTCGAAGACCTGCTCGGCGGTCTTGAAGATGGCAGCGCGTTGGCCTTCGCATCCGGGATGGCCGCAGCAGCTGTCATCTTCCAGCGACTTCCCGTCGGTGCGACGATCGCTATTCCCAACGACCCGTACCACGGCGTCGCAGGCATTGTCGCCGAAGGCGAAACCCAAGGTCGCTGGACAGTGCTCCGCCTCGACCAGGCCGATACTCCCGCCTGGCTCGATGCGGTGAGACAGTGTGATCTTGTCTGGTTGGAGACCCCCGAGAACCCGCTCATGACAGTCGCTGACCTCCCCGTGATCTGCGGTGCTCCTCGGGGCGATACGACACTGGTTGCAGTCGACAGCACGTTCGCAACGGCGCTGAATCAACGACCGCTCGACCTCGGCGCCGACGTAGTCATGCACTCGGCCACAAAATTCATCGGTGGACACTCAGACCTGCTCGCGGGCGTGCTGGTCATGCGATCAGCCGATCTCCACGAGGAGTTTCATCACCGACGACTCCTCCACGGTGCAACCATCGGCGCAATGGAGGCATTCCTGACGATACGGGGCGCCCGGACGATGGGCCTCCGCGTGGAGCGCGCCCAGGCCAACGCAATGGAGTTGGCCCAGCGGCTCGAACAACATCCCCAGATCACCAGAGTGCTGTATCCAGGCCTCCCGAGCCACAGCACGCACGCCGTGGCTGCGAACTTTATGTCCGGCTTTGGTGCCATGATGTCGTTCGAGACCATCGGGTCGGGCGACCAAGCGACTGAGGTCTGCAGTCGCGCCGAGCTAATCAATCACGCAACATCACTCGGCGGCGTCGAAACGACCATGGAACGCCGAGCAACGATCGCCGGTCAGGAGCGCATCCCACCGACGTTGATACGCCTGAGCGTCGGATGTGAGGACGTCGACGACCTCTGGGCTGATTTAAACCACGCCCTCCGCACTGCCTAACGCCGTCCGGTGGAGACGAAGTCCTCAGCCATACACCATCACGCCGCGAATGTTCTTGCCTGAGCGCATGTCGTCGTAGCCGTCGTTGACTCCGTCGAGCGAGTACTCCTTTGTAACGAGGCCGTCGAGATCGAGTTGGCCCTCACGGTAGAGGCTGAGCAGCTTAGGAATGTCGGCGCGGGGGTTACCCGAACCGAAGATCGAACCAACGACCTGCTTCTCCATGAGTGTGAGGTCGAGCAGGCTGACGTTTGCTGACATCTCCATGGCCGGATGGATGTTGGTGACGACGACCCGGCCACGCTTGGCAGTCAGTGCTAGCGCCGAGGCGAGCAACTCGCCCGAACCGACACCCATCGTCATGACGACCTTGTTGGCCATGGTGCCCCAGGACGCTGCACCGATCGGNTCGACGGCTTCTTCCATCGAGGCCGCCGTGTGGGTNGCACCGAACTCCATTGCCTTCTCNCGNTTGGACTCGACNGGGTCNATNGCCCAGATCTGCTTCGCACCNGCAAGCTTGGCGCCCTGGATCGCGTTGGCGCCNATGCCACCGACTCCGACGACAGCGACNACGTCNCCCGGCTGCACCTCGGCGGCATAGACCGACGAACCCCAGCCGGTTACCACGCCACANCCGAGCAGGCANGCACGATCGAGCGGGACGTCCTTCTCGATCTTGATGCAGCTCGCCTCGTTGACCACGGTGTCGTGGGCGAAGGTGCCGAGCATGCACATCAGTTTGAGATCGTCGCCGTTGGCTGCGTGGTGACGCGACGTCATGTCGGAGGCCTGGAGGCCGGCAGCCATGATGGCGCCGAGATCACAGAGGTTCTGGTGCCCGGTCGAACAGCTCGGGCAACGCCCGCACGACGGAATGAAGCCGAACACGACGTGGTCGCCTTCTTCGAGCCACGACACGCCTGGGCCTACCTTGGTGACGACGCCGGCACCCTCGTGGCCACCGATGATCGGCAGCTCGAACGGCAGGTCGCCGGTGACGAGGTGCTCATCGGAGTGACACAGGCCAGAGGCGGCCAGCTTGACCATCACCTCACCCTCCTTCGGATCATCGAGCTCGATGTCCTCGACGGCCCACGGCTTGTTGACTTCCCAGAGAATGGCGGCTTTGGGCTGCATGATCGCGATCGTACGCCATCTCCGATGCTGCGGTTTCACCGAGCGACCGCTCCGCAGGCGTGTTCCACAACTCGGTGACAGTGAACTGCCACACTGACCGCAGTGGATGATCTGGGCGGCTTCGACAACTTGGGCGATCTCGACATGAGCGCCATGCAACGCGAGGCCATCGCAGGGCTCTTGCGGGATCTCCCTGACGACGATCTGCATCACGTGGCCGACCTGGTGCGACAACTCCAGACCGAACGCGCCATCACGAGCGGGGACTACGACGCGATCATCAACACAGCGTTCGAGATCGGCTTCGGGCGAGACGGGCTGGGCGTGCTGCCGTGGGTCGAGGGTAACGTCATCATCTGCCCGGGCGGCATGGTCTCCAAGTCGCGGGCGAGCCACCGCTGCCGGTTCGTCAGCGTCGACGATTGCTGGATCTGGGACAGCGGCATGTTGTTGCGTGAAGACAAGCGGTCATCGCCGGGCACCGACGATGGATTTCGCGCCATCGCGCTGCTGCCGTTGGTCGACGGTTTGGGGCTCGATGTCGTGGCCGGTCGTGCCCGGCAGGGCCAGCACTCGGTCGAACACGTAGTTAGCTACGAGGTGCGCGGCGGCGAATTGGTCGAGGTCAGCCAGCGCACCGTCAACGCCAGCCACGGCGGCCGCCAGATCTGACCGAGGTGAAGCCGACCCGTCAGCGCGGAAGCACGCGAATCTCGATGTAGTCGTCTGCAGCGAGCCACCGATCGATGGCGTCGTCGAGGTCGCTCTGGCTGATCTCGTCGATCAGCGCCGCCTGATTCTCGAATTCGGCCAAGCTCGCATTGCCAGCCGGATCGGTCAGGACGTCGAGAATCTCATCGTTGAGCTGCTGGTTGCTGAACAGTTCGAGTTCGTTCCCAATCGTGCTGATCGCCGCGGCATATTCGCTGTCCGTGACACCGCTTGCACGAAGGTCTTCAACTTGACCCAGTACGGCGGCCGACACGTCGTCCACGAGGTCAGGCCCGGTCGAGATGGACAGGAACGTCTCGGCGAGCGGCGTTGCTCCACCCGTCAGCTCGACCGCGGCGAACGGCGAGTACGACTCGCCCAGCTCTTCACGGATCACGTCGGTGAGACGGGCCGTGACGATCTGCTGAAGCAGTCGGGCAACGACGTCATCGGTGCGGTCAGTGGTGCCGTCACCGGTGAAGAGGAACGTCACGCTGGCCTGGTCACCCTCGCCGGCCTGCGTCGTCTCGACGATGGCGCCAGTCGGTGCTGGCGGTTCCACATAATCGACCGGCTCGACGCGCCCCGTTGCGGGAAGCGTCCCCAAGTACGTCCGAGCGAGTTCGATCGCCTCATCGATGTCGAAGTCTCCGTTGAACGAGAACGCCCAGTCCGACGCGTCACCGAAGCGGTCGCGGAACACCGCTTCGACCTGCGCGGGTTCGACCGAGGTGAGTTCGTCGACACCGAGCAACTGGTATCGCGGGTCGGTGTAACGGGCTTCGGTGAGTGCCTTGAACCGGGCGTAGTTCGGGTTGATCGAAGGGTCTTCGGCGAGCGGCAGTTCGTTGTCGATGTATTGCTCGAAGGAGACCGGATCGACGCGCGGTTCGGTCATCACGAGGTGAATCAGCTGGAACATGGTCTCGAGATCCGTCGTTGCCGCGAAGCCGTTCAGGCCCTCGGTGAAGACATCGATCGTTGCGTCGAGCGAAACCTCCTTGTCGGCAAGGAATGCCTCGATCGTCACCGGGTCGAACGACCCCACGCCGCTGTTCTCGACGACAGTGGCAGCGACTTCAGCTGCGGCAACGGCGGAGTCCTCAAGCATCGTCGATCCGCCCGGGCTGCGGCCCTCGAACGCCACCACACCGTCCGTGATCGGCGTGGTGTTGAATGCGACCCGCACGCCGTTCTCGAAGATGAGGAGCCCCGGCGCCAGAAAGCTGACCCCCGTCCCCTCGGCGAGCTGCGTCGCGTCGATCGGGTCGACCGGATCCGGCGGGATGAGGAGCGAGTCGCCGATTGCAGCCTCGTCGGGACGCGGCTCGATGTTGCGATCAGCTGCGCCTTCGGCTTGCGCCACGAACACCTCGGCCGCCGGAACGTCGCCGATCTCATCGGCTGGCGCAGTCACGAAGATGTGCGGCCCTGCGACCTCGTACCGAGCGACGAACATGTAGGCAAGCGTTTCCGGAGTGGCCCGGTTGAGCACTTCGGTCACGTAGTCGAACCAGCGGTCGGCTGTGGGCAGCGACTCGCCTTCGAGCACATGAAGGACGTACTCGTCCGCGTACGATGCGTCTTGCCGCGAGTCGCGGCCGTCGTAGTCGACCTGTGCCGCGCTGCGGCGAGCAGCAACGGCACGATCCACTTCGGACTGCGTGAAGCCGTAGCGGCGAATACGTTCGTACTCGTCGAGCACTGCCTGCGTGGAGGCTTCGAGCTCCGCGCCGTCCGCCGAGACGAAGATCTCCGGAGCGTCGAGCAGGCGAACAAAACCGCTGTCCCCGACCGACGCGTCGTCGAACGGAGCGTCGCCGCGCAGGGCGTCGTTGGACAGCCGCGTGCCGATGATGTCGAAGGCGAGTGCTTGGTAGATGTTGCGCTGCACGACTTCCTCACGCGGTCCGGACAGGTCGCGAGCGAGCGGCAACGTGATGAAGGCGAAACCCTCGGACACGTCGGGGTCGGCGAAGACGAGTGCCCGCGCGTCGGTTGCCGGTTCGACGACGAGGTCGATCCGTTCAGGCGAGTCGCCGCGAGCAGTCGCTGGTTCGAAGCGCTCGAGGATCTGCCGTTCCATGTCGGCGACATCAATGTCGCCGACCACGACGACGGCCGCGTTGTCCGGCCGGTACCAGTCGTCGTAGAACGCTCGGAGCGGCCCATCGGTCGTCGCGACGATCTCGGCATCGGTGCCAATCGGTTTGCGGTTCTCGTACGGTGATGCGTCGAGGAAGAACCTCTGGATCTCGTTGAAGACGCGCCCATTGACACTCTGTGCGGAGCTGCGCCATTCGTCGAGCACGACACCGCGTTCTGCGACGACTTGGTCGCCATCGATCGTCGCTGCAGACAACCACTGCTGCAGCACGTCGAGGCCCGTGCTGACGATAGACGGATCCGCCGTCGGCATCGTGAGTTGGTAGACGGTCTCGTCGTAGCTCGTGTAGGCGTTGATGTCGGCGCCGAAGCTCGCGCCGAAACTACGCAGGACCGCGACGAGCTCGTTCTCGGGGAACTGCTCGGTGCCGTTGAACAGCATGTGTTCGAGGAAGTGGGCCCCGCCACCTTGATCAGGTGTTTGGAGTGCCGAGCCGGCGTCGATGCTGAGCCGCATCTCGACGCGGGCACCGGGGTTGTCATTGCGGCGGATGAAGTACTGCAAGCCGTTGTCGAGAGTGCCCGACGTGATCGCTGGATCGATGTCGGAGAGCGCTGGAAGCCCCCCAGGATCGGGGGGCGCGATCGAGATCGAAGCACCATCGGTGTTCGGAGGGTCGGTCGTCGTCGACGGGTCGCCCGACGTCGAATCACTCGATTCCCGGGTGACACCTGATGATGAGGTGCACGCTGCCACGAACAGGCACGCCGCCAGACCGACTGCCGTCGATCGAATAGCAACTCGCCGAGGGGATGGACCGGAGCGAGCGCCGAACATGGCGCCGAGGCTAGGTCCTGGCCTTGAACGTCCCGCCACCCTCATGGGAATTCGCAAATAGTTCCTCGATGCGTGGTCGCCAGTCGATGTCTTCGGTTGACCTGCTCACCGCGTGCACGGCCGCCCGCTCCGCTGCCAGCGTCTCCGCAATGTGTCCGACGTCAGCGGTCAGCACCTCGGCGAGCCGATCGCGGAGGTAGCCCGCGAGCGCCGGGCTGGCGCCGTCGGTGCTGACTGCTCCGGTCACCGTCCGGCGCGTGTGATCGCCCGCAAAATGAACTCGCAGTCGACGGGCTGATCGGCAGCATTGGTCCAGATGTTCTGCGACCGCGCTGCGGCGGCAATGGCCGCATCAGTTTCGAGGTCGCCGGTTGCCATCACCACGAGGCGCATTCCATCGAAGTCGGTCTCGGTGAATTGACGGTCGCGCACTTCCCCGCCGCCACGTTCGAGTTGTTCCCAGTCGACGTGCGCACTCACCTCGGCGGCGACCAGTCGCACCGCTCCGCCACCGTCGCTGCCGGGGCGGGCGTTCTCCAGCTCGGCATTCGGTACGCCACACGCCATTGGCGACGCAGCGAGCCCGAGATCTACGTTGCGGTGATCCCGACCAGTTAGTGGTCTACCGAGAGGTGCTCGACGCTATCGCCGACGCGCACCTCGCCCGGACGAGTGACAATCGCACCGATCGAAAGAAAGGTGTCGCGCTCAGCGTTGATCTGCTTGAGTAGCTCGATGTCGCGATCGAGACCGGGCTGCGGACGGGTGACCATGACACAGCGATCGATCTGCTTGCACACCGCCAGCTCGGCGCCGCCGTCGACGCCGTCGCCACCGAGACGAACGTGGTCCCCGACAAAGTCGTCTTCGCCGGATCCGTCCACGACGATGTTGGTCCGAAAGCGACGGATATCCCAGTCGCCGAGCGATCCGGTTGAGACCAGAGACAGTCGACTCAACTTTGAGTCGTGCCATGCGCCTTCCGGACCGGTCCACGACACCCAGTTCGCGTCGTTCTCGAAGTCGATCGGCACCTCGTAGGTGCCCCCTTCGTCACCCGCTTTGCGGAGTTGGACTTCTTGACCGAGCCAACGCGAGAGCGCGGCGCTGGCAGAGCGCTCGTCGACATCACCGGTCTCAGGCAGCGTGATGATCAGCTCGCCGTCTTCGATGCGCGCCGACGCAAAGAGCAGTTGAGGCGAGCGGCGAGCCGTGAGAACCGTTCCCGTGGCAACGTCGAAAACGCCCCAACCTCGATCGCCAACGATGCCCAGCTCGTCGATGGACGCTGATTCGAGCTGCTCGCCTCCGATCGACTTCACCGGATAACGCCAGAGCTGAGTGACCTGCATACAACCCAAGGTAGGCGAACGCCCGGTCCCATGCTGTCCGTGCAGAATGCAACTGCGTCTGGCCGCATCAGACGGGGTTGGGTAAGCTCATTGTATGAGTGATCCCACCGACACGATCAGCCAGGCCGACGTCGACGAGGTTGGCCCGGCACCTGCCGGTGCGGCTGTTGAGCTGAACGAAGAGCTGCTCGTCGAGGAGATCTCCATCGACGGCATGTGCGGCGTCTACTGAGCCCACGAGGCATCTCAGTCAGAATTTCATGCTCGACGCCACGCTGACCCTGCATCCCCAGGTCGCGCTGCGCCCCGAACCCTTCGGCGCGCTGGCGTACCACTACGGAAACCGCAAGCTCATCTTCCTGAAGCACCCCGATGTGGTTCGCATCGTCGAGTCCCTCGACGGCACCGCAACAGTTGCCGAGACCCTTGCTGCCTGCGACATCGACGAGGCCCGTTGGCCCTCGTTCGAACAGGCACTCACCAACCTGCAGACATCGGAGATGCTCCAATGAGCAAGACCCAACTCGTCGAACAGCTCAAGGGCGGCCTTGATGCTCCCATTTGCCTCACCTGGGAACTCACGTACGCGTGCAACCTCGAATGTGTGCACTGCCTGTCGTCGTCAGGGCAACGCGACCCGCGCGAGCTCACGACCGACGAGGCCAAGGCGGTACTCGACGAGCTGCACGACCTCCAGGTCTTCTACATCAATATTGGCGGCGGTGAGCCAATGATCCGGCGCGACTTCTTCGAGCTCCTGGAGTATTCGATCGGCCGCGGCATCGGTGTGAAGTTCTCGACGAACGGGGCGTTCATCGACGCAGCCAAAGCCAAGCGCCTCACCGAGATGGACTATCTCGACATCCAGATCAGTCTCGATGGCACCGACGCAGTTACGAACGACGCGGTCCGCGGCGAAGGTTCGTACGACACAGCGATCACAGCGATGCAGCACTTGCAAGACGCCGGGTTCGGCGAATTCAAGATTTCCGTTGTCATCACACGCCACAACGTCGATCAGCTGGACGAGTTCAAGGCGCTGGCCGACGAGTACGGCGCACAGCTCCGCATCACCCGCCTGCGTCCGTCAGGCCGCGGTGCAGACAGCTGGCATGACCTGCATCCGACACAGGCACAGCAGCGACAGATCTACGACTGGCTCGTCCTCAACGGCAGAAACGTACTCACCGGCGATTCGTTCTTCCACCTGAACGCCCTTGGCGAAGAGCCCCTGCCCGGCCTCAACATGTGCGGCGCAGGCCGCGTGGTGTGTCTCATCGACCCGATCGGCGACGTGTACGCATGTCCCTTCGTCATCCACGACGAGTTCAAGGCTGGGTCAGTGCGCGACGAGGGCGGATTCAGCAACGTGTGGAAGCAGAGTGATCTGTTCACAGAGCTGCGCGAGCCGCAGTCTGCTGGTGCTTGTGCCTCTTGCGGCAGCTACGACGCCTGCCAGGGCGGTTGCATGGCCGCCAAGTTCTTCACTGGCATCCCGCTCGACGGACCCGACCCAGAATGCGTTAGCGGCCACGGCGAGACAGCACTACTCGCAGCGTCTTCGATTCAAGCCCCGAAACCGATGATGGATCATTCCAAGCCATCACGCGTCGCAGTCACCATCGGCCGCCGCTGACAACGATTCGACGCCACGCACCTACTCGTGCTGTCAGTCCAACGAAAGGTCGTGTTGATAGGACTTTTCGAGGGTCGTGCGCATTCGGTTGCCTTCCAGTCCTAACTGAGCGCTCGCTATCTCAGCGAGATCTGGTGTTTCGGCATGTTCGGCCCACGACTCAACGTTCCAAACCTCGCCACGGCGGAAAGCCTTGGCGCAGTGCACGTAAAGTTCGGCCACCTCAACGACGATCGCAAGCTTTGGCCGACGCAGCTCGGCCGTGAATCCGTCCAGCACCGACAAATCGGTCGTAAGCATCGCGGGACCTTTGATGCGGAGCGTCTCGTCTTTGCCAGGCATCACCAGCAGCATCCCAACATACGGGTGCCTCACAATGTTCTCAAGGCTGTCCAGCCGATTGTTGCCGTTCAGATCAGGAATCGCGACGTGGCGGTCGTCAAGTCGTTGAACAAAGCCTGGCGGGCCGCCGCGCGGTGAGGTATCGATGGATCCTGCGCCGTCAGTGGTCGAGATGACCACGAATGGGCACTGATCGACGAACGCGGCGGACGACTCGTCAATCAAGTCAAACGCTTTGTTCGCTGCAACCGCGCTCGGCTCGCGATACATCTTACGCAATCCATCGATGTCCTTGATGCGGTTCATGATTTCCATCTACCGAGCTTCTCACAGCGACTGCTTCCAGGCGGGACGGCATCAAGCGATTGCCACCGGCGACGCCAGTGCTTCAGCTATCGGTGAGGTCCGCGGTGGCGAGTGGTAGAACACAATTCGCCACTGCGAGGACCGGTCAGACACAGATTAATCGACGGAAGAGCCGTGGAAAAGCTGGCATTCACGAGGTACGTAACGCCGCCTGATTCCATCACCGGAAGCCCCTTCCCCGCCGGCGGTCGACACTACGGTGCGAGCCGGGTCGCGGGATCCGATCGCGAACGTGCGAAGATCCCGCACTGTGTTGGCGGTTCTACTCATCATCGTGTCGTACATGCTGGGTACGTTCCCGAGCGCAATTCTCATTGCACGTGCCAACGGCATAGAGATCTCCACGTTCGGCTCAGGCAACCCGGGAGCATCGAATGTCACTCGTGCCCTCGGTTGGAGGAAGGGCATCTGGGTCTACATCCTCGACGCGCTGAAGGCTGGAGTCGCCACTGGTCTCGGGCTTGGCATGGGATTTGACTGGGCTGGTACCGGCCGCCCGCTTGCCTACGCCTGTGCAGCAGCAGCGATTCTTGGCCACATGTTTCCCGTCTTCCGGCACTTCAAAGGCGGCAAGGGTGTGGCGTGCGGGTCCGGAGTGATCATGGTGTTGCAGCCAATGCTCGGCCTTGCTATCCCTGTCGTGTGGTGGACCATCAGCAAAGTCACCGGCAAAGCTGCCATTGGCTCAATTGTGACGGTCGCTCTAGTACCGCTCGGACTTGCGTTGCTCGGACGGCCGGCCTGGGAGTTCGTTGCGACGGCCGGATTGTCGGCGCTTATCCTCGTCAAGCACTGGCGAAACTTTGGTCGGCTGATTCGGCGCGAAGAACCCCCGCTCCGCGACAATTAGTCCCTCATGCAACTGCTCTCACCACTCCAAATCGGAGATCGCATGGCGCCCAGCCGAGTGATGTTCGGCCCCCACGTCACCAACCTCGGTGCCGATGACCGCAGCCTGACTCACCGGCACACTGCGTACTACGAAAGGCGTGCCAGTGGTGGCGCAGGCATCGTTGTCGTCGAAGGTGCCTCGGTCCATCCAAGCGACTGGCCATACGAGCGCGCTCCCCTAGCTGCGCAGTGCGGGGGCGGGTGGTCAACAATCGCCGCT
The DNA here is from genome assembly GCA_002711735.1 of Ilumatobacter sp. Taxonomy (GTDB): domain Bacteria; phylum Actinomycetota; class Acidimicrobiia; order Acidimicrobiales; family Ilumatobacteraceae; genus Ilumatobacter_A. The sequence goes on from PASB01000029.1 coordinate 15,662, forward strand.
GCCGTCCAGTCTCACGGTGCTCTGGCAATTGCCTCGCTCGACCACTCAGGCGGGCAAGGATCGTCGGCATTCAGCCAGTCACCACTTTGGGCTCCGTCGCGTGTCCCAGAAGTGAACGCACGCGAGGTCCCGAAATGGATGGAGGAGAATGACATCGACGCTGTGATCGCCGGTTTCGTGGCTAGCGCGGCTCGTGCTTGCGCTGCGGGGATGGATGGGGTCGAAATCAATGCAGGCCAGCACAGCCTCGTTCGCCAGTTCATGTCCCCACTAACCAATCATCGCAGTGATGAGTGGGGAACGGACAATCTTCAGTTTGCGCGCCGAGTAATCGAAGCTGTGCGGGCAGGCGGCCTCAGCAAAGGGTGTGTTCTCGGACTCCGCCTTTCTTGCGATGAGCTCGCTCCGTGGGCAGGTATCACCCCTGAAATGGCTCCGGCAATCGCAGTTGAACTCGCCACCGCTGGCCTTGACTTCCTCGTTGTCACACGGGGATCGATCTACTCGGTCGAAAAAACACGACCAGATTTTCATGAGGGCACCGGGTTCAACGTCGACGTATGCCGTGCGGTGCGCGAGGCGCTCCGGGCCGCAGGACACGAAATTCCCGTCTTTCTCCAAGGATCCGTCGTCGAGTTCGGCCAGGCTGAATGGGCGCTAGGCGGCTACGACGATGATGCACTTGCCGACGGCGTTGAAATGACGCGGGCGCAGATTGCGGATCCCGACCTCGTCACGAAGTTACGCAACGATGCAGGCGAACAGGTCCGGCCATGCACCCGCTGCAATCAGACCTGTCAAGTGCGCGACGCACGAAACCCAATCGTCACCTGCGTTGGAGAACCAACAAGTGGCCGCGAGACCGAAGACCCTGATTGGTACGAGCCGGCATCATCACCGCAAACGGTCAACGTCATCGGCGCAGGGCCAGCCGGCCTTGAAGCTGCTCGTATTGCACAGTTGCGTGGGCACCGAGTCCAGCTGTTCGAACGCTCCGACGCGCTCGGTGGAGTGGCCAGGGTCGCTGGTCCGCACGGCGAACTGATCGAGTGGTATCGACGTGAACACGAGAGACTCGGCACCACAATACGCACAGGCGTGCTGAACTTGGACCGCGACGCAGACGCTGTATGGGTGCAATGCACCGGAGGTCAGCCCGGACGGCGTGACTATTCGGTCGCCGACGACTCGGTGCCGGTATTTGACGTCCTTGACGTCCTGCGTGACGCTGAACTGCCAGAGGGAATTATCGTGCTACTTGACTTGATTGGCGGACCAATTGCAGTCTCGCTTGCCGAGCAACTTGGGGACCGTGCGGTGCTGGTCACCCAAGACAACATCGCTGGGAACGAATTGTCTCGAACAGGCGACTTAGCTCCCGCCAACTCACGTCTCGCTCAACAGGCCGTCACCGTTGAGCGACGCTCTATCGTTCGTGGAATCACAGCCAGAGGCGCTGTACTCGAAGATCGTTTCAACGGGGAGCGTCGCACGATCGCCTGCGCAGCCGTTGTCGATTGCGGATTTCGGCTTCCAACCGATCCGATCGATGGGGTGGCGCTTCGCGCTGGTGACGCAGTTGCGCCACGAACCGTGCACGAGGCTGTTCTTGAAGCCCGCCGCGTGGCCCACTCAATCTGATAGCTCTCCTTTTACGTTTGAGGTGGAGAGGATGAGCAGCCGTTCAGGCAGGAATGCCATCGGCGGCAAAGAGTGCTGGCCAGCCGCCGGTGTGGATGAAGACCACATTGCCGTGACCGAAGCGTCCCTCATCTGCAAGCCCGAGAGCACCGGACAGGCCCTTGCCGGAGTAGGTCCGGTCGAGCAGCCATCCGCCGTTCGTTGCCGCCCAACGGATTGCCGCATCGCCAGCTTCGGTCGGCACGGCATAATCGTTGCCGATCCACCGGCCGTCGACTTCGACATCGCTCGGATCGACCCGGACACCTGGCAACTGCATCAGGTCCAGCGTCTCATTGGCCAGGTCCGTCACGTTGGGGCTGCCTTTGTTCACTCCTTTGGCAACGCCGATAGCGATGACGTCAGGCACCGCCCAACCCGCAGCGCTGAGCGCTGCCCGCCCGGCAAGGATCCCAGCGTGCGTGCCACCGCTGGACGAGGTGAACACCACTGCGGAAGGCGTGACGTGTTGGCCTGCGCATTGCTCGAGCAGCTCAACGAAACCGGTCGCGTACCCCAGCGCACCGATGGCGGTGCTGCCGCCGATCGGAATGGAATACGGTTGCAGTCCCTCATCGGTGAGCTGGTCGGTCAGTGCCTCGCGCGCAATTTCCAGTTCGCCCCAGTGACTCTCAGCGGCGCCTGTGAAGTGCAGCTGCGCCCCAAACAACGCCGACAACAGCTGGTTACCAGCAGCCGCCTCTGGCCCGTCACCCGCCAAAATCAGATGTACTTCCATGCCAAGTCGAGCCCCCGCTGCAGCGGTCATTCGACAGTGATTGGACTGAGCAGCGCCAACGGTCACCAGCGCGCGGGCACCGGCCCGCAGAGCATCCCCACACAAAAACTCAAGCTTGCGGGCCTTGTTGCCACCACCTCCGAGGCCGGTCAGGTCATCTCTTTTCACCCAAAGTCGGGCGCCGCCGCCGACGATCGGGCCCTGCTCCAATGCTGTCGGAGTTGTAGCAAGAGAGGCTCTGTCGAGGTGCTCGAACATAGCTGTCATGCTAGGGACACATGCCAATGACCACGGACTGGAACCCACTACTTAGAGGTGAATTTTCGAAGCCGTATTGGACCGACTTGCAAGAGTTCGTCGCTTCTGAGCGCGCTGAACACTCGGTGTATCCACCGCACGACGAGGTATTCGCCGCGCTACACCTGACGCAGCACAGCGACACCAAAGTGATGGTCTTGGGCCAAGACCCTTACCACGGTGCCGGCCAGGCGCACGGCCTCGCCTTCTCGGTCCGCCGAGGTGTGCGCATCCCGCCCTCGTTGCGGAACATACACGCCGAACTGCACGACGACCTCGGCATCGCCATCCCAAACCATGGCAATCTCGAATGTTGGGCTCGCCAGGGCGTGCTGCTCCTTAACACCACGCTGACCGTTCGCGCCGGCCAGGCTGCCTCGCATCAGAAGCGCGGCTGGGAAGAGTTCACCGATCAGGTGATCAAGACGGTTAACGACAAGACGGAGCCTGTCGTCTTCATCCTGTGGGGTAATGCAGCGCGACGCAAATCTGAGTTCATTGACCTGCGACGGCACACCGTGATCGAATCGCCACACCCCTCACCGTTCAGCGCGCGCAGCGGCTTTTTCGGCAGCAAGCCATTTAGCCGAGCCAACGCAGCATTGATCGCTGCGGGCCGCGGGCCGATTAGTTGGCGAGTTGACGACTTGGTTGATCAGGCACCGCAACCGACAGACTGACCATTGCGGAATGGGAGTCCAGCACAACGGTCATGAAGGCTCGGGTACGGAACCCAAGGATTGACATAGTCGTCAAAATGCTCGACGGATGGCGCCGTCATTTTTCGGGGTGGAGCGCACCTGCATTGGCTTTTCGCCTTCCTTTCGATCTTCCCACTCATGCTGGTGGCAACGAGCATTTTGGCACTCGTTCTCGACGGCAATAACGAGCTCTGCAGTGCTTGGAAGTCATATTTCGTTCCTCAGTGATTCGGGGGGGAACATTCGGCGCATCAGTCCCGAATGTGCAGGGCTTCGACGTCGGGAACCGTCACCCGGTGAGCAACCCACCTGGCCGAGAGTTTAGTTCGCCAGGCGGGTGGCAATTGCGCTTGCTGTCTCGAGGGTCCGGTGAACCGGGCACTTGTCGGCAATGGCGAGCAGTTTCTGCTTGTCCGCTGCAGTGAGATCGTCACCTTCGATTTCGATCACGCGCTCAAAGCGGTCAATCAACGTGGCCCGGCCGGTTGCGATCTCAGCAAATACGCTGTCATTGTCAGCGCATTCTGCGCAATCGTCGGCATGCACCTTGCCATGACTCACTTCAACGGTCACCCGGTCGAGCGGTAACTGCCTGCGATCGGCGTACATGCGCAGCGTCATCGACGTGCACGCACCGAGCGCAGCGCTGAGAAAGTCGTAGGGAGCTGGCCCTGCGTCGAAGCCACCGATTGAGGTCGGCTCATCAGCGAGTAGCCGATGTTGTCCGATGACGACATGGTTGAGGAACGGGCCTTGCGCCGTTTCAGCGACGACCACGGGAGCCGTTGCGATTGGCGCCCCCAGCGCTCCGCTCTGATCGGCGACGTATCGTTTTGCGAAGCTGGCAATCATCGATGCAGCAAACGCAGCGTCAACCGGATCAGTGAGGAGATGGTCAGCGCCGTCGAGCGAAACAAAACTTTTCGGGTGCCTGGCGGCATCGAAGATCTCAGCCGCATGCCCAATTCCAACGGTGTCGTCAACCGGTGAGTGCAAGATGAGATTGGCCTTCTTGGACTTGGCGACACGGTCCGTCACCAGGTGATTACGGAGATCGTCGAGGAACTGTTGTCGGATGGTAAAGGTGCGTCCTACAAGTTTCACATCGGCTTCGCCCGTCGCTGCAATCTCATCGATTGCGTCGGCAAAGACACTGACGACGTGTCCCGGGTCCGCCGGTGCGCCAATCGTCGCAACGGCGCGGACCTCCTTAATTTCATCAGCGATGGCCAAGACCGCTGCGCCACCGAGCGAGTGTCCAATCAAGAGTTGTGGTGCTTGGTGTTGATTCCGCAGCCAATCTGCGGCAGCCAAAACATCTTCAGTGTTTGACGTGAAGTTTGTGTTAGCAAACTCGCCGTCGCTCTTACCGAGTCCGGTGAAGTCAAAGCGCAAAACGCCAAACCCTGATTCGGTGAGCGCCGTTGCAATTCGCGACGCAGCCTTGACATCTTTCCCACAGGTAAAGCAATGCGCAAACAGGGCAAACGAAGTTGGCGGCCCAGCTGGGAGGTCAAGCCGAGCGGCGAGTTTGTCGCCTTGGGAGCCGGGGAACGTAATCCGTTCGATGCGTGCACTCATGTTTTGAACGTATCGGACGCTTGCACCGGAGGCCGAGAACGGCACAACGAACTCGCGGTAGCCATGCGGTTCAGCCCACGCAACTCGAGTGCGGGGGCTACCCTCTTCTCGGATGGCAGTGAGGACTGACGCATGAGCGCCGCGATTCTCGCCGCTGGCGGATCGACGATCGGGCCGACACTTGCCGTAATCGTCGGGGCCGGCATGGTTGCGCAGTGGTTGGCTTGGCGAGCTCAGGTCCCTTCGATCATTGCTCTGCTGCTCGCCGGGCTGTTGCTCGGCCCGGTCACCGGTGTTGTCAATCCAGACGAATTGCTCGGTGGCACGCTCTTCCCGCTCGTCTCGCTGTCAGTGGCCATCATTCTTTTCGAAGGCGGACTCGACCTGCCGCCACGCGAGCTCCGAAACACCGGAACGGTCGTGCGCCGACTGATTACCATCGGTGCTGTACTCACATTCCTCGTGGGCTGGTACGCCTCACGCGAAATTTTTGCCATCTCGAATCAGGCCGCGATCGTGCTCGGAGCGGTGCTGGTTGTCACCGGGCCAACCGTTGTCGGTCCGCTACTGCGGTTCGTGCGGCCGGCCGGGACAACCGGACCGATTTTGCGTGCCGAAGGTGTGCTGATCGACCCAATCGGAGCTACCGCAGCACTGCTTGCATTCGAAATCGTGCTGCTCGAAGACGCCAACGAAGCCCTCATTCGAGTTGCAGGCATCCTCGTGCTCACGTTGGTAGCCGGGGCTGGAATCGGCCTATTGGCGGCATACCTCCTCGACGAGGCCCTGCGTCGATTCCTCATTCCTGATCAGTTGATCGTGCCCGTCACATTCGCAGCAGTGATCGCCACGTTTGTGGCGGCCAACGAAATCCAAGAGGAGTCGGGCCTCGTCACAGTCACCGTGCTCGGCATGTACTTGGCGCGGCGCGAAACCTCTACGGTGCGACACGTTCTCGAGTTCAGCGAGAGCTTGCGTACGCTCTTGATCTCGGCACTCTTCATCTTGTTGGCGGCCCGGATCCAGGCCGATCAACTGCGTGACGTATTACTTCCGGCACTCGGTTTCCTTGCAGTCTTGGTTTTTGTCGCTCGCCCGCTGTCGGTACTCGTCTCTACCGTTCGCACCTCCCTTACGTGGCGTGAGCGCATTTTCCTCACAATGATGGCGCCACGAGGCATTGTGGCCGCGGCCGTGTCGGCGATCTTTGCAATTCGCATGGAGGAAGAAGCCATCGCTGATGCTGACCAGATCGTGCCCATTGTCTTCCTCGTCATCATTGGCACCATCGTCGTCTATGGATTTTTCTCAGGCCCCGCAGCCCGACGGCTCGGTCTCGCCGAGGCCCAGGTCGACGGCGTGCTGATTGCCGGAGCTCACGCACCAGCGCGTGGAATCGCCTTGCAGTTGAAAGAGCACGGCATTAAGACATTGCTGATCGACACCGACCCCTACAACGTGACGCGGTCAATCTCGAACGGGTTGCAAGCGCGGCGCCTCAGCGCGCTCGCAGAAGACGCAGCACACGACCTAGACCTGCGTGGAATCGGTCGGATGCTGGCGTTCACTTCGAACGACGAGGTCAACGCGTTAGCCACTGCACGGTTTGCGCGAACTTTTGGCCGCAGGGAGGTGTTCCAGCTTTCACCCGGCAAGCGACGCTCCGGCGAGCAAGCGGTTCCGAGCGAGTACCTTGGCCGCCAGATCGGTATCGAGGGTCTCACTTATGCCACCGTCGACGAACGGGCTCGTCAGGGTTGGAAGGTCAGAACGAGTCCCGTGGGCAGCGTGCTTGAGGCGGCAGTCGAGAATGATCTGTTCATTCCGATCATCAGGGTGATTGACGAACGGATGGCGTTCCTCTGCCGCAACGATGCGTTGCCTGTGGCCGGAACGGTGATCGGTATCGCTGCGCCATCGTTCCAGCATGAGCTTGTTAGTGCAGCTCCCGAGACGACTGAGCCCGCACCCAGCCAAGCTCCCGCACCCTGACGTTGATTTCGTTTCAGGCGCTCGCCTGGGGATCGAGCAGTCCGAATCACATGATGTGCGCATTGTCGAGGTGTCACGTCGACATCTAGCTACGTGGGTGGCCTGGCGTATTGTCAACGGCGATCGCCCGTGCCATTGTTGCGTCCGTGTCGAAAACTCTTGCTGTCTCGTCTCTCTTCGTCTACGGCACGCTGCGACCTGGAGACGTCCGGTGGCATCATCTCGCACCGTTCGTTGTCGACGAAGGATGGGACGACACCGCTGGTGGCTCAGTGTTTGACACGGGCCTCAATTACCCAGCAGCGCTGTTCGACGACTCGGGTACGATCCGAGGCCGGACCTACCCGCTACTCACCGGGTCTATCGACCAGTGCCTTGCGCTACTCGACGAGGTGGAAGGCGTTGTTGAAGGCGGCTATCGCCGGGTTCAGATCACCACGGGCACAGGAACCAAGGCGTGGGCATACGAATATGGCTCCGGGCTTGAACTGGCTCTCATCGAATC
>PASB01000049.1 GCA_002711735.1 Ilumatobacter sp.
GTGCCAGCAAAGAAGGTGCCAGCAAAGAAGGTGCCAGCAAAGAAGGTGCCAGCAAAGAAGGTGCCAGCAAAAATGCCCGCCACTAAAAAAGCCAAACCGAAAAAGGAATCCTGACGATGCGTATTGTCACCTGGAACGTCAACTCGTTGCGCGCCCGACAGGAACGCGTTGAGGCATGGCTAGCAGAAGTGCAACCCGACGTCCTCTTAATTCAGGAGACGAAGCTCGCCGATGATGCTTTCCCGACGCTTGCCTTTGAAGCAATGGGGTACACGTGCGCCCACCATGGCCAAGGCCAATGGAACGGAGTCGCCATCCTGTCAAAAGTCGGCCTCACCGACGTGGTGTCAAATTTCGCAGACGGAATCGAACCCGACCCTGAAGCGCGTATCATCACCGCCACTTGCGGCGGTGTCCGGGTCGCCAGCGTCTACGTACCCAACGGCCGCTCGCTCGACGACGACCACTACACCTACAAGCTCGACTGGCTCCACCGCCTTAAGCAGCACCTCGACGCAGATGCCTCCCCGGACCAAGACATCATCATCGGCGGCGACTACAACATTGCTCCCGACGACCGAGACGTACCTGACCCTGCGAAGCTCGAAGGAGCGACACACGTCAGCCAAGCAGAGCGGGATCGCCTGACTGAACTTGAGGCATGGGGACTCTCCGATGCCTTTCGCCATTTTTATAACGACGACAAGATGTACTCCTGGTGGGACTACCGAGGCGGGGACTTTCACCAGGGTCGGGGAATGCGGATCGACCTGTTGTTGTGCAGCTCCTCAATCATCAAACGCGCCAACTGGTGCGTCGTTGACCGCAATGCTCGCAAGGGTAAGTCGCCGAGCGATCACGCACCCGTAATGGTCGATATCGACTGACTAACGAGCGGGAGGATCTGATCTGCCAAACGCGCAGCCATGATGGGACCGAACGAAGTATTGGCTTCCAACTCGGCCACAGTCGTCGGCTTACTACTAGCGATCGAGTTGAGGTCGCGGTCGCTACACAGTTGCGACGGCAGAACATCGGCTTTGCGAGCTGATTCGTTGCGCCATGTACGGAGCGCAGACAGCGTCAGGTCAACCTGCGATCGCCGTTTTCTGTGAAGCTCACGTGGCAGGGGAGCAGCCGCAGGCTCGGTAAAGTCAAGATCAACCACGAATGGACTCGGCGTACGGGCATAACCGCCACGACGTTCCGATCGAGTGAGCACCAAGCGGTCAGATGCCCGCGTGACTGCGACATACAGCAGACGAGCCTCCTCGGCCTTGGCCTCCTTGGTAGTTGCCGACTTATGCGGGACCAAACTTGACTCGACACCCGTAACGAACACGGTGTGCCACTCGCGGCCCTTCGCTGCGTGGAATGACAGAAGATCGACGCCACCATTTGATTCGTCATCAAACGGATTAGTCATTGCAACCCAGGCCCTGAATCCGGCACCATCACCGAGTTGCTGATCTCGCAGGTAGTCAAGCAGCGTCGCCGCCCCCCGCCGCTCAGCTTCGAGATCTTCGAGAGTCTTGTCAGCGCGAGCCGCCGCCCGCCTATCTCTTTCACTGTTGGCAAGCGCCTGCTCAGCGCGAGAAGCGGCCAGCGTGTCATAGGCGTCGAGAGTGTCGTGGGCCCAGGCGCGCAGCAAAGACGCCGAACCAAGTGTTGTGACCTGCCGGACAGCGGCCTGGAGCGGTGAACCGGCCGCCGTAGCTGACCGCCGAACTGAAATACCATGCGCTTCGAGCGCTTGCGCGAAGCGGGCAAGCTGAGCGTTGGTTCTCGCCAGCACGGCTACCTCCCCAGCACGAATAAGATTGGGATCGATTCGAAGCATCTCGTTCGCAGCGCGGCGTACCTCAGCGGCCTCGTCAGAGCCCACAAGCTGCTCAACCGGCGCGCCGTCTCCTCGATGTGAAAGAAGTTTGTTTGGTTGATTGGCAACCGACAACACTTGGACGCCAGCCCGAACGATCTGTGGAGTACACCGGTGGTTGAGCGGAAGGCGGACGACTTCGACACCAGGAAACCGGACCTCAACATCGACGAGCAGAGCCGGATCTGCACCGTTAAACCCGTAAATCGCCTGAGCTGGATCACCGACAAGAAACAGGTCGTCGCGATCGGTGCGTAGCAGGTCGACAAGGCGATGTTGGAGGGGGTTAAGGTCCTGAGCTTCGTCGACGAGCAGGTGTCGGAAACGCCACCGCAAAGAGTCGGCAAATTCGCGATCGTATTCCATGTCGCGGATGACGAGGCCGAGCACATCATCAAAGTCGATGACGCCCCGCTTGCGTTTCATGCGTTCAAAGTCGCCGAAAACGGCGGCTACGCGCTCAACACCGACGTGTGGCTTACGGCCTTCACGGCGCGCTATTGCAGAGTAACGGTCGGCATTTACGCCTCGTGCCGTCGCCCAGTCGATTTCCTTGATGAGACCATCGAGACCGACCCGTTGTGATGAGTCAAGTACATCGCCCACAAGGCGACGGCGGTCCGAAACGACGGTCCTCGCTGGTTTCCCGGTATCGATCCACCGCTGCTTTAGAACGGCGAGCATGACCGAATGAAACGTGCCGGCCTCCACGCGTTCGCGCATGCCCAGACGGGAGAGGCGACGCCGTAACTCGCCAGCCGCTTCTCTGGTGAATGTCAGCGCCAATGTATGTCGGGCATCAGCCTGCTCAGTCGCAATTCGCCACGCAATACGTCGGGTGAGCACACGAGTCTTGCCGGAGCCGGCACCGGCGATGACTGCAACAAGGTGCGACTCAGCGGTGACTGCAGAACGTTGATCCGTGTCGAGATCAGCGAGGAGGGCAGCGGGGTCCACAACAATTACCCTAGGGCCGCTTTGGGTACGCTGCGATCATGCCCTACCCGAGCAGGCTGCTCAACGATTACGAAACCGTTGCAGTTGACCTCCATCCACATTGGTGGTATTTCGCTCAGCCAGTTGCAGCGCTCATTGGATCGATGCTTCTCGGTGTTCTCGCAAAAATCTACGCCGACGGCACTGGCACGCTGCGCGTTGCGGTTGTCTACTTCGTCATCGCACTCATCGTTGCAAGCATGGCCTGGGTTGTCGTTCGTTACCTCAAATGGACGACAACAAGCTTTGTGATTACCTCTGACCGTCTGATCTTTCGCACTGGCGTCGTCTCAAAAATGGGTGTCGAGATTCCGCTCGAGCGCATCAACACCATTCACTTCAGCCAGAAAGTTTTCGAACGTCTCACTGGGTCTGGAGACCTGATCATCGAGTCGGGGGGCGAAGACGGCCAGCAACGGTTCACCGACATCCGACGACCAGATCAAATGCAGAAAGCCATTCACGCTCAAAAAGAAGCGCATAACAGACGTCGCTTTGCAGTAAGCAACGGCGATGTCGGCAGTATCAATGTGGCCGGTCAACTTGAGAAGCTCGAGGGCATGCTCAAACGAGGAACATTGACTGCCGAAGAGTTCCAGTGGCAGAAAGACAAACTGATCGGTCACTGATGCGCATTGTCAGCCTTGTTCCATCGAGTACCGAGACGCTGATTCATCTCGGCGCCAACGTCATCGCGTGTACGCGATTTTGCGAACAGCCGCACCTCGGCAATGTCGGCGGAACCAAGAACCCTGACATCAGCGCGATCGTTGCGCTGGCGCCCGATGTTGTCATCTTGGATCAGGAGGAGAACCGCCAAGAAGATGCTGCGGCGTTAAAGGAAGCCGGGCTTGAACTCTTCGTCAGCGACGTGGTCACGCTTGCTGACGCGTTGCAGTTGATCCAAGATTTGGCGACGCTGATCGGCGGGACGCCAACACCTAACGTGGCGCCCGAAGTAACGCCTATTGGGCTGTCCATTTTTGTCCCGATCTGGCGTCGGCCATGGATGTCGATCAGCGGCCGGACCTACGGGGCCTCTGTGCTCAACCACCTCGGATGCACGTTGGTGACTGCGGAAGCGGACGACCCCTACCCGGAAGTTCAACTTGATGAGCTCAGCGCTTGGGCGCCTGACGTGATTGCTGTGCCGAGCGAACCCTACGAGTTCAACGACACGCACCTCGTTGAACTCCAGAATTCGACACCGAATTCGACCATCGTCCGAGTCGACGGACAAGATCTTTTCTGGTGGGGAAGTAGATCACCGAGCGCAATCACCCGCCTGCATGATGCGCTCAACTTACAGTGACGACGGCAGCCTCAATCAATCCGCCGCGCCCCGGCAGACGGAGAGACGATCCAGCCGTCTGCTAAGGCTCCAGGCTGACAGATGGCGACGATGCAGCCTCCGAACCCCCCGCCGGTCATTCGTGCGCCGAAGACGCCAGGCGTGGCGACGATTCCATCGACCGCTGCGTCCATCCGCGCAGTGGACACATCAAAATCATCGCGCAGACTGGCGTGTCCCTCGGTGATGAGCCGGCCAGCCTCGACGTAATCGCCGATGCCGAGCGCAGCGGCGAAATCGTGGACACGCTGATTCTCGTTGACAACGTGGCGGGCGCGGCGTCGAATGATGTCCTCGGAGATGCGTTCGACGTCATCAAGCGTCGCCAGTCGCAGGGGTCCGATCTCATCCTCGGCTCGCTTGCATTCGGCGACACGGTCGCCGTATCCGGATCCCTCTAGGGTGCGATGTGCGATGAATCGAACCACCACATCGATGTCGCGCGGAACGGCGTGCGGGGTGACGCTGAGGCCGTGGCAGTCGATGAGCGTTGCGTGCCCGGCAACCCCGGCGGCAATCGAAAGCTGATCCATGATGCCCGTCGGCACGCCAGTTGCCCGGTGCTCGGCCCGTTGTGCTGCTTGGCTCAGTTCGAGCGGGGTCCCGTCAAAGCCGAGCGCAAGACCGATAGCGCATTCCAGCGCTGCACTCGATGACAACCCGGCACCGGCCGGAATGTCCGACAAGACGTGACCGCGTAGGCCTTGCGTCGCTCTGAGCTCAGCTGCCATTGCGGCGATATAGGAGCCCCAGTGCGGCTCAACAGCGTTTGGTGCGCTGTCGAAAGGCAAGGAAATTGAGAGCACTCCAGGCACACCGTCGGAGGTCAATTCGACGACGCCGTCAGCAGCGGTGTAGGAGAGCGTGATCCCTCGATTAATTGCCATAGGGAACACCAACCCGCCGGTGTAGTCGGTATGTTCGCCGATCAGGTTCACTCGACCAGGGGCATGCACGCGCAGTGTTTCAGACACGCTGAGAAGGTATCGGCTGACTTCTGCCACACTGCGTTCTATGCCAAGCGCCGCTCTGGAATCTGGAGTCGAACTCGAGTACAACACCTTCGGCGATCCTGGAAATCCAACTTTGCTCCTGGTCAATGGTTACACGAGCCAGATGATCGTGTGGGAGCAAGAACTTCTTGGCGGTCTTGTGGCGCAGGGATTACACGTTGTCATTTACGACAATCGAGACGTCGGCCTCTCTACGAAGTTCGATGGCCAACTCGTCGACCCGATGCAAGTTCTGCAGTCACTGAGAGCTGGCGAACCGGTTCATGTGCCCTACACGCTGAGTGACATGGCGGCCGATGGCATTGATTTATTGGGTCACCTAGGCATTGATCGCGCGCACATCGCCGGCGTCTCGATGGGCGGAATGATCGTGCAGATGATGGCAATCGAACATCCAACTCGCGTCATCAGCTTGACGTCAATCATGAGCAGTCCAAGTGACCCAAAGTTCGGCCGACCGTCTGCCGAAGCGTTGAAGGCACTCCTGGCACCGCCGCCCACTGAGCGCAACGCCTATATCGAGCAGGCAACCCGTGCCCGAGTCTGGCTGTCGAAGAAGTACTACTCCGAGGAAGGAACCAAGAATCGCTCAGCGCGGCAATTCGACCGCCTCTTCTATCCCGAGGGATTCACCCGGCAGCTCGCCGCAATCTATGCGACCGGTGACCGGAGCGATCGACTTCGGGGGCTTAATGTCCCGACGCTCGTAATGCACGGTCGCGACGACGAACTAATCACCCCCTCGGGTGGCGAACGAACAGCAGAGCTCATTGCCGGAGCCAACTATCTTCTGGTGTCAAACATGGGTCACGACTTGCCCGTCCAGCTCACCCCCGTTTTTGCCGAGGCCATCGGCGGACACATCCGTACCGCTACTCACTTAACCCAAAACCACTGAACTGAGGAACTCATGCCTGGACCACTCGCAGGACTCCGCGTCATCGAAATTGCCGGAATCGGACCCGGACCGTTTGCTGCCATGTTGCTGAGCGACCTCGGCGCCGAAGTCATTCGCGTCGAACGTGCCGGTGCAGTGCGTGGTGCTACGCCTGACAAACCAGCAGGCGATGTCAGCCTTCGTGGCCGTAGAAACATTGCTATCGATCTGAAACATCCAGACGGCGTCGCCACGTTACTGAATCTCGTTACCTCCGCCGACGCGCTAATCGAAGGCTTCCGTCCTGGAGTTATGGAACGACTCGGGGTCGGGCCTAGCGAATGCTTGGAACGAAACCCAAGGTTGGTGTTCGGGCGCATGACTGGTTGGGGCCAAGACGGCCCGTATGCGCAAGCCGCTGGACATGACATCAACTACATCTCGCTCGCCGGCGCGCTGGCACACTTCGGACGTGCCGGTGAAGCGCCGGTTCCGCCGCTCAACATGGTGGGCGATTTCGGCGGAGGCGGCATGTTCCTTGCGCTGGGTGTAGTCGCAGCGATGCTGGAGGCTAAGGGGAGCGGACAAGGCCAAATTGTTGATACAGCAATGGTCGACGGAACCGCCATTTTGATGACGATGTTCTGGTCTATGAAGGCCGCTGGTGTTTTCGATGAAGACCACCGTGGTACCAACCTGCTCGACACCGGAGCGCACTTCTACGACGTCTACGAGTGTTCCGACAGTCGATACATCTCTATTGGCTCGATCGAGCCTCAGTTTTACACAGAGTTGATGAGGCTCACAGGGCTCGAGGATGACGAGCAGTTTTCACGCCAGATGGATCCCACGCAGTGGCCTGCACTGAAGATGCGGATCGCCGAACTCTTCAAAACTAAGACCCGTGATGAGTGGTGTGAGCTTATGGAGATGACCGATGTGTGCTTCGCTCCCGTCCTCACGATGAGCGAGGCAGCAGAGCACCCGCACAACGTCGACCGGCAAACGTTCATCGAACTTGGCGGCGTCACACAACCAGCGCCGGCGCCGAGATTCAGCCGAACCGCTGCAGTTGTTGAGGAGTTGCCGGCACACCCTGGCCAACACAGCAGAGAAATCCTGGCCGATTGGGGCGTCGATGCAGACCAAGTTGATGCCCTTCTTGAATCGGGAGCTGTGCGTCACGCCGAATAAGAGTCCGGACGGCATGGCAGTATCAACAGCCACAACGTCGGCGAAGTCAACTTGCGCCCGCTTTCATGCCCGCATGTCAGAAACAAAACGCCAGAAGCTGCTCGGCGCCGCAAGGCCCACCTCAAACCCCCGCTTTTTGGACGCCGTATCGAACCAATCTGCTCCGAAGCAATCTTCCACTTGAGGAACTCACGCCGAGCTCAACTCGCCGCACGGCAAGTCAAACAAAGAGAAGCATGCCGCTCTCGCTGAGGTTGCTCCCAGCGCCGAACCAACTTGTCAATCGACGGGCACCAGCGCAGAAATCAGACTCCTTTCGACCTGCCAACGCGTGCGTCCGTCGGCGACCTCAAAGCTGCAGCCCAGCCTGTTCAACGTCTGCGGCAAGATAGCCCCCGGCTACAATTGAAACGAGTACAGGACCGGTATGAGGCACAAAATAAAAATAGATCAACGACAGGCGCGTGCCGCCGTCGCAGGCGCCTGCCTAATAGTTGCCGCAGCGTGCTCGGGAAGCGACGCATCCAAAGTCGGCGCAAACACCTCCGTCTCCGATGAAGCTGATACCCAAGCGGTTGACACCGAAATTGTCACCAAAATCGAAGAACCTGCAGATGCAGAGACGCTCACGTCAAAATCGCAGACGGAGAGCCCAGAACCGAAATACGAGACCGCTGGCTCACAAGCGCTCTTTGACCAAAGTGTGGTGCGAACCTTCGAGATCAACCTGCCTGCTGAGTCCCTCGCCAAACTTGATGCCGATCCAGCAGCCGAAGAGTACGTCGAGGGAAGCCTGACCCTTGACGGCGAGACAATCGAACGGATCGGCGTTCGATACAAAGGGTCGATCGGGGCGTTTCTGGGCTGCACCGAGGGACCCAACCCATTTGAGCCGTCGGGGGCAAAGACATGCCCAAAACTGTCGATCAAACTGAAGATCAACTGGGATGGCGCCGACACTGAGTTCTACGGGCAACGCAAAGTCCAACTCCATTCGATGAACAACGATCCGACCCTGATGCGCGAAAGATTGGGCTACCTAATGTTCGCTGAGGCTGGCGTCCCTTCGCCGCGAGCGACTCACGCTCGAGTGGTGATCAACGATGAGTACGTGGGCCTGTTTGCGCTCATCGAGCAAATCGACGGACAATTCGCACGCGATCGCTTCAGTGACGGAAATGGGAACCTATACAAGGAAGTCTGGCCATTCGACGCAGACGGCGAAGTTCAGTCGGCAGAGGTTCTGATCGACGGTTTAAAGACGAACGAGAAGGACGATCCGTCAACAGACTTGACCCGGTCTCTGGCCAACGAAATACTCGACTCCGGCGCNACAACAGATGCTGCGGCAGCGCGTCGGGTNCTCGGCAAGCGCACCGAAGTGGACTCATTCGTTGCCTACGCAGTAGTCGATCGAGCGATCAATCACGACGATGGGCCGTTCCACTGGTACTGCAGCTCGACGTGCGAGGCCCACAACTACTACTTGTACGAAGAACCGGCGGCAGACGTTCTCCACATCATTCCCTGGGACCTCGACAATGCCATGCAGAACTGGACGCCTGACGACGCCAACCCGATCGCTCAGTTCACGAAGATTGCCGATGAGTTCGGAGAGATAAGTAATGACTGCCAGCCATTTCAGGTCGGCGGCCTGGCTCCCCCCCAGCGTTCTGCCGCGTGCGACCCGCTAACCGCTGCGTGGTCGCTGCTCGACGAAGAGTTCGACCGGATTAATGCCGAATTCCGGTCAGGTCCTTTTGCCATCGAAAATGTGTCCGAACTTCTGGAATCCTGGCGGACACAAATTGCACCGCACGTCGCCGAAGCCGCCGATGCCGACCCGCAAGCACTGACCGTCGATGTCTGGAACGCTTCACTCGACCAACTACTCGCCGACATTGCCGCCGAACCCTCCCGTCAGGAGTCTTGAATGTCCACAGGCGCACTAGTGGCCGCAGATCTGATCGCCGTATTGATTCTTGCGTTCGCTCTGTACTTCCCGCGACATCGCCGGCGAGACATGATCGTCGCAATCCTCTGCATAAACATCGGTGTGCTCGCAGTGGCGACAACATTGGCTCAATCCACCGTGTCAGCTGGCCTCGGATTGGGGTTGTTCGGGGTCTTGTCGATCATTCGGCTGCGATCCCAGGAGCTCGATCAAGAGGAGGTCGCCTACTACTTCTCGGCTCTAGCGCTAGGACTTCTCGGAGGCATTCAGGTCGAACCGGCATGGGTGACCCCCGTGCTGATGGCAGCGTTGCTAGCAGCGTTGTTTGTTGGCGATCACCCCCGTCTCTTTTCGAAGACACGAACGCAAACTGTCACCCTTGGGGCGGCGTACACATCTGAAACCCAGCTAACGGAACGACTTGAAAAAATGCTCGGCTGTCGAGTCAGGCGACTCAAGGTCCGGCGGATCAATCTCGTGAACGACACAACCGTGGTCGACGTTCGCTACGAACTCGTCGGTGACGGCCCGCCCCCGAGAGCGCAGCGCACCGGATGAGTAAATTCGGCCGTGGCTTCGCCGCAATGGTCGCAGAGATGCCTTGCGTTCAACTCCGCGAGGTCAACGATGCAGCATCATTACAGACGAGAATTGACCGAAAGTACGTGGTCACTCTCGATTTGCTTGACAGATTGGACTTTGACGAGCACGTCATGGTGCTCGAAATCGACACTCGCCGACATTTTCACTACGCAACGACCTATTTCGACACTAAAGAACGCGATCTTTATCTCGACACCGCCTACCGCCGTCCGAGTCGCTTCAAAGTGCGAATCAGATCGTACGTTGATTCGGGTCTGACGCTGTTGGAGGTCAAACGCAAAGATGGTCGCAGTAAGACCGTGAAAAGTCGACAACCGGTCGCGACCGGTGAAGAACTTTCTTGTCTGACCCCGTCGATGCGAGCTTTCGTGAACGCCGAAGTCGACACCGAGCTGACCGACCGACTTGGCATCGCAGCAACGACGCGCTTCGATCGCACGACGGCCGTCGACACTGTCGTTGGAGCTCGCTACACCATTGACCGCAATGTCTCCGCCGACACACCCGACGGTCGCATCGCCTCGCTGACAGAAGCAGCAGTCGTCGAGACCAAGTCCAGCGGAGGGCCCACTCCATTCGATCGGTTTCTGTGGTCGCAAAATATACGACCAGCTAGCTTCAGTAAATATTGCACGGCAATGGCGACTCTGGAACCGTCGCTACCCGCGAACCACTGGCATCGCACCCTCAATCGATACTTCGGCAGGCATGAACAATCGGTGTCGCACGAAGAAACATCCGGTTGACGCCGCCATCAGCTTTCAGACACCGTAGAGAAAGCGGGCGTCACCTGCCACACGTCGCGAAGCCGACGGGGCGTGGGATGTCGCAGGGTTGGGCTCCGACGGCAACCTCCTCAAGATATCGAGATGGAGTTGACCTTTGAGGAGCGGCTTTATCGTTCGCAGGCGTGTCGTTGTAGCCAGAACGGAAAGCAAACGTTCTTCCTCGAAAGGCTAGAACCTGCGTTTACAGCGACGTCCAGTACCGAATCGCACCTCGAACGAAGCGTCAAGCCACCGATCCTCTCAGCTCGTTCTTGGCTGAGGTGCACCACTATCACGTGTGCCTGCGGGCAAGATGTGGCCATGAGGTCAAGACTGATCACCGGGTTGACCATCTTGGCGCTAGCCCTCGCAGCATGTGGAGGCAGCGAACGATCAGTCGCCGGCCCGACGACAAAGCTGACGCTGCTCCCGCCAACGACAACAACGCAGACTTTTGCAAGCACGACAACAGTGCAGACGAGACTCGCCATAGTGTCAACGACGACGCAGGCAGACGTAGCCAACGTCACTGCGACGACTAGGCCTGCTCCAACAACGACGACGGCACCTGTCGATCCGGCAGTTGAGGCGCTGGTGCTCAGTGACGAGGGCATCGGTGCCGCCGTGTTCAGCGGCGACCCTGATGGGGTGGTCGCCTTCCTGGACTCGTTTCTTGGACCGCCGACAGCAGATACCGGCTGGGTCGACCCTTTCGAGATCAGCAACTGTGCTGGTACACAAGTGCGCGTTGTGTCCTATAACAGCCTGAGCCTTACCTTCGGCGATGTGTCACCTGTTCTCGAGGGCCGTCCCCACTTTTTCGCATACACATACGGCAACTATGACTTCGACGGCACCGCAACGGCAGTGAGGGATAAAACACCATTGGGCCTGGTCACAGACAACAACGTTGGTCTCGGAACTCAACTTGACATGCTGGAAGTCGCGTACCCGGACCTCAAAATAAATCCTGCAGACGACTTCTTCCCTGAGACCTTCGTAATCAACGACAACTTGCGCGGCGTGATCAGCGGCCTCGCTGATGACTCCGAAGTGGTCCGCATCATCGGCGGCCAAGACTGTGCTGAGCCGACATGATCGACCTGCACGTCAGCCTCGGCTGGTTTCTGATCTTGTCAAACGCCGCGGTTGGCCTGTGGGCCCTCTTAGCGCAGTACGTGATGCCGCTCCGATTGCGTGCCATGTGGTGGGCGATTGGAGTGGCGCAGATGTCAGTCTTCGCCGTCGCAATCGTCGGCGTACTGCTCGCCAATGAAGAAGGCCGATTGCTCGACGACTTTCACGCCTTGTACGGCTTTACCGGCCTCGTCGCTATCGGAATTCTTTACAGCTACCGAACAAGTCCCTTCATTAGAGACAAGCAGTACCTGTTGTACGGCTGCGGCAGTCTCTTCATCATGGGGCTCGGAATTCGAGCCCTATTCCTCGACGGCGGCTGAGCCAGGCGTCCGCAAGCCGGGACGTCACATGCCGATGCCGGCGGGTAGTTCGCTCGGGTCCCAGTGAAGCTGAACCAAGCCTTGTTGGCATGCGAACCGATCGGTCATCCCAGCGACGTAGCCGACTGCGGCACGAAAGGCAGCTGCGCTGCCTGCGTCGATATGAGTCACATCTACACCTTCGCCGAGAACGGCTGCTGTGGTGGCTTGGGGGAGTGCATGCGGGCGGTCGGCGTAGTGCTCTACCAACGCCCGAAGGAGTGCGACGACGGCAGCACTCTGGCGCTCGCTGGCTGGACGCACATAAATGTGCTCGTAGTTGAACTTGCGGAACGCCGCAAGCGCCTCGGCGATGTCGGGCGTCATACCGACTTGACCAGATGCTGCGGTCGCCGTCACCATCGCCCTGACAAACGTACCCAACTGAGTCGAACGATCGCGGCCGCATCGCTCGGCAACAATCGACGGCAGCATTTGCTCGGTCACGATTCCGGCAGCAACAGCATCTTCGAAGTCGTGGCAGACGTAGGCGATCCTGTCAGCCCATGACACCACCTCACCTTCAGGTGTTTGCGGAGCCGGCAGGCTCCACGAGTGATTGCGAATACCGTCAAGAGTTTCCGCGCAGAGATTGAGCGGCTGCAGTGTGACGTCGGCGCCCCACGGAGCGTGATCGAATCCACCATTTAGGTAGGGGGACAAGGCATCCTCGCTGGCATGTCCACCCGGCCCGTGACCGCAGTCATGACCGATAGCTATCGCTTCGACGAGTGGCACATTAAGGCTGAGCGCAGCTGCGACCGATCGCCCGACCTGGGCTACTTCAAGCGCATGAGTCATTCGCGTTCGCTGATGGTCCTCCGGGAACACAAAGACCTGTGTCTTGCCGCTGAGTCGGCGGAACGACGAATCATGCAGGATGCGATCGCGGTCACGTTCAAAGCACGTGCGGTACGGATCGGGAGCTTCATCGATTGCCCGATTACCGGCTCCGTCCGAGCTCGTTGCATGCTCGGCGAGAAACTCGCTCTCCCGCTCCTCTCGAATCTCACGTCGGAGAATCGTCGTCGTGCCGACTTCGGCTCGGGAGTCGGCATGAGCCAGAACAACCTCCGCAGTGGCATAGCCAGTCATCGTCGAGGCCCAGCGATCAGCCCGCTCGTCGGCAGCATCGGCGTAGGGCAAGTCATCCATATCGTGAGGGTACGAGATGCAGCCGGGGTCGCTCGACATTGCGGCGTTAGAATTGGCCCGATGTCCCAGTTCGTCGACGAATGCCAACTAAATGTGAAGGCAGGCGATGGCGGCGCGGGCTGCGTGAGCTTCAGGCGCGAAGGTCCGGTCGTCCACGGGGGCCCCAACGGTGGCGACGGGGGTAACGGCGGCGACATCTGGTTCATCGCCGACCACAACGTTGCCTCTCTTCTGGCCTTTCGCGACTACCCTCATCGCAAGGCGGGAAGTGGAGTACACGGTAAGGGCAAAGACATGCACGGTCGGCGCGGCGAGTCGCTTGAGATCTCGGTTCCGATGGGGACAGTTATTTCGGACATGTATGGCGGCGAACTTCTTGCTGAACTGGTCAACCATGGTGACCGTTGGCTAGCGGTAGCTGGCGGTCGGGGTGGTCGCGGCAACGCTAAATTCCTGTCGAACAAGCGAAGAGCACCAAATTTTGCTGAACAGGGAGAACACGGTGAAGAACGCTGGCTCAAGATGGAACTGCGACTCATGGCTGACGTCGCCCTCGTTGGGTTCCCCAACGTTGGTAAGTCAACGTTGATCAGCGTCATCTCCCAGGCGAAGCCGAAGATTGCTAACTACCCCTTCACCACACTTGAACCGAACCTCGGTGTTGTTGCGCTGGACGAGGACACAGAGTTTGTCGTCGCAGACATCCCCGGACTTATCGAAGGCGCAAGTGAGGGAAAGGGTTTGGGACATCAGTTTTTGCGCCACATCGAACGGGCCTTGGTGCTGTGCATAATGCTCGACCTCGCACCGATGGATGGGGTATCACCGCAAGAGCAGGAGCGGGTCCTACTTCAAGAGCTGGGTCAGTATCAGCCCGACCTACTCCAACGTCCACGGGTGGTTGTTGGGACCAAAAGCGACGCCGTTCAACTCGAAGAACTCCATGCCCTCGGATGGGAAGGCGACGTGATCTCGTCGGTCACCAGGTCCGGCCTCAATCACTTAGTTGGCAAGCTCGCCCAACGTGTGCACGATGCCCGCCAGGCGACTGAGTACGCAGAAGGCGTTGTCACGATTCGCCCCGAGGCCAAAGGAGCCGTGGTCGAAGTGGTCGAACCCGGTCATTTCCGACTCGTCGGTCGTGAGGTGGAGCGCATCGTGGCACTCAACGATGTGACCACTCCCGAAGCGCTGTCGTACATCGATCACCGTCTCGAACGGATCGGTGTGCCCAAGATGCTTGCAAAAGCAGGCGCCCAAGAAGGCGACGTCATCTGGATCGCTGGCTTTAGCTTTGAATACTCACCGGACGTCTGATTGTGCGCGTCGTTGCCAAGATCGGAACTGCATCAATCACTGACGATAACGGCGTGATCGATCGCGGTGCCATCGCAAAGCTCTGTGGCGAGGTCGCAGTGTTGCGTCAACAAGGACACGAAGCGATCATTGTCTCTTCCGGAGCCGTAGCGGCTGGCGTCGCAGTAGTGGGGTTGAACGCCCGCCCTACCGACATGGCGACCCTCCAGGCAATTTCTGCTGCCGGACAGAGTCGTCTCCTCGAGGCGTACAACGATGAACTCCAACGTCACGGTCTGGTCGGAGCGCAGCTTCTTGTGGACTCTATGGACTTTGTGACTCGCAACCAGTACCTGCATCTAAGGTCGACTATGAACCGGCTGCTTGAACTGGGTTGCGTGCCGATTGTTAACGAAAACGATGCGATTGCGAATGACGAACTTCGGTTCGGAGACAACGATCGAATCGCTGCACTCATTGCGAATGGCGTTGGCGCAGATGCGCTGGTGCTGCTAACCGATATCGACGGCGTCTTTACGGCAGACCCTCGTACAGACAGTGCGGCCACGCTGGTTCCGTTTGTGAACGCGGACGACCCCTTGCTCTCGATCAGCGCCGATGCCAATGGCAGCGCACGCGGTAGTGGTGGCATGGCCAGCAAGCTGACCGCTGCACGGATGGCGTCGTGGAGCGGTATCCGGTCGGTAATTGCTCCTGCTAGCCGTCGGGACGTCCTTTCGGGCGCAGTCTCCGATGAGCTTGTTGGTACAACGTTCGCCCCGCACGACCGCACATTGTCGGCTCGTAAGCTCTGGATAGCGTTTGCCGCAGAGGTTTCCGGCACGATTGAGGTTGATGCTGGGGCTCGCCGAGCGCTCACCGATCGTCCGAACAGTTTGCTACCCGCTGGCGTTACCGACGTTTTCGGTACCTTTGAGACCGGCCAAGTCGTCGACATCACCGACGGCGACGTCGTGTTCGCAAGAGGTATGGCAGCGATGAGTTCAGCAGATGCGACCCTGGCGGTCGGCGAATCAGGCGTGGGTTACGTTGTTCATCGGGACGACCTCGTCGTCTTAGCCTGAACCGGACTAGGCGTCAGGGGCGGGGAGAGGCTGGTCCTCCGCTGTGGTGGCAGAGGCAGCTTCGACTACGGGTGAACTATCGAGACCGAGTTCTGCACGCAGCTCGCTGAGGCGGCTCTGCGCCTTGACGTTGGCGGTCGCCTTTTCGATTTCAAGTACGCGACTTTCGACGGTGACGTCAGTCAGTTCGGCAGAGGCCTTTGCTTTCGCGTATCGAGCCTCAATCTTCTCGGTGACCTCGTTGAGTGTTGGGACGTCATCACCGACTGTCTCGGTGAGCTGACTCATCGCCGAGTTCATTTCTTCCTGCATTTTTGCCTGCTCGAGTTGGCTGAGGAGCTTCGACTTCTCGGCGATTTTTTCCTGCAGGAGCCGACTGTTTTGCTCGACCGCTGCCTTGGCTTGATCAGATGCCTGCGCTGATTCGAGCACCATTGACTTAAGACTTTCGACATCGGACTCGGTGCTGAGGAGCCGGTCGGCGATGGTTTCCGCTGCACTCGTGTACTGAGCAGCCTTTTCGGCATTTCCTGATTTTCCAGCCTCGGCTGCCATGATCAGCGCCTGACGGGCGTTTCCGTTGAGCTTCTCCAGTTCGGTCAATTTATGGTTTAAGCGAATCTCGGCCTGCTTCTGTCCCGCGATGACGTTAATAGCTTGCTCTTTAAGTTGCCCGTGTTGGGTTTGCGCTGCACTGATCGCCTGCTCGAGTTGCACCTTGGGATCGGCGTTGTCGTTGAAGCGGCCGGTCAGCTTTGCGACAAAATAATTCCACTGCTTCTTGATGTACTTAAACATGAATTCCAGCTTATCGCTGGCGCAGGCGACGCTTGAGCCCTTCGAGTTCAGGAGCTCCCATTGCCGTGAGCAGCCCAAAGTAGACGAACACACCGACCGTTGCGCCAGCCGCCAGCCGAAGCAAGGCGTCGACGCCGACGTTGCCACCGATGTAACGCGTCATTAACCAGACGGATTCGCCCATGAGAGCGGCGGCAACGGCCATTCGCCAGATGCTGGCGAGGATGGGTCGGAGTTCGAATCCTGGGACCTTGTAGCTGAGGATCTGGAGCGCCCAAAATGCAGCAAGCACATAAGCAATGGCGAAAGCGGCACCTAGACCGAGAACCCCATATGCGCCGACCAAGACAAAGGCGAGCGTTAGGTTAATTATGTTCTCGGCGACGTTGACCTTGAACGGAGTTTTGGTGTCTTTGTGAGCGTAGAAGCCGCGTAAAACGAAGAGGTAAATCGAGAATGCGCCGAGTCCCAATGCGAAGCCGGCGAGAGCTCTGGAGGCGTTGAGAGCACCCTCGGCACCGAACTTGCCGTTCTCGAGAGCGAGTCCGACCAGCGGCCGTCGGAGTACAAACAGCCCGACACCCGCCGGGATGGTGAGCAGCGCAGTCATTCTGACGCCCAAAGACATAGTGGTAATAAATGCTGCTTTTTCTTTGCGTGCAACCGAGCGTGCGAGTTCTGGTTGAAACGTGGTTGCGATTGAGACGCCAAGCAGACCCTGCGGGAGCACGAAGTACGTGAACGCGGCGAAGTAAGCGAAAGTGTCCGAAGTTCCCGGCTCGGTGAGGTTGCGCACCACGACGAGTGCGATGACGTTGGAGGCGACAAACCCAAACGTCCAAAACGACAAAGTCAGCAAACGTTTGACGGCAGGATGTTTGGGTTGCCAGTCGAACTGAAATTTGAAGCCTGTTTTTAGGGTCGCAGGAATCAGCGTGAGCGCCATCGCTCCAATACCGAGCGTGGCGCCCCAGCCGAGTGTGAGGCGAAGGCGGGAATCGGTCACCACATCGCTCAGTTGCCAAACGCCGTCGGTCGGGTCTGGCAACGACAACAACGTGACGATAATAATCAAATTAGGCAGAATCGGGCTCCAGGCAGCGGCAAAGAAACGTCGCCGACTGTTAAGGAAGGCGTTTGCGATCCCGGTCAATCCGTAGAAAAAAATCTGAATGAGAAAGATCCGGGACAGGGTCGTTCCGACCGACCGGAACAGGTCTGGATCAATGTCGTCAGCGACATTGAGCGAGAAGACACGGAAGATGAGGGGGGCGCCGACCACGGCCATGACCGTGAGTACTGCGAGCAGAACGACTCCCACCGTGATGACGACGTTCGTTGACTCGTGCCCAGACTCCTCATCGTCTTGTTCGGCAAACGTGGAAAACAAGGGGACCAGCGTTGCGGAAAGCACGCCTCCGAGTAGCAGCTCATACACGATGTTGGGTGTCTCGTTACCGAGGATGTACGCGTCGTTGAGTGCAGTGCTTCCGAGTACTCCAGCGAGCACGGTGACACGGAACATGCCGGTAGCACGCGACAGCAATGTGCCTGTCGCAACGACAACGTTGCCCATCAGCAGGTTGCTCACGCTGCTTGGGTTTCCTTGATAGTGAGCTGCAGTCCTTCAAATTCGTTGCCGCTGATGTCAAGCAGAACGGGCTTAGAAAAAATGACGCGCGCAGTTTTGGGCATGTAGAAATCGTCTCTGAAGTCCACTCTCTGAGCTTACGGACTCATGCTGTCTGGTCAGGCCACCCTGAAATCAAGTGCGCAGAGCATCATGGCCTGTAAGGGGAGTGGCCGATCCGGTGTCGGCGGCGGGTTGAGGCTGCGAGGGCGGATAACACATGTTCGCTGCTGACAACGATTGTCGCACTGCCAACCCCGAGTCCTCTTTCACCTGTGACGGGTCAACTTCATGGGCGGGCCGGATCGGTGACCGGTGAAATCGGTCGTGGCTCTGCCTTTGTTTATACGGCAAGCGTGCCAGATGGAATCATCGTTACTCCGTGCCAGTGCAGGGGGGGTAGTGACGTTTGTCTGTTGATTCCAATTGCTGACGGTCGAAGCTGGAGAACTAGCGTCAGCGCCCATGACGACTGACAACGGCGCCGTTGCCGACACCAATCGCTTTCAGAATGTGCAGGGAGTCCGTGACGACCTCAAGGAAGTGAATTACCTGGCAGACGATGGCATCGCTGGAGTCGCTTTCCTCGCTGATCGCCTTGGTAAGCCGATTCTCGTCGAAGGGCCAGCAGGAACCGGCAAGACCCAGCTCGCCAAGTCCATTGCCGAGATCACAGGCTCGAAACTGATCCGCCTTCAGTGTTATGAGGGCCTCGATGAGAGTAAAGCGCTCTACGAGTGGAACTACAAAAAGCAGCTTCTGCGCATCCAGACCGAACGTGGTGATAATGAGGACTGGACGGAGATGAAGGATGACATCTTCTCCGACGAGTTTCTGTTGACTCGCCCGCTGCTTGAGGCAATCACCGCAGATGAGCCCGTCGTGTTGCTGATTGACGAAGTGGATCGTGTCGAGGTCGAGACCGAGGCGTTGCTACTCGAGATTCTCTCCGACTACCAGGTCTCCATTCCCGAGCTTGGCACGATTACTGCGAAGCAGATTCCGCTGGTGTTCCTGACATCCAACAACACCCGCGAACTGTCGGAGGCACTCAAGCGTCGGTGTCTTTACTTGCACGTGGATTACCCTGAGCTCGACCGTGAGCGTGAAATCGTACTAGCGAAAGTACCTGACATCACAGAGTCGCTGGCCGATCAGGTCGCGCGCATCGTGCGGTCGATTCGACAGCTCGACCTCAAAAAGGCCCCCAGCGTTTCGGAGACCCTCGACTGGGCCCGCACCCTGATGATTCTCAACATCGACACGATCGATGAGCAGACTGCCAAGGAAACGCTCAACATCTTGTTGAAGTACCAGACCGACATTGCGAAGGCCACTAAAGAGCTTTCGGTCGACGACTAAGCCATGTTGGAACTCCTGAACGGCTTTGTCGTCGAACTCCGGAATGCCGGCCTCCCGGTCAGCTTGACGGAGAACCTCGATGCAATGGAAGCGGTGCAACATATCCCGATCGAGGATCGCGACGCTTTTAAGTATGCGCTCGGGGCCACATTGATCAAGAATCACGCTCATTGGCGCAGTTTCGAGACCGTGTTTGAGGTCTACTTCAGCTTGCGGGGGCCTGAGTACAAAATCGGCGACGGTGACGACGAGACCGACATCGACGAGATGTGGCGCGAAATGCAAGAGCAGCAACAGCAGGAGGGCAATGGCGGCCAGGGCGGGATGGACGGGATGACACCCGAAGAAATTGCCCAGATGCTCATGCAAGCGCTGATGAACGGTGACCAGGGAATGATGCGCGCCATGGCCAAGCAAAGCGTCCAACGCTTCGCCGGAATGGAGCCGGGACGACCTGTCGGCGGGACGTACTATCTCTATCGCACACTTCGGAACCTTGATCTCGACGGCATGCTCGACAAGATGATGGAGCAGTCCCGAGAGGACGCTCCCGATGACTTGACTTCCCTCGAGGAGCGGTTAGAGAAAGAGGAGTACGCCGACCGGATCGAAAAATTCAAGGGTGAGATCGAAGCCGAGATCCGGCGCCGCCTTGTGGAGGACCGCGGTGCCGAAGCAATGGCCAAAACGCTCCGCAAACCGCTGCCCGAAGATGTCGAGTTCATGCATGCTTCGCGTGATGAGATGACGGCACTGAAGAAGTCTCTTCAGCCGTTGACGCGTAAGCTGGCGGCGCGTCTGGCTCGCAAACGCAAACATGGCCGCAAGGGCCCACTCGATTTCCGTAACACTGTCCGACATTCACTGAGCTACGGCGGTGTGCCAGCCGAGCCGAAGTTTAAGTATCCGAGACCAGCAAAACCCGAGCTGATGGTGGTCGCCGATATATCCGGTTCCGTGGCGGCCTTTGCAAGGTTTACCTTGATGCTCGTCTATGCGATCTCGGGCCAGTTCAGTAAGGTTCGATCATTCGTTTTTATCGACGGGCTTGACGAAGTCACTGACTATTTCAAGGCCACCGAAGACATCACCGAGGCCATCCACCGGGTCAATACTGAGGCAGATGTCGTTTGGGTGGACGGGCACTCCGACTACGGTCACGCCTTCGAAGTCTTCTGGAACCAGTACGGCAAGGATGTCGGTCCGAAGACTACGGTGCTGCTCCTCGGTGATGCTCGGAACAACTATCACGCCAGCCAGAGCTGGGTGGTTAAAGAGATCCAGCAGAAGGCCCGCCACGTTTACTGGTTGAATCCGGAACCTAAGAGCTATTGGAACACCGGAGACTCCATTGTTGGCGAGTACGGCACCCACACCGACGGTGTTTATGAATGTCGCAACTTGCGCCAACTTGAAGGATTCGTTGAAAAGCTCGCCTGACTCGGTGCGGAGGCAGGCGACCTCACTGTCGATCCGAAACGATTCTGGCCAACGCCCGGTCAAGTAGCTGCAAGTCAATTTGTCGAATTTGCAGTCCTCAGCCCGAAATCAATACAGATCAGACGAACGTCCGCTCGGGTGCGCAGCGCTGATAGAGCTTGGTCGAAAACGTCATCGGACGTGGAGGGTGGAACAGCGCTGCCAACGCCAAGCTGGGAGGCTGGTACGAACATAGCCGCGACACATCACAGAGTTGGCGGTGACTTGCCGAGGTTGATTGGTGTGCGCCGGACGGTCACGTTGGTGCAGACCTAACGATTTTTTGATCTCAATGACCGACGCTGGTTTGTCGGACCGCAGGCCCACGCCTCGTTGGAGGTCTCGCAACTGTTAAAGACCGTCGGTCTGCGCGGTCATTTTTGCAGTCGGGTGAGGACAAAAGTGAGAGGGTCGAACGCATCCTCAGTGGTAGCTGCGGAGGAGGAGCGAAGAAGCTCAGAGCGCTCAACGCTTGCAACTGCTCTGGTGCGCATTTCATTGGCATCGGTCCGTGGCATCAAGCGGTTGCTCGTTGAACAAACGCCGCAACTCGTCGTCGTCGGTAGCAAACGCAGTCTGGGGGCGCATTCGTGACCGCGCGTAGATGATTCCAACGACATCGCCAGAGCTATCAACGATCGCACCGCCTGAATCGCCGACGGAGATGTCACCGACCAGTTCAAAGCCGGAGCGGCGCACCTCATCTTCGACATAGATGTCCTCAATAGTGATGTTGAGTCGGCGGGTGATCATCACGCTGACTGAGCGAACGCCGTTGTCTGGTGACCAGACGATTGCACGAGCGTCGCCAAGTTCGGCTCGGCCGAGGTCTAGCGGCGGGGAAGTGAGGCCAGGAACGTTCAGCAATGCGAGGTCAGCGTCTTTGTCAAAAGACACCACAGAGGCCGAAAACTCGGTGCCTAAAGAGTCGACAATGGTGACGGAGGTCGCGCCTGCGACCGTGTGGGCAGTGGTGACGACGCGCCCGGGGAGGCCTACAGCGATGCCGCTTCCAAATTCTCTGGTGGTTCCAGCGCAGCCTTGAGCCACGATGCCGACGCCGGACTGAGCGACGTCTGATGTCGAGCCGCCGTCGCACCCAAACAGAGCTGCGGCCAGCACTGCGGCAAGGAGGTATTTCACCTTCGAGCGTCGAGGAGTCGTCCGTCGCCAGCGGCGCTCTGTGTGGCGAGCTCGATGAGATGCTGCACCATGGCACCTTCCGCTAGGTCGGGTTCGATCGGCTGGCCAGCGCGCACTGCGTCGACCCAGTCGCCAACCATTGCTCCGCCTGCGCGGAATACATCACGGTAGGTGTCATGGACGCGGTCGCGGCGTGCGCCGTTCCAGATGTCGTTCGGAATCTCGAGGACCTGCGCTGGACCTGGTTGGTCGGCTCGGACCCCGCTCACTTGCTGCAGGTTCGACCAATCATTAACCGCGTAAATTGTTCCGTCTGCTCCGTGCAGATCGAGGTGGTGAGTCTGGTTGAACTCAGTGCCTTCCCAGCTCGCAGCGCAGACTTGGAGCGAGCCGTGCGCCCCGTTCGCGAACCGAACTGTCATTAGAGCAGAGTCTTCGTTTTGCTCGTATGGCGTGCTATCTGGTCGAGGGCCCCGTTGATAGAAGCTGTTGCTGACACAGCCGATGTGAGTGATTTCGCCGAGAAGCCAGCGAGCAACGTGAAGCCAGTGGCTTCCAAGGTCGCCAAGGACGCCCGACCCCGCCAGCGCCTGATCAAATCGCCAGTTGTAATCGTGATCGCGGGCGTACCCGGTGAAGTAGCGCATGTTGAGATGGAACGGTGCGCCGACGTACCCGGTGTCGACCAGTCGTTTTACGAATTGGTTGGTCGGCATGTAGCGGTAGGTGAACGGGACGAGTGTGATCGCTCCGGTCTCGGCCGCCCGGCGGGCCATACGGTCTGCAGCGGCGAGGTCAGGGGCGAGCGGCTTTTCGCACAGCACGTGGAGTCCACGGTCAAGTGCCGTCATTGTCAGCTCCTCATGGCTGTCTGTGCTGGTAGCCACCACCACTGCATCGAGTCGCTCCGGATCAAGGAAGTCATCGCTGTCGACCGAAAAACATGGCACATCCCATGTGTCGGCAAGCGCCTTAGCCGTGGCGGCAGTTCGCCCACAGAGACCCACCACGCTGGCGCCAGAATGAGCAGCGAAGGCCGGCAAATACATAGCGTCAGCCCACCAGCTGGTCCCGACAATGCCCACTCGAAGCGGTATTGATTCGTTGGTCATGTCGCGGCTCCTGTAGTCAAGCGGCTGCTCGTCTTACGGTTAACCAAGGTTGGCGCAACCATGTGGTGGACGGAGTCGGTGCGCTTGTCGCGAAGCCGTTCGAGAACGAACCTCACAGCCAGGCGTCCCAGCTCGTCTCGCGGCTGGTTCACCGTAGTGAGAGACAGGTGCTGCATCGCAGCGAGCGCCGTATTGTCGTAGCCGACAATGGAAACATCGTCCGGCACAATAAGCCCCGCATCCTCGACACGGTGCAGTGCCCCCGCCGCCGACAGGTCGTTCGCGGCGAAAATGGCGGTCGGCTGGTTGGACTGGCTGAGGAGTTCACTGGCGGCGAGGTACCCGCCGGACTCTGTGAAGTCCCCGCCGGCCGTGACGATTTCGGCGGACAACCCATGATCTGTCATCGCCTCTGAGTAGCCGCGTCGTCGGGCTTCGGCGCCTGCCCCTGTGCCACCGTCGATGTGGGCGATGCGATGATGACCAAGCTCGACGAGATGGTCGACGGCCATGCGTGCTCCGGAGACATCATCGGTGTTGACGGAATCGATGAGTTGACTCCGGCTGCTCCGACCGACGACCACGATTTTGGTGCTCTCTGATGCTGCCTCAATGGACGACATCGACATTGTGGCGCCCGCAGAGATGATGCCGTCGACTCGGAACTGGAGAAAGGTTTCGATCATCTCCGCCTCGCCAGATGGTGAACGTTTCCCGTTACCGATTAGGACGCGGTAGCCGGCTTCGTCGAAAGCAGCCTGGATACCGTCGATGATCTCCGCAAAGAAAGGGTTGTGGATGTCATTGAGCACCACACCGATCGTGCTTGTTTGTCGGCTTGCCAAGTTGCGAGCAAGGACGTTGGGGCGGTAGCCGAGCTCTGCAGCAGCTTCAAGGACGAGCTGGCGGCGGTAGTCCGAGACATTTGGTGCCTGCCTCATCACCAGCGAGACGAGCGCAAGCGAGACTCCGGCGCGCTCGGCGACCTGTTGCATCGTTGGTTGTGCCATGTATAAAAATCCGGTCCACTTACGTCCGTTGGGCTTGACAGGCCTTGGCGGTAACGGCCATAGTAGCGAGAGGAGTAATTAGAGCGCTCTAATTACTCTAGACTGGGGGGAGCACCATGACGAATCTTTTGACGCGACTCGCTGGTGCCCCGATCAGTTGGGGAGTTTGCGAAGTTCCCGGATGGGGGCTGGAGCTCAGTCCACGCCGAGTCCTCGGAGAGATGCAGCAAATCGGATTAACCGCCACCGAACTCGGCTCTGATGGCTACCTCCCAACCGACCCGGCTGAGCTGAAAGATCTGTGCGCCGAGTTTGACCTCGAAATGATTGGCGGCTTCGTTCCGCTGGTCCTTCATGATGCGGCAGAACTGGACGCGACCATCGAAGCCGCTCGCCGTACTGCTGAGTTGATGTCGGCCGCCGGAGCCAGCGTATTTGTGACGTCGGCGGTGACTGATTGGGAGTGGGGGCCGCGTCAGGATTTAACATCGGACGACTGGAACTTTGCGGCCAAAACGCTCTCGATTGTTGACGATATTTTGGGCGAGTTCGGAATGACGCAGGCTATCCACCCCCATTTGCGGACAGTGGTTGAGACTCGCGCTGACATCGAATCGCTACTTGACGTTTCTGACGTCGGCTGGACTTTCGACATGGGCCATATGCAAATCGGTGGAATGGATCCACTCGAATTCATCGACGTTGCCTTCGACCGCATCCGCCACGTCCACCTGAAAGACGTCGTCATGGATCTCGCCAGACCTGTGTTTGCCGGCGACTGTTCGATAATGGACGGCGTGCAGGCCGGAATGTTTTGCAACCTGGGACGTGGTGACGTCCAGATCGGTGCGATCGTCACCGAACTTGAAGCTCGCGGGTACAACCAATGGTATGTACTCGAACAAGACGCTGCCATCACTGCGGGTGAACCCGCAGTCGGTGCCGGCCCACTTCTCGATGTTCTCGCGAGCATCGAGTTCCTCAAGGGGATCGAGGCATCCGCCTCGGCTAATGAGGAAAACCACACCTGACAAAGGGGAGAACATGAAGACATCCAAGAAGCTGCTGGCAATCCTGCCAGCAATCGCACTCGTCGCTGCATCTTGCGGCGGCTCTGACGGCGACAGCAGCAGTGAGGCTCCGGCCGAAACTGATGCAGCGCCGGTTGAGACCGATGCACCCGAAGAAGTTGATCAGACTCAGGCCGGTGACCTCACCTTCCACATGATCACTCACTCCGACGACGGCCCATTCTGGTCCGTGGTGCAGCGCGGCGCCGATGCTGCAGCTGAAGACCTCGGCGTGACGCTGGTATGGAAGCCGGGAGTCAACGACGCACAGGTTATGGTGCAGGACATTGAGGCCGCAGTTGCCGAAGGTACTGACGGCATCGCTGCATCGCTGCCCGATCCTGACGCACTCGTCGGACCGCTGCAGGCCGCAGTTGGCGAGGGGATCCCCGTGATCACCTTGAACTCAGGTGCGAACGACTATCAGGATATTGGCGCGCTGACGCACGTCGGTCAGTCCGAAGACGTGGCTGGCAACGGTGCCGGTGAGCGTTTCAACGACGCTGGTGCAACCAAGGTTCTCTGCGCCTTCCAGGAGCAGGGCAACGTCGGCCTCGAAGAACGCTGCAACGGTCTCGCTGAGACATTCGGCGGCGAAACCGTGATTGAGTTCATGGGCCTCGACGCAGACACCACCGAGCAGCAGAACACCATCAACGCCTTCCTGGCCGCTGATCCGGACATCGACGGCGTCCTTGGCGTCGGTCCGGTCATCACGATGTCAGCACTGCGCGCAGCGCAGGACCTTGGTCGTGAGCTCACCATCGGTGGATTCGACATGACGCCGGATCTCCTCGGCGCAATCGAAGCCGGCGATGTGGCCTTCACGGTGGACCAGCAGCAGTACCTGCAGGGCTACATGCCTGTCCTGCTCATGTACCTCAATGTCACCAACCAGAACACTCTGGGTGGCGGCCTGCCCATCCTCACGGGTCCAGGTTTCGTGACGACTGACAACGCAACTGCTGTGATCGAACTGAGTGCAGCAGGTACCCGCTGATCTGATCAGCACAACACGTCCGGTGCATCGTTGATGCGCTGAACGTGACGTGAACAGCGGTGGGATCGGAATCGTTCCGATCCCACCGCAGTCACACCGACCACCCCCCCACGCACCCTGATTACCAACGTGGCCCAAGGGCCGCATAACAAGTTCTTGCAAGGGACCCTGTGAACGAGTACGACTCACCCGACACTGCAACCGAGGCAGCGCCAATCGGTGAGACCTCAACGGATACTGTCGTCGCCGCATCGGCAGCCGGGGGCGACGAGCGCCTCGCCTACCGCTCGGTGTTTCAGCGGCTATTCGTCCGCCCGGAAGTAGGCGGCCTTATCGGAGCCGCTGGAATCTGGATCTTTTTCTGGGCGGCCTCGGGCACCTTCGGCACCGTCGGCCAGACATTCACATGGCTTGACACCGCTGCGACGCTCGGCATCATGGCAGTCGCTGTATCAATGCTGATGATTGGCGGCGAATTCGACCTGTCATCAGGCGCCATGACCGGCGCGATGGGAATGTTGATCATCTATTTGGTCAAGGAAACGGGCGAACTCGGCGGCCTCGGCTTTCCGATGCTGATCGCCATTCCACTATCGCTCGTGGTGGCGCTCTGTATTGGCTACCTCAATGGGTTCATGGTCGAACGAACCGGGCAGCCGAGCTTCATCATCACGCTTGGAACCTTCTTCGCACTCATTGGGCTGAAGCTCGGTCTTTCAAAGCGATTCGTCGGCCAAATTCAAATCGGTCGAACCGATGAGGCCAGTGACTTCGATTTCTTTCGACCGATCTTCGCTGCCGAATGGGCTCGCAATGATCACCCATTCGAGTTGCGTGACTTTTTCTACATCTCAATCTTTGCTGCTGGCATCATCATCGTCCTGCTGGCGGTCTGCGAACTCTGGTTCCAACGCGCCGACGAGCGCAAACCAATCGGTCTCGTCGATTTCATCGTTGGCCTTGGCCTCGGTATCGCTGCTGCGATCGCACTTCATCTCACCGACGGTGTTGGCGTCAACGCCGCAATAGCGGTCCTGATGGCTGTTGCCGTCTTTCTCGGAATGTACGGATGGGTGCGCTGGCGGTACGAACCGATCGAAAACCGAGGTTCGGTCGCCTTAGACGAGAGGATGCGCAAGTTCTTAGGACTCGGATTTGGACTCGTCGTGCTTGGCGCTGTCGTCGCAGTGCTAATTGATTCTTCGTCGACCCACGAATTCTTTTTTCCGTTCACCACCCAGGGCATTCGGGTCATCCTGTTGCTCGCGTTCACAACTGCGGGCATGGCCCTGATCGCCATGGCTTCGCAGGCCGCCTTGTCGTCAAGTCCGGCCACCAAGGGCGCAGTGACTTCGGTCCTAGCACTCGCAATCGCTGTCGTCGCAGCCCTTACCTTTATCGACTCTGAAGCAGCGAAGTTTCGAGCTTCGCTGTTCTCAGTCCTGCTCTTTGGTGCGGTCATCGTCTTCGTCTGGGGTTTCGTCGTCTCGCGATTCGTGGAAAGGCGCGTCAAATCGGCAAGCGCCGACCACCTCGGTGGCCGAATGTTGATCCTCGGAATTGTCTCGATCTTTATCGGACTTGCTTTCCGCATGATGTTCATCACCGAGGCGGAACTGCTTGCCGAGGTCCCTCCAGCCAAGACCTCGATTCGCCTCTTCTGGTTTGTCGCATTCACAGCAACAATGATGTGGATACTGGCCCGGACGCGCTTCGGAAGCTGGACCTTTGCTGTCGGAGGCAACAAAGAAGCCGCTCGTCAAGTCGGTGTGCCCGCCGCCAGAACAAAAACGCAGTTGTTCATGTTGGTCTCCGTTGCTGCGTGGTTCGTCGGTTTGCTTGTCGCATTCCGGATCAACTCGATCCAGTCAAACGCTGGTGATGGTCAAGAGTTCTTCTTCATCATTGCCGCAGTGGTAGGTGGCACGTTGCTTACCGGCGGCTACGGAACGGCCTTCGGTGGCGCAATCGGTGCCTGCATCATGTCGATGCCCTTAGCTGGCATCTCCGCTGCGCGCTGGAACACCGACTGGAGGTTCCTCATTATTGGCGTGATTCTCCTGCTCGCTGTGGTCTCTAATAAGTACCTTCGTAACCGAGCCGAGGCGATCCGCCGATGAACTCACTCTCTGACATGGCCCTCGATTCACCCACGGAGAACCACGATGTCTGATCAGCCGCTCCTTCAACTCGACAATGTCTCGAAGTTCTACGGCAGCATCACCGCGCTCACCGGCGTCAGTACGTCAGTTGCGGCCGGTGAGGTGACGTGTGTGCTCGGTGATAACGGTGCTGGCAAGTCAACCTTCATCAAAATCCTTGCCGGCGTCCATCAGCAGACTGAAGGAACCATTCGGCTCGCCGGCGAAAAAGTCACCTTTGACTCCCCGCGTGACGCTCTCGCCAACGGCATTGCCACGGTGTACCAGGACCTTGCGATGGTCCCAATGATGTCGGTTTGGCGCAACTTTTTCCTTGGATCCGAGCCCACCAAGGGCATCGGGCCACTGAAGTGGATCGACACGAAGGAGGCGAAGCGGATCGCCAAAGACGAAATGGCCAAGATGGGCATCGACATCCGTGACACTGAACAGCCGGTTGGCACGCTCTCGGGCGGAGAGCGACAGTCCGTTGCGATCGCCCGCGCTGGTTACTTCGGCGCCAAGGTGCTGATTCTCGATGAGCCCACCTCGGCTCTCGGTGTTAAACAATCAGGCGTAGTGCTAAAACGCATCGTTGAGGCCCGTAACCAAGGTCTGGCCGTGATCTTCATCACCCACAATCCGCGTCATGCATACCCCGTAGGAAACCAGTTCCTCATTCTCAATCGGGGTCGGTCGATGGGTTCCTTTGGCAAGGACGAGATAGACGTCAACGACCTGACGCGCCTCATGTCGGGCGGAGCTGAACTCGAAGCACTCGAACACGAACTTCGCGACTCGGGCGCGACAAGTTGAACACCGTGGAGCCCTTCGACTTGGAGGACCTCGAGGTATTGACATTCGGCCGGTCATCAGTGGATATGTATCCCGAGCAACACAACGTTGCCCTGGCCGATGTCTCTACGTTCCGTAAGTCGATTGGCGGTAGTCCCACCAACGTCGCGGTCGCAGCTGCGCGGCTTGGCCGCAAAGCTGCTGTCATTAATCGGGTTGGGGACGACGCGTTTGGTGCCTACGTTCGGCAAGGCCTCCGCAAATTCGGCGTACACGACAAGTTCATCTCCACTGATCCCGATTTGCTAACCCCGGTCGTGTTCTGTGAACTGAAGCCGCCGGAGGAGCCATCTATCTACTTTTATCGGGAACCGCGAGGTCCGGACATGGACATCTCCGTTGCGGACATGCCGATGAGTGCCATCGATTCGGCACCACTGTTTTGGCTGGCCGGGTCCCGGTTCGCTGAAGAACCCTCCCGATCAGCAGCAATGGCAGCACTTGAAGCCCGCAGTCGCAAGCAACACACGGTGATTGATCTTGACTACCGACCCATGTTTTGGGATTCGCCGGCACAAGCTGCCGAGTACATTTCGCCGTCAATTGACCACTGCACGGTCGCAGTCGGCAACAAAGACGAATGTGAGATCGCTGTCGGCACGCGTCTTCCTGACGAAGCCGCGGACCGCATGCTCGAACGTGGCGTGCAGATCGCCATCGTCAAGCAGGGTGGCGATGGGGTGATGGTTGCGACCGCTGAATCACGCACCGTTGTGGATCCGATCCGCGTTCCCGTCGTGTGCGGACTCGGTGCGGGCGATGCATTTGGCGGCTCGTTGGCTCACGGGCTGCTCGAAGGCTGGAACCCTGCAGACATTGTGACCCGTGCAAACGCTGCGGGGGCAATTGTTGCTGGCCGCCTGATGTGCTCGGACGAGATGCCAACATCAGCAGAAATCGATCACCTGTTGACGACCGGTGAGGTTCCCGATCGAGTGATCAGGTGATCATTACCGACGAGGCATGGAGCAGCCTGCTTGAGACTCGCGCAACTGCTCCCGGCGCAATCGCAACGGCACTGGCAGCGCGAACCACTCGTCCGCTGCTCGCCGCTGACGGCAATACGTTCATCATTGCGATCGATCACCCCGCCCGCGGAATGGTCGGGGTAACGGGTCAACCTTTTGTCATGGCCGACCGTCGAGACGTGCTTGAGCGGACGATGACTGCACTGGCTGACCCGGGCGTCGACGGTGTCATGGCGACACCCGACATTCTCGATGACCTCGCGCTGCTCGGTGCGCTCGACGGCAAAGTAGCGGTCGGGTCGATTAATCGCGGCGGCCTGCTGGGTTCAGCCTGGGAACTCGATGACCAATTGACGGGCCATACGGTGCCGTCAATCGTCGATCAGGGCCTTGATGGTGCCAAGATGCTGCTCCGAATCGATCTAGACGATGAACGCTCACGGCCAACGATCGAAGCCTGCGCCCGCTGGATCACTGAGCTCGCAGCTGTCCAGAAGCTAGCGATGCTCGAACCCCTTCCCTACACAACAGATGCGGACGGGCGCAAGGTGCTCGATCCCGACGAGGACGCACTCGTGAAGTGCGTTGGAATCGCCAACGCACTCGGTGCGAGCTCCGCATACACCTGGCTAAAGCTTCCCGCAACCGCCCAGATCGAGCGCGTGATGGCGGCAACCTCTCTGCCAGGCCTGATTCTCGGCGGAGCGCCTGGCCCAAACCCTGTGACAGCATTTGACGAGTGGCGTCGAGCAATGGATATCCCCAACGTTCGTGGCCTTGTTGTCGGCCGCTCTCTTCTCTATCCCTCCGACGGTGACGTCGCTGCAGCTGTCGCAACAGCTGCAGCGATCGTCCACCACCAACAACAAGGACCACAATGACCCGTAAGAAGATCGGCGTGGCCGTGATCGGCTTCGGCTGGATGGGCCAAGCCCACACGCGCTCGTACCTCCGCATTCCGACGCTGTTCCCAGAGCGTGACTACGACCCGGAGCTGATCATCATCAGCGACAATTTGCAAGAACGGGTCGACGAGGCCGTCGAATCGTTTGGCTTCCGCTACGGGACAACTGATTGGAACGTGGCGGTCAATCATCCTGATGTCGAAGTTGTATGTATCTGCGCTCCGAACATGCTGCATGAGCCGATCGCCATCGCCGCCGCCGCAGCAGGAAAGCACGTGTTTTGTGAAAAGCCGGTCGGTGGAACGCCCGAGCAAACTGTACGCATCGAAGCCGCTTCAAGCACCGCTGGTGTGATCACTGGCGTCGGATACAATTACCGGTGGGCGCCGCTTGTGCAGTACGCCAAGCAGCTGATCGAAGACGGAACGCTTGGCGACATCACGAACTACAACGGTCGGTTCTTCACGATGTATGGATCGGACCCGATGGGCCTGCTCTCGTGGCGCTTCCAACTCGACGGAGCGGGACACGGCGTGTCGTCTGACATTCTCAGCCACTCGATTGATCTAGCGCACATGCTCGTGGGACCGATCGAAAAAGTCGTCGGTACCGGCCACACCTACATTCCTGACCGTCCCATCCCACAACCCGGTGGCACCCATTACGACCTCGGTTCGCCCGAAGACCCGACTGGTCCGGTGGAGAACGAGGACTACTTCGGGGCCATTGTCAAGTTCGAGAACGGAGCGCGCGGCACTTTCGAGGCGAGCCGCACCATTGTCGGGCCAGAAAGCCAGTGCGCCTTCGAGATCTATGGAACCAAGGGTTCGCTCAAATGGAATCTTGAAACGATGAATCAACTCCAGCTCAACCTGGTCGGCGACAAGGCTCGCGGATACACCACGGTGTACGCAGGCGATCGGTATCCGTACCACGGCAACTTTGTGCCCGGTGATGCCAACTCGATCGGTTACGAGGACCTCAAGGTCATCGAAGACTACGAATTTCTGTCGAGCGTCGCCGCTGGCCGCCAACACGAGCCCGGCTTTGCTGAGGCAATCGACTACGTCAGCGTTCAGGCTGCCCTGTTGCAGAGCTGGGAGTCCGAGCGCTGGGAACCCGTGCAGCGTCTCGCTTGAACTCTGGTCGAACACGAATCGAAAACGAATCGAACGAAAGAAGTCACCCAATGGGGACCCAACGATTGACGGTCGCTCAGGCGATCGTTGCCCATCTCATCGCTCAAACCACCGAACTTGGTGACGGCAGCACAGCGTCGTTATTTCCAGGGGTCTACGGAATCTTCGGTCATGGCAATGTCACCTGCCTTGGGCACGCCCTTGAAGAACGCAGGGACGAACTGCCGACGTGGCGCGGCCAAAACGAGCAGGGTATGGCGCTTGCCGCGACCGCGCACAACAAGGCGGTGAGGCGCCGGCAAATCATGACGGCGACATCGTCGATCGGGCCCGGCGCGACCAACATGGTCACGGCCGCAGGAGTGGCTCACTCGAATCGCTTGCCATTGTTGCTGCTCGCAGGTGACACGTTTGCCTCACGAACTCCGGATCCGGTCTTGCAGCAGGTCGAACACTTCGGGGTGCCGTCGACCACGGTGAATGATTCGTTCCGATCGGTCGCTCGTTACTGGGACCGCATCACCATGCCGGACCAGCTGCTCACGTCACTTCCCCAGGCGATCGACACCATGCTCGATCCCGCTGACTGTGGCCCTGCATTCCTCGGTCTGCCTCAAGATGTGCAAGCCATGGCATTTGACGTGCCTGACGAGTTTGTTGCTGCACAGCATCATTGGATCGTTCGGGCTCGACCCGATCGGGGTCAACTCGCAGCAGCGGTCGATGCGCTGCGCAGCGCCAAGCAACCGCTGATCCTCGCTGGCGGTGGTGTCCACTACTCCTTTGCTGAAGCAGCGCTCCTCGCATTTGCCGAGCGGCATCGCATTCCGGTGGTCGAGACCGTTGCGGGCAAGGCAAGCCTCGTCGCAGCTCACGAACTGAACGCGGGACCCATTGGTGTCACAGGTTGCGAATCCGCCAATGCGCTTGCAGCCCAGGCCGATGTGGTGCTTGCAGTGGGAAGCCGCCTAGAAGACTTCACCACTGGCTCGTGGACGCTGTTCCAGCACCCGGACGTGACGATCATTGGCCTCAATGCTGCCCGGTTCGACGCCCGCAAGCGGCGTTCCTTGCCACTAGTTGCTGACGCCCGCGTTGGGCTCGAGGAACTCACTGACGCTCTTGGCGACTGGGTCGTCGACGCGGCATGGACCGAGCGAGCAGCCGCAGAGCGGGCCCGCTACCACGCGTACATCGACAAGATTGCTGCGCCGAGCGACGACTCCGTCGCGGCCGGGGAACCCGTGACCTACGCTCAAGTCGTGGGCGCTGTCGACCGCAACAAGCAACCTGGCGACTATGTGTTGGCGGCTGCCGGTGGATTCCCGGGCGAGGTCAACAACGGGTGGCGCGCGGAGGAGGTCAACAGCTTCGACTGTGAATACGGCTTCAGCTGTATGGGCTACGAGATTGCCGGTGGCTGGGGCGCCAAGATGGCGATGCCAGACCGCGAGGTCATCGTGTTTGTCGGTGACGGCTCGACGATGATGCTCAACTCCGACCTGTACAGCTCGGTCATCAGTGGTCACAAAATGATCGTGATCATCTGCGACAACGGCGGGTACGCGGTCATCAATCGGTTGCAGATCAATCAGGGTGGCGTACCGTTCAACAATCTCCTTGATGACTGCAAGGGGCCCAAGACAGAGGTCCGAGTCGATTTCGAGATGCTGGCCAAGGCGCAAGGATGCAACGGCGAGACCGTGCACACGGTCACGGAATTGGAGTCGGCGATGGATCGAGCTCGAGCATCTGATCGGACCTACGTGATTGCGCTGCAGACCCATCGCTACGAATGGACTGAGGGCGGAACGTACTGGGAAGTGGGCGTCCCCGAAGTGTCGAATCGTCCCTCCGTCGTCGCTGCCCACGATGACGTTGCCACTGGAAAGCAGGGCCAACGTCGTGCCTGACACTCCCGTTCGATTCGCCGTGCTCGGCTGCGGCCGCATCGGCAAGATGCATGCTGAGATGCTTGCTCGCCAGGTTTCCGGAGCCTCTGTCAGTGTCGTCTTCGATGTCGTGGAGGCTGCGG
>PASB01000050.1 GCA_002711735.1 Ilumatobacter sp.
GCACAATTCAAGCTTGAGGACGAAGTCGATCATGTGTCGACCGGGGGAGGAGCCAGCCTCGAACTTCTCGAGAATGGCGACCTCCCCGGCCTCGCAGCTCTCAGAACAGGAATGACAACATGACTCGCAAGACCCTTATTTCTGGCAATTGGAAGATGAACCTCAACCATTTCGAGGCCATTCAGACGGTGCAGAAGTTGCACTACCTCCTGCCAAAGGACATCTTTGACGCAATCGATGTGAGCATTCACCCGCCGTTTACGGACATCCGAAGTGTGCAAACGTTGATCGAGAGCGAAGACCTCAATCTCAAGGTTGGGGCTCAGCACTGTCATTGGAACGACAGCGGTGCGTTCACTGGCGAAGTAGCGCCAGTCTTCTTAAAAAAGTTGAGTGTCGAGTACGTGGTCGTCGGCCACAGCGAGCGTCGCGAAATTTTTGGCGAAACCGACGACATGGTGAACAAGAAGGTGGCCGCTATCCAACAGCACGACATGACGCCTATTGTGTGCTGCGGAGAAACGCTTGCAGAGCGAGAGGTCGGCGAGACCAAAACTAGAGTTCTGGCTCAGATAGAGGCTGCTATGGCTGGTCGGAGCAACGAACAGATCGCTTTGCTCGTGATTGCCTACGAGCCGATCTGGGCGATCGGTACCGGCAAGACAGCGACAGCAGACGATGCTCAGTCGGTGTGTCATGCGATCCGAGAACGGGTGCGCAGTCTCACGGACGACGCAACCGCTGATGCGCTGCGTGTGCAGTACGGTGGTTCGGTAAAGGCTGGAAATGCTGCCGAGTTGATGGGCCAGCCGGATATCGACGGAGCACTCGTCGGGGGAGCAAGTCTGGACCCTGACGAATTCGCACGTTTGATCCAGTTCAGCGTCGGGTGACGTCGGGGTTATCTACGCCGAGCATTTGCTCGGCGAGCTTTATATTGATAGCGATGCTCGCCGATTAAGTCCTCATCCGGTCGACGTAAAATTTCTGCCATTCGATAGCGAATCCTGTTAAGGTCGAGGCGCTTCGATCACCGGGGAGGAGACCGAAGCTACGGAGAGAGTTGATCGCCGGCCGTCATCTAAAGCTGAAAGATCCCTCACTTCGCCGACCACCTCCCCTTCTGTATTTCAATCAGGAGGACAAATACGTGAACACCACCCGACGGAGCCACAAGCTCCTTGCCATGACAGCCGCCTCGGCTCTCGTCTTTGCTGCATGCGGCAGCGACGACGATGCTGCGGACACCGTTTCCACCGAGCCCACCGAAGACAGCGTTGCTGAAGAGCCCGCTGAAGAGCCTGCCGAAGAGCCCGCTGAGGAGCCCGCCGAAGAGCCCGCCGAAGAGCCCGCCGAGGGCGAAGGTGGTGGCACCCTGATCTGGGCCCACGAGCAGGAGCCAGGCGATCTTCACCTCGACGATCCCGAGAACAACCTGTCGATTACATCGTGGATTCGTTCCGCCATGATCGAAGGCCTCTTCGGTATCTCGGGCTCGACTGAGTACTACCCCGAACTTCTTGCCGACGATGGGGAACTGACCACCAACGATGATGGCTCGGTCACAGGCACCTTCACCATGCGTGACGGACTGCTCTGGAGCGATGGAGACGACCTCACTGCCGAAGATGTGGTGTGGACCTACAACACGATCATGGCCGCCGACGGTGAAACTGAAGACGGCGATCCGAACTACATTTACCTTCTCGGCGACCGAACCGGTCTCGATACGATCACCGACATCTCCGCTGACGGCAACACGATCAGCATCACCTGGTCAGCGTTCTTCGCTGGCTACAAGGGCGTCCTCAACGAGGTCTACCCGATGCACCAATTCAATGCCGACCCCGCCGTAGCAGCCGCGGAACTCAATGACGGACTGCGCGGGTGGACCACACCTGACGGCTCGACGATTGCTTCGTCCGGCCCGATGATCTTTGATTCGTGGGACAAGGGCGTGCAGATGAACCTGGTCCGCAACGACGCGTACTCTGGCTCAAACAGCCCGGATGCCAAGAACGACGGCGTAGCTTTCGTCGACGGCGTGCAGATCAACTTCGTTACCGACACCGACGCGCAGATCAACGCGCTGCAGGCCGGCGAAGCACAAATCGTCATGACTCAGCCGCAGCTCTCCTTCGAAGATCTCGCCTCGAGCGATGACTTCACGGTTGCATCGTCTGCTGGCCCGGTGTTTGAGCACTGGGGTCTGAACCTCAATAACGTGCACCTCGCCAAGCCGGCCGTCCGCGAGGGCCTCGCCTTCGCGATGGACAAGACGGAAGTTATGGCCGGTCTATACACACCGTTGTTCGGCGATTCGCTCCCAGCCGATGGTCTCGGCAACACCATGTGGCTGTCGAACCAGAGCACGTACGAAAACCACGCCGGCGACGCCGGTTACGGTGCAGGCGATATTGCTTCAGCACAGGCAGCCCTCGAAGGAGCCGGCTACGCCTTGAACGGCGACGGCATCTATGAGCACCCGGAAGATGGGGCGCTCACGCTGCGCGTCGGAACCACCGGCGGTAACCGTCTGCGCGAAATCCAGCAGGAACTTATCCAGGCGCAGATGTCAGATGCTGGCATTGATATCGTCATCGACAACGTTGAGGGCGGCGCATACTTTAGCGAAGTGCCCTTCTCAGCCGATGCTATTGCATGTGCTACCAGCGGTGGCGCCGAAGGCAACTGCGACATTTGGGACATCACCCAGTTCGCATGGGTCGGCGG
The DNA here is from genome assembly GCA_002711735.1 of Ilumatobacter sp. Taxonomy (GTDB): domain Bacteria; phylum Actinomycetota; class Acidimicrobiia; order Acidimicrobiales; family Ilumatobacteraceae; genus Ilumatobacter_A. The sequence goes on from PASB01000050.1 coordinate 2,734, forward strand.
CCCGTGGCCCGGTGGCCAGATCGCTTCTTACCGCGCGGGTGGCCCAAACAACCCGTACGGATTTGCCAACGACGCATTTGAGGCCAAGGCTGACGAATGCGACGCAACTGTTGACGACGTCGAACGTGCGGCTTGCTACAACGAGATTGACCGCTACGTCACAACGCTCGAACTCGATGCAGAAAATGGGCTGTTCATGTTGCCGTTGACGCAAAAGCCGTCGTTCTACGGCTACACGTCTGACCTTTCCCAGGCTGGCGTCGCTCCTGACGCCCAGGGCTCAGGTCCGTTGACCAACGTTGCGGACTTCCAGTTCGCGGACTGATACAAAGTCGTCGGTCACGCCCGGCCTTGCCGGGCGTGACCGACGACTAGTGAAATACAGTTCATCGGGGTCTCGTTTCGGCGAGGCCCCGATGTGCGTTATGGTCTGCCGACCCTCAGTTCCCGTCCACACCACAACAGACAGGTCGGTTGCCACCTTGTTTGCCTACGTAACTCGGAGAGTGCTTATCTCCGTTCCTCTGCTCGTGATTGCGATGTACCTCGTTCACGTCGGTGTGTCCGCAACGGTTGACCCTCGGTCTGATTTCTATCTTTGTCTGCCTCGGTGTCAGGAAGGCTTCGACAGCATCACCGAGACGTACGCGCTCGATACCAATATTTTCCTGCGACCGTTCACCTACTTCGCTGACTTGTTCAGCGGGGACGGCCTTGGATTCTCCTCCAGCGTCGGCGAGCCAGTCGGCGAGGTCATGCGGACTCGCGGCTGGAACACCGCCATGGTGGCGATCCCTGCGTTCTTGCTCGGCGCAGTCCTTTCGCTTCTCCTATCGGTGTACTCGGCACGCCGACAGTATTCGGTTGGCGACTACTTTTTTACCGGCCTCAGCTTCATTGGTTTTGCCATGCCGTCGTTCGTGCTAGCACTGATCATTCAAGTTATTTTTGGCGTCAAGCTTGAAGAATGGTTTGGCATCAAGCCGTTCAACACCGGTCGAAAGACCGGTGAAAACTTCTGGGAGCTTTTACGCGACATCACTTTGCCAGCGGTATCCCTGGCAATCTTGGGGATCGCTGCAGATAGCCGGTTTGGCCGGTCCTCGATGCTTGAAACGCTTAACCAGGACTACATCCGCACAGCGCGAGCCAAGGGTCTCACCGAACGAACCGTTGTGTGGAAACATGCGTTACGTAATGGGCTTATCCCGTTGGTCACGCTGTGGGCGCTCGGGTTCTCGGCGCTGCTCAGCGGCTCGGTGGTCACCGAGTCGATCTTCTCGTGGCCGGGTATCGGCCAGACCTTCCTCCGGGCACTTGGTGACTCAGACCTCGATCTCTTGATGGCGATTGTCATGTTTACCGGGGTCCTCACTGTGATCTTCAACCTGATTGCTGACGTCCTCTATGGCGTCCTCGACCCTCGTATCCGGCTCGGCTGAAATCGCCATGGCAACAGAATTCGAAATCGACTCCCAAACCGACGAGATGTTAGAGACCTCGATGGAACTTCGCGTCGCAGACGTAGAAGGCCTCTCGGAGAAGCCGAAGACGTTCGGCCAGTTAGCCCGTGAACGCTTCTTTGGACACAAACTCGCCATCGTCGGCGTGATCGGCTTGATTCTGCTCGTTGCACTCTTCTGGCTGGGTCCAATGCTCAGCGAGTGGGAGTTTGACGAGCGGAACGTCGCCGATCGTCTTCTCGGGCCGTCCTCAGAGCACTGGTTTGGTACCGATGAAATTGGCCGCGATCTGTTCGTCCGAACCGCCAGGGGCGGTCTGTACTCAATGCGTATTGGGCTGATAGCTGCCGTTGTCGCCACGGTGACCGGCACGGCGTTCGGGGCGTTCGCGGGATTCTTCGGGGGAGTGTGGGACGGCATCGTCTCGAACTTGGTCAACTTGGTCCTCACCGTCCCGGCGATCATTGTCCTATCGGTGTTCGCAAACAAGTTCGGTGCCAGTGCTGTTGGTCTGGCTCTCGTACTTGCCGGTCTGCTTTGGACTCGAATTGCCAGGGTCGTGCGAGGTGTTGTTCTCTCGATTAAGGAGCAGGAGTACATCATGGCGGCGAGGGCTGCGGGTGCTTCGAATTCCCGCATCATGTTCCGGCACCTGCTTCCAAACATCGTTGGTGCCATCGCCGTCGAGGTCACGTTGCTGCTCGGCACGGTCATCGTACTCGAGTCGACTTTGTCGTTCCTTGGTCTCGGTGTCAAGCCGCCGAACGCCTCGCTCGGAACACTCGTTGCTGATGCCAAGGGCGACATCGACAGCGACCCGATTCGTGTACTTACGCCGGGCATCTTCATTATTCTGATCGTCCTGTGCGTCAACTTCCTTGGTGACGGACTGCGTGATGCCCTTGACCCCCGGGCCAAGGGATCGGACAGCAGCGAGGCGAAGAACGCAAAGAAAGCCGCAAAGAAAGCTAGGAAGCAATCAGGCAAGCAAGGTCCTGGCTACATCGCTGAAGCTCGGACCGACCGAACCAGCATTGGAAAGATATGAGCGACGCACTTCTCACGGTCGATCATCTCAACGTCGGGTTTGCCACGCGGGCGGGCATCGTGCGAGCGGCGACGGACATCACTTTCGAAATCCACCCCGGAGAAGTCCTGGCTGTGGTCGGCGAGTCAGGGTCGGGTAAGTCGGTCACGGCGCTTGCCCTGATGCGACTTCACCCCGACAACGCCATTGTAACCGGCGATGTACTATTCGAAGGTTGCGACCTTCTCAATATGAGCGACCGCGAAATGCGCGCCACCCGGGGCAATGACATCGCCATGATCTTCCAAGATCCGATGACTGCGATGAACCCGGTGTTTGCTGTTGGCGATCAGATCGTTGAAACGATCCGTGTCCACGACAGTTCGATTTCCAAGCAGGAGGCATGGACGAAGTCTGTTGACCTGCTGAAACTCGTCGGCGTGCCTGAGCCCAAGCGAAGAGCGTCCCAGTACCCCCACGAGTATTCAGGTGGGATGCGACAACGTGCGATGATCGCAATGGCGATCGCCAATGATCCGAAGTTGCTGATTGCTGACGAACCCACGACAGCGCTCGATGTGACCGTCCAAGCACAAGTGATGGAAGTACTGCACGAGGTGCAGGCTGAAACGGGTTCCGCAATGATGCTGATCACGCACGACCTCGGCCTCGTCGCTGGATCAGCTGACCGGGTTCAAGTGATGTACGCCAGTCGGTTGATGGAAACAGGAACAATTGACCAAATCTTTTACGAATCACAAAATCCGTACACGATGGCGCTGCTTGACTCGATCCCAGATCTCGACGGCCATAGGGAACAACTTGAGCCGATTCCGGGTAACCCCCCAAGTTTGTTGAATCCACCAAGTGGATGCGCTTTTCGGCCGCGCTGTGCCTTCGCCGCCGACGTATGCGCTGCAGAGGTGCCGCCCACAGTCGTGGTCGGCGATCAACACGAAAGTCGTTGCGTCCGTACGCGTGAACTTGAGACCCTTGGCGGAGAGATATCGTGAGCGCAGCGACAACCCCATTTGACAGTGGCACCATCCTCGCGACCGGCGCTGGCGAGCCCCTCCTCAAGATCCGAGATCTCGTGAAGGAGTTCCCAATCCGTGCTGGGGTATTTCGCCGCCAGGTTGGAGCCGTTCAAGCCGTCTCAAGCGTCAGCCTCGACCTCTACCCGCACGAGACACTGGGCGTCGTCGGCGAGTCCGGCTGCGGGAAAAGCACCCTGGGGCGTTCATTGCTCCGCTTAATCGAGCCCACTTCGGGCTCGGTGTTATTCGGATCCGAAGATGTGACCACAGCACCGAAGTCACGGCTACGTGANCTACGCAGCGAACTTCAGATGGTCTTCCAGGACCCATATGCNTCGCTGAATCCGCGTCTNCCGATTCGCGACATCATTGGCGAGCCGATGGTGATCCACGGAGTTCCCAAAGCTGAGGCGCGCGAACGTGTCGGTGAATTACTTAAGCGAGTTGGTTTGCTTCCCGAACACGGGAACCGATACCCCCACGAGTTCTCGGGCGGACAGCGTCAGCGGATCGGTATAGCTCGGTCGCTTGCGTTGCGTCCCAAAGTCATCATTTTAGATGAACCAGTCTCTGCGCTCGATGTGTCGATTCAGGCCCAGGTGCTCAATCTGCTCGACGAGATTCAGGACGAGTACAACCTGTCGTTCATGTTCATTGCACACGACTTATCGGTGGTGCGCCACACGAGCGATCGCGTCGCTGTCATGTACCTCGGTCGGATTATTGAGGTCGCCGACAAAGACAGTCTGTACGAAAATCCCGCTCACCCGTACACGCAGTCGCTGCTGTCGGCAGTGCCGGTTGCCGATCCGAGACGCGAACGGTCGCGTCAGCGAATCATCCTGCAGGGCGATGTGCCGAGCCCGGCAAGCCCGCCCACCGGGTGTCGGTTCCACCCGCGTTGTCCTGTGGCCCAAGATAAGTGCAGAACCGACGTTCCGGAGTTAGCTGTCATTGGTGCCGGACACCAGGTCTCGTGCCATTTCCCACTGCTGGCAGGGGAGACCCTGCTGCATCGGTTGAACGAACTTGGTCGCAAGGCGGTCACCTCCTCCAAGTCGTGACCGATGATCGATGTGGACGAGTCGGTAACCCTTCACTCATCATGGAAGGGCATGTTGCTAAGCGCAGTCGGCGCCATGGTCGTGTTCGGGTTAGGGCTTGGGGGCACGGTCTCCAGTGGCGGAGCAGGCCTCCCTGTTGTCATTCTGGGGATCGGAGTAATGTTTCTGCTCACCGTGTTGTTCGACTACCCCGTTGCGTCGCGTTTCACGCCCGAATTTGTAGAGCGGCGGGCTCTGCTTCGTCGCCACAAGATTCCGTGGGAAGCCGTCGACCAGCTCACACGGGCCCGTCCCGGGCTTGTGGGATTGCGCAATCTGAAGCCGGGTGGGCTGACAGTTAAAGTAGGCCGTCGGCGCTATCTCCTGGTCGATCAGTCTGAATCAATCGCTGAATTCGATCAACTTGGGAACGTGCTCGCAGCCCGCTACGCCGAGCTTGGGGTAGCGGAAATGATCGCGCCGCATGTCGAGACTGAGCCAACTTGGACCTACCGACGGGGCTGCTGGCAACCGGACCCCTGAATTGCCGGGATGCGTGAGCTTCGAACAGTGGTTCCCACCGCTAGGATCTTGCACCGTGCGTGACGTCATGCTCTATATCACCCTCGTGTTGAACGTGGTCTCCATGTTTGGGCTCATCGCCGGCATCTTGATGCACAGCGGGCGCGGTGGCGGCCTCTCCGACATGTTCGGTGGCGGCGGTGGCGCAGCACTCGGGTCCACCGCAGCTGAGCGGAACCTCAACCGCATCACGTTCGTCTTAGCTCTGATCTGGATCTTCACTCTTGTTGCGGTGACTTTCCTCTTGGAGCGCGTGTAGGCCATCAAAGCCTGCGCTAACGTTGCGGGTTCAGCACTACGTCGAAGTGGCGGAATTGGCAGACGCGCTAGCTTGAGGTGCTAGTGCCCTATTAATGGGCGTGTGGGTTCAAGTCCCATCTTCGACACAAATGAGAGTCCAGTTGACCAGGGCTCACGCCCTGGTCAACTGCTTTTTCAGACGCAGCCGTCCTGCGGACCTAGGGTTCTGTGGCCGGAGTCAACGTTCGCCAGTTGCCGGCCTGCAAAACCGACATGGGCTTCTCGATGTAGACCCGGCTAGCGCGATGAAGCAGATTTTTGTTTCCACGAGTTTTGGTGCCTTATCTGCGGGCTCAAGTCGTGGCCGGAACCAACCGATACAAACAGTGATGGACAGCACTGTAAGACCGCTGAAGGGACGAATTACTCGTCGCTCCATGAGCGGCCTGATCATTGCAGTGATGTCCGTAACGCCACTCGAGGCAATGGCTTACCCGGACCAAATTATTGGCGGAACTGTGCCCCTCAGAATGAGCTTTCTGCTTCTGCTCCTGCTCGGGCTGCAGACGACGCGGATCAGCGCGATCGCAGCTGGCTGGTTGTTCCTTGCGCAGGGTCTGCTTTCAATGGCGGCCTCGTCAATGCTGTTCGGACTCGACCCAAACCGGATCGCTGTCCAGACTCTTGGCTACGGCAGCATCCTGCCGGTTTGCACACTTCTGATTGCTCCGACAGCCACTCGCCGCCGCTGGGCATTCTCGGTCTTTTGCATGACGGTGTTCCTAGGCGCAGTGCGCCTGACGCCGGAGAATTTCGGTCTGCTTGCGCAGGTCATCGCCACATTGTTGGTGTACGGCGTTGCAGTCGCAGCATTGGAAACCTATGCAGCCCGTGCTGAAATTGCCGGCAAGATGGCGGATATCGATCCGTTGACAGGTCTCCTCAACCGACGTGCTGCGCTCAACGAGCTGGCTTGGGATGTGGGTCGTGTAGCCGATGATGAAAGTTCAGCGGCGATCGTGCTGCTTGATCTCGATCACTTCAAGCGCGTCAACGACACCCTCGGACATGAAGCTGGTGACGACACGCTGCGTCATGTGGCACATGTTCTGTCGGCATTCGTGCGCCCTACCGACCATGTCTGTCGGTGGGGCGGAGAAGAGTTCCTCGTCATTCTTCCCAACGCAGACGAAGATCTCGCTCGCAACATAGCCGAGCGTCTTCGTTTGCGTCTCGTCGACGTAGGTGTCACTGCCTCCTTTGGTGTTGCTGCGGCTGAGGCGGCAGACACGGTGACGAGGTGGGTCCGTCGCGCCGATGATGCTATGTACGTTGCGAAGCACGAGGGGCGAAACATGGTGCGCGTCGCCCGGCTGACCGATCGGCTGATGGTCGAACAACCTGAAGCGGTTAGGACGCTATGAGCTCCCGCTACGAGTGTTGCCCCGGCTGACCAGGGACACAAATTCAGACGCAGCAGATATTGAACTGATGATTGCTGCGCCGCCACAACGATTTCGATTGGCGTCAGTCAGATAGCGATGCCCTTGGCAACGACAGGCTCCATCATTGTGATTTCTGGGCGACCGCCAAGGAGACCGCCAAACTTGCCCATAGCAGCTTTCATTCCGTCACCCTTTCCGTGAACGCCCAGAGCCTCGGCATCGGAATACATTTCAAAGAAGAAGTACACGCCCTCGTTGGCGGTGTCTTTGTGGGCACTGTAGATCTCGAGACCTGTTTCTTCATCGGCTGCAGACACCACTTCGTTGAGCACGGCTTCGAGTTCGGCGGCCTTTCCGTCGGCGGCGGTGAGCTTGGCAATGAGTGAAATCTTGGACATGGCGAAAAGCTAGTCGGGCGTCCCCTTCGCTCAATAGCCGAGGAGGCCGGTCAAAGCGTCAACCCAGCTTCTCGGCGAACCAGTCGAGGATGATTTCTGCGCGCTGCACCCGGTGGATGGGTGATCCGGTCCTCGAAAGTTCGTGGTTCTCACCGGGGAATCGATAGAAGTCAACTTCCTTGCCGAGCAACTTGAGTGCAATCCACAGTTCTTCGGCCTGGACGATGGGACAGCGCCAGTCCTCTTCGGAATGAATGAGGAGCATGGGCTTGTCGATGTTGCGGACAGCATTGATTGGCGATGCATCGACATAGGGGCTGGGATCCTCGATATGGGACGGGCCGTGCTCAGTTTTGAACATCGTGGCGATGTCGCTCGACCACTCCTCTGAGAGCAGGTTGTTGACCGAGCGTTCTGAGCAGAATGCTCGGAACCGCTCGCCGTGGTGGCCAGCGAGCCAGGTCGCCATGAAGCCGCCATACGAACCGCCAATCATGCCGACGCGGCCACGATCGCAGAAGGGGTAGCGTTCGAGTGCGCCGTCGATGATCGCCAATATGTCCTCGACGTCGATGGCACCCCAGCCGGAGCCGGCCTGTGCCGGGTGCTTCGGACCGAGGACCGCCTGCCCCCACGATCCCTCGCGGCCGCTGCTGCCACGGGGATTGCCGAGGATGACGACAAATCCTGCAGCGGCTTGTATCTGTGGCTCATCGAAGAAGTAGTCGCCGTATTGCGTGAATGGTCCGCCGTGCACGTTGAGGAGGACAGGGTAGGTCTCCGACTCGTCGAAGTCAGCTGGCCGCATAATCCAAGCATCGATCTCGTTCGAGCCGTCAGTGGTGGGCACGGCGAACTTCTCCCACGGGAGCAGATCTGCGGCGAGCTTCGCCCCGATCGAGGTGCGCTGAGCTTCAGCAACGAAAAGCTCGGGCGTCCGATCGATGGAGGAACGGGTGGTGGCCAGCGTGCCAGCAACTGCGTCAAAACCGTGGACCGTGAAGCGCCCCGAGGTGAGCGGCGTTGGTGCGGCAGATCCGTCGGCAGCAATCCGGTAGAGGTGGTTGTCTCCGCGATCCTCAGCAGTAGCGAGCAAGGTGTGGTCGTTCTCCCAGAGTGGTGGGCGAATTCCAGCCAAGCAGAGAAAGGTGCGATCGAGGCCGTCCGAGACCCATGTGACATCATCGATTGACGTGCCGTTCGAAGTGAGTGGGATCACACCGATGTGAGCGTTCTGCGGGAAAGTCATGAGATCACCGCGACCGATGAACGCCACTGTTGAGCCATCAGGTGACACCGACGGGAATCGGAGGTCGCCGTCATGACTCGTAAGGCACCGAATGCCATTAGGTTTGGTGTCCGTCTCGAGGGGAACGAGGTAAAGGTCGGTTGCCAAATCGGTGTCCCAGGTGTCGTGGCGTTGTGCCGAAACGACGAGGCCGGATGAATCGTGCAGCCAAGCTGGGCTGCTGTGCTGAAACTCGCCGGGGGTGAGGTTACGCGGCGTACCGGTACCGTCAGCCGCAATTACATAGATGTGCTGGGGTCGATCGAAGATCCAGTCTTCGCCATTCAGTCGGCTGAAAAAGCGATCGACCTTGCGGGGTGCCCGCCACGCATCGCTCTCCTGCCTGTAGCGATCGTCCTGTGTGCGGCTGGTGAAGGCAATGTTGCGGCCGTCTGGAGACCACGCAAGCTCGGCGAGCCCGTCCGGCATTGCGCACAGCGAGCGGGTTTCGCCAGGCGTCTCGACTGGCAGGACGTGCAGAGTGGATTCACCCTGCTTTTCGCTGCGGCGCGATGTGAATGCGAGGAATCGGCCGTCGGGAGACCAGATCGGGTTGTCGTCGTAGTCGCCGCCGGTGACTGGAGCGTCGTCGATCCAGATCTGGCTGAACGTGGTGTTTCTCTCGAGACTGGCCGTGGCGACGACGAACGCCACTCGTGAACCACAAGGTGAGACCCGAGGTTGGTTAACTGTGGTGCGGCCGTCGATGAGTTGCTCGGCGACGCGGGTGTGTAGGGCATTCTTGATGGTCGACTCGCTCACGGGTGCGACGGTATCGGTTCGTGTGGAGGCCGCATGCGCAGTCTCAGGTTCGCCATAGTTGACATCTGGAAGCTTAGATAGGAGGCAGACGAAGTGCGGTCCGTGTACTCACTGATGCAATGCGTACAGTCAGCTCATGGCCAACGTCGTTCTTCGCGGTGGCCAGCTGTCTTACAACATCGTGGGTGACCAAGGGGCTGACGGCACTCCCTTTGTCTGGGGCCACGGCCTCACATCGAGCCGGGCAGACGAAGACATGATGCCCCTTATTGACAGCGCAATTGTTGCTAAACGGCGCCAGGTCGTCCGTTATGACGCTCGTGGCCACGGGCTGTCTTCTGATCTCAGAGCGCCGAGCGACGGAGATTGGGCTGCACTGGCATGTGATCAGATTGGCCTCATCAACCACCTGGGTTGGGGTGATGTAGTCCTCGGCGGCGCGTCGATGGGAACGGCTACGGCATTGCACGCAGCGCTCTTGCTCGGTGATCGGGTGCGTGGGCTTGTCCTGGCGATCCCGCCCACGGCGTGGGAGACCCGCGTAACGCAGGTCGGCACTTACGATCAAATGGCGATAGCGGTCGAGAGCAAAGGCACGGGAGCGCTCGAAGCAGGCGCTGGAGTGGCACCCATTCCCGACCCGTTCGCCCACGACAACTCCTGGCTTGATCGACGGTTGCATAGGATCAGAGCGGCGGATCCAAAGCGATTCGCTGCAATCTTCCGTGGGGCTGGAACAGCGGATCTACCTCCGCCTGAAACCCTCAAGGCGATTGAAGCGCCGACTCTCGTGTTGGCCTGGTCCGGCGATCCCAGCCATCCGGTTAGTACTGCCGAACGGTTGGGCGAATTACTTCCGAACAGTGACGTCGTGATTGCGTCGACTCGGAATGACCTTGACACATGGACATCACGCTGCGTGGCCTTCTTAGACGAACGATGACTGCGTCGAATGCGCCTTGGAATGCTGGCTCGACGGAGTCCGAGTTGGTCAAGGAACGCACATTCGGTAGATACGGACTCGATGTTGAGCGCGACATTTGCCGCATCGACCTGAACGGCATTGGAGAGCGGTAGACCGAGATCGACGAAGAGATCTGGGCTGCTGCGACGGACATCGGGTTCTTCCAAGTCATCGGGCATGGAATTCCGCAGCAACAGATCGACGACGCAGATATGCCGCTTGGTTGGACCAGCGTTGAGCCAGCGCCTGGCACGATCACGTGCAAGACCGGCGACGAGTTAAGCCGGTGGGGCGACGATTAAATACCGAGCACAGTGCACCGTGTGCGCATGCCGCGAGCCAATAAGTATCAGGGACAGCGCTATTCAATGGCGTTTTTTGCTCAGGCTGATTGTGATGCGACCATCCATGGCCCGATTGGCCGTTACGGGCCAATCACTGCTGCTAGGTATCTCCAGCAGCGGATCACCGCAAAGTTCGTCGGTTGAAATGTCTCAGAATCGGTTGATGTTACGCAGTTGTGGCAGGCAGCCGGGCCGCGCTAAAGCGCATGGCGCCGTCGACAATGGGGGCCTTGGCGATCAACTTCTTATCGGCGCTATAACTCTGCGTGTTGATCCATGGTTCGCGATCACCCTGGCGCGGGAGTAGCGGCATCATCCGCGCCATGTAGCCCGCTGAGAAATCGTCGATGAACGGTCGCTCGGGCATGTCGGCATCCGCAGACCGCAAGCGCGGGGTGGCCTGAGTCATGCTCGACTCAGTCATGTGATTAAGAAGACGGCAAACCCACTGTCCCGTGATGTCGGCACGAAGCGTCCACGACGCATTGATGTAACCGAACGATGACGCCATGTTAGGGACGTCAGAATAGGCAAGCCCCTTGTAAGTCCACGTCTTCGAGAAATCGATTGGTTTGCCGTCGACGCTGAAGTCCATATCTCCGATGGTGACGAGCTGAAGGCCGGTAGCGGTGACAATGATGTCGGCATTGATGTGCTCACCGTTGGTCAGCAGGATGCCCGTCGCTGTGAACGTGTCGATCTCGGCAGTGACCACAGAGGCGTCGCCGCTGTTAATCGAGTTGTAGAGGTCACTGTCGGGTATTAAGCACACTCGCTGGTCCCACGGGTTGTATTCGGGTGTGAAATGGTCAGCTACCACTTCATCGCCCAGTTCCTTCTTCACCAGGTTGAGCAGCTTGTCACGCATCTTGGCGGGCTTGGCCCGGGTCTGCTTGTAGAAGAACTCGCCGAGCTTGGCATTCCGCCAGCGTGTGATCCCGTAGGCCATGTTGTCGGGGAGGACTTTGCGGAGTCCGTTCGCGATGGAGTCAACAGTGGGGCGTGACACGACGTAGGTAGGAGAGCGTTGGAGCATCGTGACGTGCATGGCGGTGGTGGCCATAGCTGGTACCAAGGTCATTGCAGTCGCCCCAGAACCGATAACAACGATACGTTTGCCTTCATAGACGAGATCTTGCGGCCACTTCTGCGGGTGGACGATAGGGCCAGCGAAGTCAGTGCCCCCCGGGAACTCAGGCTCGTACCCGCCTTTGTAGCTGTAATAGCCTGAGCACATGAACAGGTAGTTGCAGGTGTAGACAACGGTCTGCTTGCTGCCCTCGATGCCGACCTGTGCGGTAACCGTCCAGGTTGACGTCTGGCTTGACCACGAAGCGTCGGTGACCAGGTGCTGGAAACGCATTTTCTGGTCGATGCCGAACTCGCGAGCCGTTTCGCGCAGATAGGTCAGGATCGATGGACCGTCAGCAATGGCCTTGGCATCGGTCCACGGCTTGAAGCTGTAGCCCAAAGTGTGCATGTCGCTGTCGGAGCGCACGCCCGGGTATCGAAACAGATCCCAGGTGCCGCCGAGGTCGTCACGACCTTCAAGGATCACATAATCGCGGTCCGGGCAGTCTTGCTGCAGGTGGTAGCCGGCACCGATGCCAGAGATGCCGGCACCGACAATGACGACATCGAAGTGCTGGACCGTTAGGCCGCTCATGGCGTCGCCCCGTCACGAGCGGCAGCCATTCGTTCGAGCATGGCTCCCATTTGGGCGTGCACGGCGTTGACGGCCTGCAGCGGTCGCATCATGACCTTGAACTCAATGATCATGCCCTGGTCATCGCAGGTGATGATGTCGACGCCGTTGACGTACTTGCCGGCGACCGTGGTCTCGAACTCGAGCATTGCGTGATGGCCCTGCAGGATTGTCTTGGTGTAGCCGAACTCGCCCGAACCAGATGACGTGGCCTTCATCTCGATACCGGAGTCACCGCCGAGCGTCCCCCCAGCAGCGCTGAGGTACACCTTGGTGATCTCACGGCCCTCTTGTGGCGTGAACACGACGGGAGAGAAAAAGATGCAATCCGGATGAAGTAGCGCGTCGAAGCCGCCGTCGAGTTCGCTGCGCAAGTGTGCGTACCACCTGTCCATGCACCCGAAAATCGGGTCGGGCTTATTGTTGGGTTCCGAGGTGTTCATCCGAGGTCCGCGACTGATGAGATGGTGTACTTTTTGATGGAGGCTCTGGCTATTGCGAGGCATTTCCGCTTCTCCTGCCAGTCAGCCATGTGGGCGCTCGAGAAATGCCGGTCAAGCGCAGCCTGATCTTCCCACAACTCATAAAGCAGCACTCGGTTGTCGTCAGTCGGGTCAGGTGTAAAGGCATATTCATGACACCCTGGCTCTTCGCGTGTTGCTGAAACCATGGGCTGCACGGCGTTGAAGAACGGCTCACGCCCTCCCGATTCGGTGATGATCGATCCAGCGACAATGAGCATGATTTGACCGTAGTTTCGTCGGCCCCTTTGGACGTAGTCCTCATGTGCGAGCATCAAGGTCATGAGCGCAAACGCTGGAGCGTCCGAGCTGATCAAACCCACGCCGAGTACGCGATCGTTCCAGATCGAAAGAGTGGTGCGGCTGAGTGACGTTGACCCCAGTGGACAGCTTCGGCTCGACGCCACAGCGCGTATGTTGCAAGACGTCGCGAGCGACGATGCAACTGACGCTGGCCTCGACGGTGCGTGGGAATGGATTGTGCGGCGAACCCTCATTGAAGTTCGCCATGCAGCGACGCTGGACGAAGCCGTTGAGCTCTCTACCTACTGCACGGGTATGGGCCGGAGCTGGGCCGAACGCACGACGCGCATCCGCGGTGACGCTGGGGCCGACATTTTCTGCAGCAGTGTGTGGGTGCAAGTGGCAAACGGCACGGGTCGCCCGACGCCCTTGTCTGACCAATTCGTTGACATCTACGGCCCAGCCTGCGGTGGCCGCAAGGTGTCGGCGCGCTTGGTCCTGCCTGGTCCTACGGCGACCGCAGAACGGTCGAAGTGGACGGTGAGGCGAGCGGATCTCGACCCCTTTGATCATGTCAACAATGCTGCAAACTGGGCGTTCCTTGAGGAGGCTTTGGTGCCAGGCGCAAAGCGAGTTGGGCGAGCAGAAATGGAGTTCGCCGCACCGGTGATGCACGGCGGCTCCGTCCAGATGGTGCTTGAACTCCGTGACGCTACGGCGGCCTGGCTGATTGAGGACAGCCGCATCCTCAGCTCGGCACGCTGGACCCCCGACTGAGCGAACGCTGTCTGACGATATTTCCGGATTTGAAATCCTCACCGGTCGCAGGACAGACGCCATCACCATCTGGTGCCACGAGTTGGAAGTTTCAAACCATCGCACAGGATCGGGGTTGCACTCGTCCGGGGTCCCCTTGCCGACGGTTCCGACTTCCGATTCGCTGGCGTCGTCAAGATGCAGATCTCCACGACGATCGGTGGACGTTCAGCGTCGAAAGGTCCAGGGCAGTTTTACTCCGCATGGGCCTTCCGAAGAAGTAATCAAGCCGGGTCGTACGATAGGCAAAGTGTCCACGAACTCGGCAGATGTTTCTGCTTCCATTCCCGCAAATGCTTAACGCAGTAGCGGCTGAATCACGTATCGGAACCGATAGCGGGCGTTGCGGTTGCCTCGTCGCTGATAGAGACAATGCGGGCGGCAAGATAGGTGCTGATCGGTACTGCAGACACGAGACCAATGGAGCCCACGAGGGCGCGGACGATCTCGACTGCGACGATCTCTTGAGTGGCTACGGACCCGAAGGTTTGGCCTGCTTGACGGAACAGCAACAGCAGCGGGAGAGAGGCCCCTACGTATGCAAGGAACAGCGTGTTCACTGTCGAGGAAATGTGGTCGCGTCCAATCCGAACGCCACGCTGGTAAAGCTCTTTGGTAGTTGCGTGCGGCGCAGCGCTCTTGAGTTCCAGTACGGCAGATACTTGAGTAACCGTGACGTCATCGAGCACACCGAGTGAGCCGATCAAGATGCCAGCGAGGAGAAGCCCTCGCGGGTCGATCGAAGCACCGAGTACGTCCAGGTAGCCAACGGACTCGTCTGCGAGCCCGGTGAGGTTCGATGACCAAACGAACAGCAGAGCCAGCACTCCGGTGACGGCGAGCGCCGCGAGCGTTGAGATCAGTGCAACAGCTGTTGAGATGTTGAAGCCGTGGGCGAGAAATAGCGCAACGAAAGCGATCACGCTGGCAGTAACAAGCGCGATTGCCACGCTGTTCGAGCCTGCGAGTAGCGCTGGCAGGGCGAACGCCCCGATGATTAACAAGCTCATAGCGAGCCCACCGAGCGCCCCGAGGCCACGCCATCCGCCGAACGCCACGATGACAGCGACAAACAGCAACAGCAGCAGCAGCATTGGCGTGCTGCGTTCAAAATCGTAGAAACTCACAACCACCGTGCCATCGTCGAGCCGGTTGACCACCACCAAGATGCTGTCACCGTTGCTGATAGTGGTCTCTAGTGGCTGGTCTAACACCAGTGACTCGTCGGCAAAGGCGCCACCCTGCGGCACGACAGTGAAGGTGTAGCAGCCGAGCAGTGGGTCATATGAGCAAGGCACCAAGCTGCGATCTATGACGTCGGCAGTCACAGGATCTGATCCGGCCGCTACGAGGCCTGGGGACTCTGTTGCTCCTCTCGGCCACAGCATGATCAGCAGGATCGCAGTGGTGATTGCCGCCACAGTGACCGCAGTCCAGATCGATCGGGCTACCCGTGGGCCAACGTTTAAGGGCTCGGCGCTGCTGTGCGAATGTGTCATCCGACGATGTTCACACGGGAACTGCCCAATAACGCGGCACTGCGAATTGTTACTACCGATTCATTTCCAAGACCCGAAAGCGACAAAATCTGATTTCGAAACCCTCCAGGGGACTGTAAGTCATCAACCGTAAGACAGAGTTAGAGGTGATCGCCACCAGAGCCAAAGAGGGTGCTGGACACTTTAACGAGGCCCGTCAACGGGAGGCGGTCGATTTTCAGAGTCTGTCGAGAGCTTCAGCTTGCTTTCAGCCGTGACGACCCCACCCGCAAGACCGACAGCGGTTTCGATCAATTTGGAGCTCGCACGAATTAGCGCAGAACGATGCCAGGAGTACCAACGCTGGCGCTGCCAATACGGGCAGCGTTGTGGCCGGTGGCGGCAAGTTCGGCGAGGATGCTCGCCGTTGAGCCGGGATCGACACCGAAAACAAGGCCGCCGGAAGTCTGGGCGTCTGCGACGAGAAGCTGGTGCATTTCGTCATGCTTGCCAGCATCAAGGAACTTGGTGCCCCACTCCAAGTTGCGCCGGCTGCCACTGGGCATCACGCCAGAGGCAGCGTGAACGATGGCCCCTGGCAGAAAGGGAATTGCGTCGAACTCCACGGTAACCGACAGCTTCGATTCGAGTGCCATGCGGCCGAGATGGCCGAGGAGTCCGAAGCCAGTGACGTCAGTAGCGCCGGTGGCACCCGCATCGATGGCAAGTTGAGCTCCGATGTCGTTGAGCCTCACCATCGAGGCAACTGCTTGGTCAGTTTCGGCTGCGCTCGCAACGGCGGACTTGATGGCAGTGGTAAGAATTCCTACGCCGAGGGGTTTGGTGAGGATGACGTCGTCACCCTGGCGCAGCCCGCTGTTGCGGAGGATTTGGTCAGGATGCACGGTGCCAGTGACTGACATGCCGTACTTCGGTTCTGGGTCGTCGATGGTGTGACCACCGACCACGGCGAAGCCCGCTGCTGATGCAATGTCTTGGCCACCCGCCAACAGTTCGGAGAGCAACTCGGTGGGCAGAGCGTCGTTGTTCCAGCCGACGAGGTTCAAGGCGAAGAGGGGCCGACCGCCCATGGCATAGACGTCGCTGACACTGTTGGCGGCGGCCACGCGGCCCCATGTGCGCGCATCGTCGACCACCGGGGTGATGAAGTCCGCTGTCGACACAATCGCTTGGTTAGCGTCGATTTGCCACACAGCGGCGTCGTCGCCGGTGTCGGTTCCGACGATGAGTTCGTCGGGATGTTCAGATTCCAGATGGCGCACAACGTGCGCCAGCTCGCCGGGAGCGAGTTTGCAACCTCAACCGGCACCGTGGCTGAACTGCGTCAGTTTTATGCGGTCCCGTGCGTTGTCGTCGCTCACTTGTGCCTCCTCTCTGCTGTCATTTGTCGGTCGGTTGAAGTCAACCGGCCGAAGTTGATGATGATTCCCCTATTCGAAGATCGACCATCATCTCGTTCGCGATGTCTTCTAGAGCATCGCGCAGTCCGTCTTCGTCGAGGCCGGGCGGGATATGGAGCGTGGCGCTAGCGTGAAACAACGGCTCGGCAGACATCGGCGCTGACGTCGTGTCGGTCTCTAATTCCAGGATACTTACGTCGCGGCTGGCAAGAGCGGCGGAAACCTCGCGGATGATTCCGGGCCGATCCTGTCCGACAAGTTGGAGGCTCATCAGCGACGGCTCGGTTGCTTTGTCGTTGTTGGACGCAATTGCGACCCGCACATCGAGCAGACCTTGCGCGTTTAAGGCGTCGAAGCTCGCAGTGAGGGCTGCTACCTGACGATCGGGAACTGAGACGACGATGAGACCAGCGAACTGGCCGGCCACACGAGCCATGTGACTGCGATCCCAGCTGCCGCCGTGGGTTGCGATCGGCTCAGCGAGCGCATCGACCAGTCCCGACTTGTCCTTGCCGATAACGGTGAGAACGAGCGTGGCCATCATCTAAGTGTCGCAGGTAGGCAGCGGGATCAGAACATTTCCGCCTGCGATGCCCGGTGTAGACGGTGATGCTCAGTTCATGAACTGGAGAATCGGAGCGAGTTCCGTGGGCGTTGCACCGTGCATGATCACAGCATCGGCACCGAGGTTGATCTGCTGGTGCACGGCTGCAGCGCATGCGCTCGGGCTGCCAGTTGCAGCTGGAGCGAGCCATTCGTCGGGGAGCAGCGTGGCGATGTGCTCAAGTTGCTCATTCGTTGCAACTGCATCGATTGCCCCACCGATGTTCGTGACTACCTCGTCTGCCCGGAATGCTTCGAGAACTGTTGAGTCCCACCGGTTGGTTGACACCATCAGGTCGCCGTATGCCTGGAGATAGGTGGCGAGTCGACCGACGGTCTTCCTTAACCGCAGCGGCTCGTCGATGTGGTCGCCGACAGTCGCGCAGCAGGACCAGACGCGAACTGATGCTGGGTCGCGACCGGCCCGCTTGGCTGCGTCTTTCACCGTTGCGACGCATCTCTGCAACGTTTCGTCGGTGAAGAAAGTGTGCAGAATTACATTGTCGAAAACGCGGCCACCCAACTCCAAGGTGTTCGGTCCAAATGCGACGATTGAAAGGGGAATGTCTTCGTCGAAAGTGGGGTCGAGCCGTAGAACCGGGTATTTGCCGATCGGGCCCTCATGGCCGATCACGGTGTCTCCTTTCCACAACCGGCGCATGATGGCAGCGAAGTCCTCCATCTGAGCTGTCGTGATCGGCGGGATCCCGAATGCCTTGAACATCGGTGCGATACCGCGGCCGATCCCGAGCGAGAAACGCCCGCCGGTCAAGCGGTGCATTGTGGTGGCATACGACGCCGTGACGATCGGGTGCCGAGTGTTGTGGTTCGTCGCGCCCGTGATGATGTCGATGCTGTGTGTTACGGCGCCTGCAGCGCCTGACAGCGTGGCTGCCTCTTTAGTATTGAATCGCTCAGAAATGAACGTGGTGCCGAAGCCGAGTCGTTCGCCTTCGGTGACTTCTTCGATGAGGTCACGCGGCGACTCAGGTGCTCCGGCCAGCGTGTAGAAGCCGAGGTTTGGATGCTTTGGCGCGAGGGGAGCGGACATTCGGCGAACGTACCGTGTTGTTGCTCGATCGCCGGGGTCGGCCTCCAGGTCGGCCGGGTTTCGATTATTCGGCCAAGATGTGCCGACACCCACCCGACGGTGATCTGGTTCCGAAGGACCGATCGTCACCTTGAGTAGCAGGAGACATTACTGATGTTCCGCCTTCGCCAAGTCGCCTTGGTTGCAACTGACCTTGACACCGTTGTTAGTCAACTGTGCGAGACATTTGATCTATCGATTTGTTTCGAAGACCCGGGTGTTGCCGAGTTTGGTCTCCGTAACGCGTTGATGGTGATCGGCGACCAGTTCTTGGAGGTCGTTTCACCGACCGAAGTCGGCACGACTGCTGGTCGGCTGATTGAAAAGCGCAAGGGCGATGGTGGCTACATGGTTATGTACGAGTGTGACGACCTTGATGACCGGATAGCGCGGATCACCCAGCATGATGTCCGTGTTGTGTGGGCAGGGGATTTCCCGACAATCCGTGGGAGACATCTCCATCCCCGCGACGTCGGCGGAGCCTTGGTGTCGATCGATCAGCCAGTACCGAACGGCAGCTGGGCTTGGGCGGGTCCGAGCTGGGAAGCGCACCGCAACGAATCTGTGGTTGCCGGAATCGCCGGTATCGCCATCGGAGCCGCCGATGTTGCTGCAATGTCGTCGCGATGGAGTGAACTCGGCATTGACCGAGCTGTGGAATTTGCAGGGGTGGGGGAGCGAGGCGAAGGCATTGACGGGGTTGACCTCATCGCCGCCGATCGTTCTCGCCGCGGTGAGACGCACGAGATCTGTGGCGTTACCTTCCGCCTGGTCTGAGTGACACCTGGTCCCAGCCTCGAAGTCATTCAGAGGGCGCTGAGGATCAAGAGAGACGCCATGCCTGCAGCGAGTGTCCACAAAAGGTTCTTGCGCCAAACCGCCACGCCGCACGCAACTGCCAATGCCGCTACCTCGGCTCCGATGATTTCGACGCTGGATCCGCTACCGCCGCTGACGGCAAGGTTCACCGTGAGGGCTGCCAGCACTGCCGGGCCGACGTTCCGTAGCGCCCTCTCAATCGTCGGTGGAAATATGCGGTCGCCGAACAGCAAGATCACGCTGGCGCGGAACAGATACGTACCTAGAGCGCAAACTGCGAGGACGAGAGCTGCAGCGCCGTTGCTCATCCCGTCTCAGCATTCGGCTCACGGGCGTTGCGTGCCGTCAGCCATTGGTCGACAGCTGCGCCGGCGAGGACGCCGGTGATTGCTCCGACCAGGATGCCGAGTCGATCTGACAGCCCGGCCGCCAGCAGCGAGACCAGTCCGCCGACAAGCGCAGCAACACCTGCGGGTACCCGTTTGATGGCAAATAACGTCAAACCGGCAAACATCACGACAGGCGCAAAGTTGAGCTGCCACGACTCCGGAATGACCGGGCCAGCAACCATGCCCAAGGGCACAGCAAGGTTCCAAATCGTGAAAAAGAAGACACCGAACGTGAGGTAGTACCGACGGAACGATGCTGGGGGGTCATCCGTGCGCAGCATCGCAACAGCGAAGAGTTGGTCGACCATCACGAATGGTGCAAGCCGTCGCATCCAGGGCGGCTGGTGTCGAAATGAAGGAGCCAACGCAGCGCTGTACATCACGTGGCGACTGTTAATCACGAGAACAGCTGAGATAATTGCCCACAGTGATGCGGTGCCTGCAATGGTGACCATCGTGAGTTGGGCGGCGCCAGCGAAGAGCAGCGGCGACGTCAGCCATGCAGCCCACAACGGCATCTCTGACTCGGTCATGGCGAGCCCGAGGACAAAACCAAAAGGGATCGCCGGGATCACTAGCGGGAACGCGTCGGAAAGCGCAGCGCGATCGGGACTGAACCGACGCCGAGCTGGTCCCTGGCCGTCCGCCGCAGATGGTTGACTGTAGGACATCGCCGTGCACGGTAGGCCAGTCGAGCGCAGTGCGCACGTTCGGTCCACCAAGCCCGGTGCCCTCGCTACCTGCAAGGGTGCTACATCGACCATGACGGTCCTGAGACCCGGTGGCGTCTCGACCGCCGCCGTCATATCGCTTGACAGATAGGACACCAATGACGCTCCAACCAGCAACCGTCGAAACGACAGCAGCGACGCCGTCTGATGTCGTTTCATTCACCGAGATGCAGTTTGGCACTGCGGAAGATTACGCGCTGCTTGACAGTTTCGAGCGGCAGCATGCTACCGGGTTGGCCGACCGGCTGCTCGGTGTGCTCGAGAGGCTTGACGAATCACTCGGCGGGTATCAAATCACGCGCCTTGAGCATTCGCTGCAATCGGGAACGCGAGCCCGCCTAGCGGGTGCGGACGTCGACTGGGTCGTTGCCGCTCTGCTTCACGATATCGGCGACGAACTGGCCCCGCATAACCATGCCGAGTATGCCGCAAGTGTGTTGCGCCCTTATGTCCGCGCGGAAGTCGCCTGGGTGATTGAGCAACACGGTGTCTTCCAGAGCTACTACTTCGCCCACCACCTAGGTGGAGATCGCAACCGGCGAAATGAGCTCGGTGATCATCCATGGTTTGACCTGTGTGCAGCGTTCTGCGCCGAGTGGGATCAGAAATCGTTTGACCCAAACGGATCAACCCACGATCTCGCCTCGTTCGAAGCAGACGTGCGCTCGGTGTTCGCGAGAACTGCGTGGGACCCTGAAGTGACTGCTGCGGGTCACGCGGAGCTTGTTTCGTGACTGGCGTCGGTCCAGTTGACCCCGCAATCGTCCGAGTCGGATTCATCGGGTTGGGCAACGTCGGCGGAAAGCTCGCTGGGTCTCTTCTCCGTAACGGCGTCAGCGTCGTTGCGCTTGACCTCGACGCAGAACGCGTTGACCACTTTGTCTCCCTCGGAGCTGTCGTAGCTGAAAGTCCGATGGCAGTGACAGAGCAGTGCGATGTGGTCATCACCTGTCTGCCTTCGCCCATGGCGTCTGCTGCGGTGATGGAAGCCGACGACGGCGTCATTGCCGGTCTGCGACCGGGAACGGTGTGGATGGAGATGTCAACGACCGACTCTGCTGAGATTGTGCGGCTGGGCGCACTGGTGGCTGCTGCGGGGGGTGCGGCTGTCGACTGCCCCGTCTCGGGAGGCTGTCACCGTGCAGCAACCGGCAATATCTCGATTTTTGCAGGAACCGACCGACCGACGTTCGAGCGAGTACTACCACTGCTCACCATCCTGGGCCGCCGGGTCCTGCATACCGGCGATCTTGGCTCGGCGTCGGTACTGAAGGTGGCGACGAACTATCTCGCAACGGCAAACCTGATCGCTGTGACCGAAGCCCTCACCACGATGACTGCTGCTGGCGTCGACCTTGCCACCACCTATGAGGCGTTCCGCATCTCAAGCGGCAACTCGTTCGTGCACGAGACCGAAGGGCAGGTGATCTTGAACGGTGGCCGCGACATCAGCTTCACGATGGATCTGGTGTTGAAGGACATCGGACTCTTTCAGGACATCGCTGATGGAGCTGGTGTGCCGCTGGAGATGAACCCGATGATGATCAGCATTTTCAACGACGCAGCCGCCCGGTATGGCGATCGTGAATGGTCGCCAAATGTTATTCGGCGACTCGAAGATGCCGCCGGCGTCTCGGTCACGGCGCCGGGGTTTCCCGCTGAACTGTTTGATGACGAGCCAGAGGAGGCGGGAGCCGAAATCGTGGTGCGGCGATGAAGTCCAGCCGACTGGCAGTCGGACTGCTCATCGGGGCCGGGGCCTCAGTTCGGGGTGTCGGGCCAAAGGTCGGCGCCCACATTTCGGCCGGCGGTGATCCAGACTTCCGGATAGATCATCGCAGTTGTCAAGATTTGTTAGTTGCAGCGTTCAACTCGACGGCGTGATCACTGATGAAACGATCGGTGCTCAAACCACGACAGAAACTCTGAAACGGAATCACGGTTGCTTACTTCGGTCTCCGGCGCGGCAAGTATCGCCGTGAGACCTGTCTTGTTTGCCATCAGCGCAGCCCACAGGGCTGTCGACGTCGAGAGCTGCAGGCCGTCGTGGGAACCGGTGGTCGGGACGGCTACGCCGCGGCGGACATGGAGCCCTGCGCGGTCGCCAGTGACCTCAATTGTCAGTTGCTGGTCAACGTCACCGCACATCATCGGGTTGAGCATCACGCGAACCGTTGCCAACACGTCGGAGACCGGGGCTTGTTCCACCTGGGCGAGAGAGAACCGGTGAGCATGAAAGCGGTCGGTGTCGGCAGTGCCGTCTAAATGGCGAGCTCGGACGAGGCACCAGTTGCGGATGTTCGCTGCGGTCGTTCGACGGGCAACCACGCGCAAGAGGTCAGCGAGCTGGGCTCGATCATCATCGTCAGCCGACTCGAGGCGGATGAGCCAAGTCGCCATTTCGATCGCCCAGCGGATGTCGTTCGATTCGGTGGCCTCGGCAATCTTGTTCCGGACCGCCTGAGCACCGCCAAACCCGTCGACGAGCTTGGTTGCTCGCTCGACTGGTGGGACGGGGAATAACGCGGCTTCGTCGCCGTCGAACCAGCCACGCAATCCGGCGTGGATCTGACGGACATGGTGCTCGACAACACCGTAAAATTGGGTTTGGAGGTACGAATCGGCGTAAAGATCCGGCAATTGCACGGCCTCGGTCAGTTCGCCGAGGGTTAGGCCCTTGTTGATGCCGCGGACCGTCTGATCCCACATGAATTGGATGGCATCCCTGCTACGGAGCACCTCGTTGAGCACCGTGTCGGTACCACTGATTGGCGGGCCGTGTGCGCCGACTAGATGCTCCGCACCGAGCGTGGCGATGTGGTCGAGTCCGTCCAGCAGACCACCTGGATCGCGGTACTCCTCACCACGAATTGGAAAGACGTTAAACAGGACCGGCCACACGATGTTGTTGATGCAGACCGACAGTTCAGGAAACCAGATCGTGATCGAATCGTCAGCGTCCGACGGTGCAGGCGTCATTTCGACGATGAGTCCTGCGATCGATGCTGTGGTTGGCGTGTCGAAGGTGTCGGTTGGGTAGAGAAAGCCTTCGGTAAACGGGGCATGCGCGGCGTTGCGGAAACTCAGTCCGAGGCCGACGTTGACGAGAGCGTCAGGCCCCTCGGCCGGCAACGTGATACCGAACTGGTGAACAAGACCAGACCGTGCCACCGGCCCAACTTCAGAGCTGTTGCGTTGGCGGTTGCCGGTCACCCCGCTGTGGCTCCAGATGGGAACGTCGCCAACTAGGTCGGTGACAGCCTGTGTGCCGCCGACATAATGAAAGTGCGTGTAGATCACGGCGACAACTGGTGAGTCTGTCTCTGCTGCGACGGCTGTGAGAGCGAAACGCATCTCCTCGTTGCACTCGCCCGTATCGATCGCGATCAGCCCGCCCGGTCCCTCGACAAAGGTCTGGTTTGACAGTCCGTTGCCGACCATGCACCAGACGCCGTCGCGAACTTTCCACAGCTTGCGTGCGAAACGTTCGCCATGCTCGGCGCTGGCACTATGGATAAGGCCACCGTTAGCGGCTTCGACAGTAAAGCCATCGTCGGGATGAAAGCTGGCAGGCAGCGTCGAAGACATCACGACATCATCGCATGCCGGCGATTCGCGCTACGTTCCCGAGGTGACCGCTCAACAACGCACTCCACAGCAAGCACTCGGCTCAGGATTCGGGATGCGCTCCACGCCATCGGAGGTCACTGCGGGCTTGGACCTTTCCGGCAAGCTTGCTGTTGTCACCGGCGGCTATTCGGGTCTCGGTCTCGAAACGACGAAAGGCCTTGCGGAAGCGGGGGCTGATGTCATCGTTCCTGCCCGTCGTGCCGATCATGCGCGAGTGGTGCTTGCTGGACTAGGTGAGACCGCAGGCACCGTCACCATCGACGAGATGGACCTCAGTGACCTTTCAAGTGCCGGCGGGTTTGGCCAGCGCATCACCGACGGCGACCGGTCCGTCGACATCTTGATCAACAACGCTGCGATCATGGCATGCCCCGAGATGCGAGTCGGCGACGGGTGGGAAGCCCAGTTCGCAACGAATCATTTCGGGCACTATGTGATGACCAACAAGATGTGGCCTGCCCTGGCTGCCAACGGCGGTGCTCGAGTGGTAGCGCTGTCGTCGACCGGCCACAAGCTCTCTGATATTCGTTACGACGACATGCACTTCATATCCGACTATGACAAGTGGATTGCGTACGGCCAGGCGAAGACCGCCAACTCCTTGTTCGCCGTTCATCTCGATACTCTCGGCGTTGAGCATGGTGTCCGCGTATTTGCCGTGCACCCGGGGGGCATCATGACCGAGTTGCAACGCCACCTTCCGAGGGAGGAAATGATTGCGATGGGCTGGATAGACGAGGCGGGCAACATCAACGAACTTTTCAAGACACCAGAACAGGGGGCATCGACATCGATTTTTGCCGCCGTCTCCCCGCAGCTAGACGGAATGGGCGGTGTGTATTGCGAAGACGCCGACATCGCCAATCTCGAAAACCCTGATAGCGCAGTGGGCAGGTTCCTTGGCGTCAAGCCTTATGCCGTTGACGCCGCCAATGCCGCCAGGCTCTGGGATGTGTCTGCCGCCGCCACTGGCGTTAACGCGTTTGCTTGAGTGATCAGCGCCTCTTGGGGGTGACCCGGCCGCTCGAGCCTCGGGCCTGGCTTTGAGGTTTCGGCGGCTGGTATGGCAACCGCCGGAACCAAAGGTTGCAAGCCCATTTTTGGCCGCCCCACACCGGTGACCCACCGTGCAGAGAGTTGCGATGACGCGTTAAATCCTCTAGATCGTGGTCGCCTACGTTGTGAAAGATCACCATACGGCCGGGTCGGGCCTCGACTTCGAGTTTGAGCTTCGGAAAGATAGTGCCGCCACCGTCTTCGACCTCGTTGAGGTACATGAGTGCGGTCACCAGCCGCTGGCCACCCTTGGCGGTCCGCTGCTGCCCCTTCTCTGTCGTCATGTCGTACGCATCGAAATGCGGCTTGTACTCCTGGGTCTCCCCGTAGTGCACGACCTGCAGCGATTCGGCGTGACGCACTGGAATGCCAACGAGGTTGCTCACTCGCTTGACTAAGCCTCGCACGATTGGTGTGTGATCGTGTTTGACCCATGCCACTGAGCCGGTTCTCCCGTCACTGGTCTGCGCTGCACCGACGGCGCTCACCAGTGCAGTGTCGAGTTTGTCTCTAGTAAGCCGAATGATGTGGTTTCGTTCGGTCTCGGTGACGAAGTCGTCGATCACCTGCACGAGCGGATCGTCAGCAATTTGCTGGCCCAAGTCATAGGAGTCTCTTAACCGCATTGCCATGATGACATTACTTCATTCTGATCGGTCCGCTGCTCGGGCTCAGAGCGTGGAGATGCCGCCATCGACCGGAATGACGGTACCGGAGGTGTAGGCGCTTGCTCGGCTTGACAAAAAGATCACGGCCCCGGCGATGTCTTGCGGCGTGCCGACCCGCTTGCGCGGGTTCGTGCCCTCAACCATGTTGCGGTTGTCTTCATCGTCAAGCATGTAAGCCATCATCTTTGAAGGGAACGGACCGGGAGCGATTGAGTTGAGCAGGATGTGATCGCCGACCAAGTGAGACGCCATGTGTCGCGTCATCATGTGGATGGCGGCCTTGGACGCTGAGTAGGAGTAGTTGTCGCCGATCGGGACTCGAATGCCGTCGATCGATCCGATCATCACGACACGTGCCGGATCTTCGTGTGATGCACCAGTCTTCAGGTGTGGGATGAACGCCTGGGTCAGCATGAACGGTGCTTTGACGTTGATGTCCATCACCTTGTCGAAGCCCATCTCGGGGAATTCGCCGAGGGGCGCGCCCCACGCAGCTCCGGCGTTGTTGACCAGAATGTCGAGTTGGGTCTCGTTCTTGGAGAACGCGCTGACCAGCGACGCAATACCGTCGGCTGTCGACATGTCAGCAGGAATCGAGATGCATTCGCCGTGTCCAGGCTCAGCCTGCGACAACTCTGCGGCCGCCGCATCACACTGAGCGGCTTTCCGTGCGGTGATGTAGACCTTCACGCCGTTGGCAACCAGGCCAGCTGCGATCATGTACCCAATGCCGCGCGAGCCGCCGGTGACTACGGCAACCTTGCCGGACAGACCGAACAGGCTCTTGAGATCAAGCGGAGGGCGGTCGGTATTGCGATAGTTGGCATCTTGAGTCATTCCCTGGTTGTAGCCGGTCGGCTTCCGGTAGTCCCAACTGGCTCACACCGTCGAACCACGAGCTGTCATGCTGGAATGATGGAACACACGCTTCACGTTGAACGAAAGGTCATTGGCAACACCAGGACCGTTGAGATGGCCGGTCAGCCGCTCGGTGAGAATCAGGTCCGGCTGCGCGTCGATCGATTTGCCGTGACTGCCAACAACATCACCTACGCCGTATTCGGTGACTTACTTTCGTACTGGAATTTTTTTCCCGTCGAACTGCCGTTCGGTCAGGTGCCAGCGATGGGCTGGGCCGAAGTTGTCGAGTCGAACAACCCCGACATTGCCATCGGCGGTCGCTACTACGGATGGTTTCCCATGGCTTCGACAGCGGTCTTCACCGCCACTGCGGTGATTGATGGGTTCCGCGACGACGGTTCCCACCGGCATCAGCACGCCCCGGTGTACCGCTCATACGTCGAAACGAAGCGCGACGGGATGTATGACGCCGCCGACGACGGCGAAGATCGCCAGGCGCTGCTCCGCGGGTTGTTTCTCACCGGATACCTCGCCGAAGAGTTCTTTGCTGACTCTGGTGGTGGTACCGACAACGGTACCGCGGCTTACTTCGGCGCAAAGCAGGTCGTCGTGTTGTCTGCATCGTCGAAGACGGCGATCGGCTTTGCGCAGCGTGCTGCCGAACGCAATGTCGTCGACGTTGTGGGAGTGACTTCGGCTGGCAACGCTGATTTTGTTCGCAGCATCGGCTGTTACGACAAGGTCGTGATCTATGACGAGGTCGCAGACATTGATGCGTCTATGGCGACCGTGTCCATCGACATGGCGGGCAATCCAACGGTGCTCGGTGCTGTGCACACTCACCTTGGAAATCAGCTCAAGTACTCGATGGCGGTCGGCCGGAGCCATCATGACGCTCCTGGTGTTGACGCTGCAGCTTCCGCGCAGTTGCCCGGCCCGCCACCGCAGCTGTTCTTTGCTCCGTCGGAGGCCGGCCGACGTTTGGAGCTGTGGGGACGCGAGGCGTACCAACAGCGATGCGCTGATGCGCTCGCGGCGTTCGTCGAAGGCAGCCGTGCCTGGCTGTCGACCGACCACCGCTTCGGCCCAGATGGAGCGGCAGCAGCGTGGGCCGATGCGTATGACGGCAGCATGGCGCCGAGTGTCGGCGTTGTGGTGTTGCCAAACGCCTGACCTTCCGCTCATTTTGTAACGAGGCAGAACGGACGCAACGGCCGTAACCTCACCCCGTGTTCGAAACGCTCCCGCAGGTCTCTGAACGCCGCCTTGGTGTTCGCATCACCGCGGACGCACTCCGACATGTCCGGGCGGGCCACCCGTGGGTGTTTGATGAGTCCGTTGCATCGGTGAGCCATGAAGGAGCCGAGGGCGACCTCGCTGTTATCTTCGATAACGACCGGCGTTTTGTTGCCATCGGGCTGTATGACCCAAACGGTCCGATCACAATCCGTGTTCTGCACGTCGGCAAGCCGGCAACCATCGACGTCGACTTCTGGACGCAGGCGATCGTCGCGGCTCGCAAGATCCGCCAACCACTCGTAGACGCCGAGTCGGCTGGGCGCCCGGCCTTCCGGTTGATTAACGGTGAGAGCGATGGGTTGCCCGGCTTCGTAGTCGACCGGTACGACACCACGCTCGTTGTGAAGTTGTACTCGTCGGTTTGGTTTGCGCACCTAGCCCTATTGACCGAGGCGCTTCTGGTCACCACTGAAGCGACGTCGGTGGTTCTTCGTCTTGGGCGCAACGTCGCAGCCGGTGAGACTTACGGACTTGACGACGGCGACGTGATCGCTGGTGAGATTCCAGACGGTCCGGTGTTGTTCACGGAGGGTGGGCTCACTTTTGAAGCCGACGTTCGTGCTGGCCAGAAGACAGGCCATTTCCTCGATCAACGTGCCAATCGGCTCCGGCTCGGACGGCTCTCTTGCGACCGCGACATCTTGGACGTGTTCGCCTCAACAGGTGGCTTCAGTGTTCATGCGGCTGCAGGGGGAGCGCGCAGTGTTCACAGCGTTGACATCTCCGCCCCGACGCTTGCAGTAGCTGAGCGCAACTTAGCCCTCAACACAGCACGAGCTGAGGTGGCAGCTTGTAAACACACCACTGAAGTGGGCGATGCTTTCGATGTGATGATCGCCTTAGCGCGAGCTGGCAAGACCTATGACATTGTAATTGTAGACCCCCCGTCGTTCGCACAAAAACAGTCGAGCATCGACGTTGCCGTTCGGGCCTACACCCGGCTCACTCACATCGGGCTCCGCCTTGTGCGTCCCGGTGGAATCTTTGTTCAAGCCTCGTGCTCCAGTCGGGTCTCTGCTGATTTGTTCTATGCAACAGTGCTTGATGCTGCCGATGCGGCGGGCCGCGACCTTCGTCAGCTGGTCCGGACGGGCCACGACATCGACCACCCGGTAACTTTCCCTGAGGGCGGTTATTTGAAGGCCGGGTTTTTCCGCGCTCTCT